>NZ_JBIVGD010000017.1:0-122623 GCF_044748465.1 Paenarthrobacter sp. NPDC089988
TTCATCGCCACGGTCGCGAACTACGAATACGCCTTCTACTGGCACCTCTTCCTCGACGGAAGTATTGAGTTCCTGGTCAAGGCCACCGGTATCCTTTCCACCGCCGGCCAGCAACCCGGCCAGCGGAACCCGTATGGTCAGAACCTGAACAACGACGGGCTTTACGCACCGATCCACCAGCACATGTTCAACGTCCGGATGGACTTCGAACTCGATGGGGTGAAGAACGCCGTGTACGAAGTGGACATGGAATACCCCGAGCACAACCCCACCGGCACCGCGTTCATGGCCGTGGACCGGCTCCTGGAAACCGAACAGAAAGCGATCCGGAAAACCGATGAGGCCAAGCACCGGTTCTGGAAGATCACCAACCACGATTCCAAGAACCTCGTCAACGAACCCGTCGCGTACCGGCTGATCCCCACCAACGGCATCCAACTCGCCGCCCGGGACGACGCCTACGTTTCCAAACGCGCCCAATTCGCCCGCCACAACCTCTGGGTCACCCCCTACGACCGCACCGAACGCTTCGCCGCGGGCGAGTACCCGAACCAGGCCACCGGCGCCGATGACGGACTGCACATCTGGACCCAAAAAGACCGCAACATCGTCGACCAGGACCTCGTGGTCTGGTACACCTTCGGCATGCACCACGTCGTCCGCCTCGAAGACTGGCCCGTCATGCCCCGCCAAAACATCGGCTTCATGCTCGAACCCCACGGCTTCTTCAACCAAAACCCCACCCTCAACCTCCCCACCACCACCAGCACCACCCAAACCAGTGACAGCTGCTGCAAGACCGGAGAGTAAAGGGTTCCCGAAGGAGCCAACTGACTGGCAGTCGCCAAGTAACTGACAGTCACAACGAGACCCGCGGGAGCGCCACAGCAACACCGGCGCTCCCGCGGCCTCACCCCATAAACCTTTTTCAGGATCGCGGGCCGGACTGGACTCTCCAGGAATCCGCCCCCAGGAACCGCAGCCGCGCCACATCAGGCGAACCCTTCAAGACTTCGGTCCCCGGTGCTGGCAACAGCAGTGCTGTTGGTAGCCGTGCCGGGGACCGGATCCAACTCCGTATTCCTTATATATATGTATTGAGAGCGTGATGAGTGTGTTCGCTATCCCTGCCGTGACCTGGGCGTTGACCGTGGTGCTGCTGGCCAGTGGAGCCTGGCACACCATCCAAACCATCCGCCCCGCCCACACCAGCACCCGCCGCCCTGGAGGCACCCACACCCGCACCGAACAAGGCACCCAACTGGGTCGCAGTTCAGGTCGTTCCCAGCCCTCACAACGACCCGAACTGCGACCCAGTTGGGCCGACCGGACCAACCAGGGCCTGCACGCGCTCATGCACCTGCTCATGGCAGCCATGCTCTGGAACGCCGCCCCCGCAACCACCCTCGCCCAAATCCTCCTCCTGGCCGCCGCCGCGCTCTGGTTCACCATCCAAGCCGTCGCCCGCCCCCAATACCGCACCTTCTGCGCCGGCACCACCGGCCGGCTCAAGTGCACCTACCACGCAGCCACCATGGCAGCAGCAGCCATCATGATCGCCATGATGACCAACCACACCACCCCCACCCAAACAACAACAACCCCGGCAGCAGCCCACACCCACCACGCCACCACCACCGGCACAGGAACCGGCACCGCATCGGTGTTCCAGAACACCCCCGCCCTGGCCACCCTCCTCACCATCGCCTTCGCCGCAGCAGCCACCACCTTCCTCATCCTCCTCCTACGCCACCGCACCCAAACCACCCACACCAACACCCACCACCACCCCACAAACACCCGCACCGAACACGGCCTCGAAGCCGCCGGAGCCACCACCATGGCCCTCATGTTCGCCACCATGACCACCTAAAACCGCCGGCCATCTAAAACCCCCGACCACCGGCCGGCACCAGGCCAGCCCAGACGCCATCCCCAACGCACGAGAAGAGCCGCACCATGCACATCGGACTAATAGGTCTTGGAAAAATGGGTTTCAACATGCGGGAACGCCTCCGCAAAGGCGGCGTGACGGTCACGGGCTTCGACCCGAACCCCGACGTCACCGATGTGCAATCACTGGACGAGCTGCTGCAATCGGTGCCCGCACCGCGGATCATCTGGGTGATGGTCCCGGCCGGTGCCGCCACGGAGGCCGTCATCGGTGAACTGGGTGAAAAGCTCAGCCCCGGAGATTTGGTGATCGACGGCGGCAACTCGCGGTTCACGGAAGACCAGAAACACAGCGAACTGCTCGCCGCGCGCGGCGTACGCTTCGCGGATTGCGGTGTTTCCGGAGGTGTGTGGGGCCTGGAGAACGGGTATGGCCTCATGGTTGGGGGAGACACCGAAGACATCCAGCGCGCAATGCCGGTCTTCGATGCCCTGCGGCCGGACGGCGAACGTGCGGACAGTTTCGTCCACGTGGGTGGGGTGGGCGCGGGCCACTATTCCAAGATGGTGCACAACGGGATCGAGTACGGCCTCATGCAGGCATACGCCGAGGGATACCAGTTGCTGGAGGCAAAGGACATCATCACTGACCTACCCGGGACCTTCCGTGCCTGGCAAAAGGGAACGGTGGTGCGTTCCTGGCTGCTGGACCTGATGGTCAAGGCGCTGGACGAGGACCCAGGACTGCGCACCATCGGTGACTACGTTGAGGACTCCGGGGAAGGCAGGTGGACGGTCGAAGAAGCGATCGCCAACGCCGTCCCCACTCCTGTCATTACCGCGGCATTGTTTGCCCGTTTCGCTTCGCGTGAGGACAGCTCACCCGCCATGAAAATGGTTTCCGCCCTGCGGCACCAGTTTGGGGGTCACGCGACCCGTCCGGCTGCCTGACCACCTACTCTTTAGTATAGTTTTTCGCCTTCGGGCCCAAAACAGAAGAAGCGGGACGACCGACGTCGTCCCGCTTCTTCCCGTGCCCGGATCCGGGTACTAGGACTGCCGCATGCCGTGGCTGTGGGCCAGCGCGATCGCCTCGGTGCGCGATCCGACGTCGAGCTTCTTGAAAAGGTTCCGCACGTGGAACTTGACCGTGTTTTCGCTGATGCCCATGGAGGACGCGATGGTGCGGTTGCGGTGCCCGGAAGCGAGGTGCTGCAGAACCTCAAGTTCGCGGGCCGCGAGGTTCCAGCCGGTCACGTCGCCGGCCGGGCGGGCCGGGAGGTCCAAGGGCAGGGAGACGAAAACGTCGGCACCCCAGCCCGCCATCACGTCCATCCGGAGCTGTCCCGTGAGCGCCTGCACCCGCCGGTCAAGGCGGCTGATGTTCGGATCCTCGGTGGTCAGCGCACCGCCGCCGTCGTCGCGGACGTTGATCAGCAGGTTCTCGCCGTCGCAGTCCCAGTGCGTGCGGATGCGGCTGACTTCGGGCTGTTCCATCATGGCCAGGACCAGGCCGCGGACAATGGCTCGCGCGGCATGCGCCACCTCGCCGGGGAGATCCCTGCCGTTGAGCGGCGGTTCGATGAACTGGACCTCGATGCCGCTGAAACCCGTCAGTGGACGCAGGTCATCGCGCAGGCGCTCGAAGGCCTTGGCCACCGGTTCCTTCACCAGTTCCGTGGTGCGGTCGCTGTGCGTACGCAGGCCAACCAAGGCCTTGGCGGCGAGGTCCGTGACCGTGGTGCGGGCGGTGGCGTGGTCCATGGAAGAGGACCGCAGCGCGGCCAGGAGCGTCTCCAGCGTGGTGGAGTGCAGGTCCGTCAGTTCGGCGGTGACGCGCAGGCGCTCGGCTGACGCCGCCCGCGATTCGATGAGGTACGACGGCGGTGCATCCGCGACTTTTTCCTGGATGCGCCGGGCCGTGATGTTCCACAGGTACTTCAGCATTTCCAGTCCAGCCTCGCTGTCCGGGTCCACCAGGCGGGGATCCGTTAGCACCAGGAGGGCGTTGCTGGGGGCGTGCTTGAGGGCCAACGCCTGCCGGGGCTTGCCGGCCAGTTCGGCTTCGCCACGCCAAGGCCCGTCGTCGGGCAACTCCGCGCGGAGGTTGTCCAGCTCTTCGATGGAGACGCGGGAGATGATCTCCTCCGCGCCCGCCTTCTTCTGCGGCCGGCCCGTGCAGTCCTCCGTAAAGATGACCAGCGCAGTGCTGCCCACTGAAGGGAGCGTGGCTTCGCGGAGCCGCTCGGCGATTTGGGACAGGGGGGCATCGGCCAAGGCTGCCACGGAATGCAACAGCGGCCATGGGGGGTTCGACAGGGTCATGGCTAATTCCTTGTTGTGCTCTCTGGCTGCTGTGCTCCGGTGCGCAACTGCCCGGGCAAAATAATCCGCCCTGTCCGAAAGTATAGTCAAAAACTGTCAGAAAACAGTGTTTTACCTACCCCTTTGTTTCGGAAGTATTGAAACCAACCAAAGCATGCATTCGGCCATGGCGGCCGAACCACACATCAAAGGGGATCAATCGTGAATCCAACAGCAAGCGCGGTTCTTACATTCAGCGACGCAGATCCTGAAACCGCAACCCTCGACTGGACCGCAGAGGACCAGCGCGCCGTTGACACCGCCCGCGTGTTGGCAGCCGACGCCGTGGAGAAGGTGGGCAACGGCCACCCCGGTACGGCCATGAGCCTGGCTCCCGCTGCATACCTGCTGTTCCAGAAGCTGATGCGCCACGATCCGCGCGATGCCGACTGGATCGGCCGTGACCGCTTTATCCTTTCCCCGGGCCACTCCTCCCTGACCCTGTACATCCAGCTCTTCCTTTCCGGTTACGGCCTGGAACTGAAGGACCTCGAGGCTCTCCGCACCTGGGACTCCCTGACCCCGGGCCACCCGGAGTACAAGCACACCAAGGGCGTGGAAATCACCACCGGTCCGCTGGGCCAGGGCTTGGCATCCTCGGTCGGCTTCGCTTACTCCCAGCGCCGCCAGCGCGGCCTGTTCGACGCCGATGCTCCCGCCGGCGAATCCCCGTTCGACCACACCATCTGGGTCATCGCTTCCGACGGCGACATCCAGGAAGGCGTCACCTCGGAGGCTTCCTCCCTGGCCGGCCACCAGGAACTGGGCAACCTCGTTGTTGTCTACGATGAGAACCACATCTCGATCGAAGATGACACGGACATTGCCTTCACCGAAGATGTCCTGAAGCGCTACGAGTCCTACGGCTGGCACACCCAGCGAGTGGATTGGACGCGCACGGGTGAGTACGTGGAAGACGTCCAGGAGCTCTACACCGCGCTGCTCAAGGCCAAGGCCGAGACCACCCGCCCGTCCATCATTTCGCTGCGCACCATCATCGGCTACCCGGCCCCGAAGAAGCAGAACACCGGAAAGATCCACGGTTCCGCACTGGGCGGCGAGGAAGTCGCAGCACTCAAGGAAGTCCTGGGCTTCAACCCGGAGAAGTCCTTCGAAGTAGACCAAGCCATCCTTGCCCACGCCCGCAAGGTGGTGGACCGCGGCGCGGCTGCCCGTGAACAGTGGGACGCTTCCTTCAACGCCTGGCAGTCCGCGAACCCCGAGGGCGCAGCACTGCTGGAGCGCATCGAGTCCAAGCAGCTCCCTGCAGGTATCGACGAGCTCCTGCCTGTGTTCGAGGCCGGCAAGGATGTTTCCACCCGCGCCGCTTCCGGCAAGGTCCTGAACGCCATCGGCCCAGCACTGCCCGAGCTGTGGGGCGGTTCCTGCGACCTGGCCGAGTCCAACAACACCACCATCGAGGGCTCGCCGTCGTTCATCCCGGCCTCGCGTTCCACGGAAGCCTGGAAGGGCAACCCCTACGGCCGTGTGCTCCACTTCGGTATCCGCGAGCACGCTGCGGCGTCGATCGTGAACGGCATCTCGCTCCACGGCCGGACCCGCGCGTTCTCCGGCACGTTCCTGATCTTCTCCGACTACCAGAAGCCGGCCATCCGCCTGGGCGCGCTGATGGGTGTCCCGTCCATCTACGTGTGGTCGCACGACTCCATTGGCCTGGGCGAAGACGGTCCCACACACCAGCCCGTGGAGCAGCTCGCCACGCTGCGCGCCATCCCCGGCCTGGACGTTGTCCGCCCGGCCGATGCCAATGAGGTTGGCATCGCCTGGAAGACCATCCTGGAGAACCACCAGAACCCGGCAGGCATTGTCCTGACCCGCCAGAACGTCCCGGTCTTTGCCCGCGGTACGGGCAACGCGGAAGGCGATACGTTCGCTTCGCCGTCGGGCGTTGCAAAGGGCGGTTACGTTCTGGCCGAGGCCTCCCGCGATGGTGCAACGGTCCAGGCCCAGGTAATCCTGATCGCCACCGGTTCGGAAGTCAGCCTGGCCGTCGAAGCCCGCCAGGCCCTCCAGTCCGAGGGCATCGCCACCCGAGTTGTGTCCATGCCTTCCGTTGAGTGGTTCAAGACGCAGGACGAGGCCTACCGCGAATCCGTCCTCCCGTCCTCGGTCAAGGCCCGCGTTTCTGTTGAAGCCGGCCTGTCCCTGGGTTGGCGCGAGTTCGTTGGCGACGCCGGCCGCTCCATCAGCCTCGAGCACTTCGGCGCCTCCGCTGACTACAAGCGACTCTTCACCGAGTTCGGCATCACCGCCGAAGCCGTCACCGCAGCCGCCATGGACTCCCTGGCCGCCGTCGGAAACTAACCCCTGAACCGCAGTGCGGCGCCGCAGCGGGACGCAGCGCATTCGTCCCACCGTCGCCGCACTGCCACTCTCTTTCGAAAGAAGAAGCCATGACCAACGCAACTCCCACAGCCCAGCTTTCCGAAGCCGGTCTTTCCATCTGGCTCGACGACCTTTCCCGCAACCGACTCGAGACGGGCAGCCTGCGGAAGCTCATCGAGGAGAAGAACGTGGTTGGCGTGACCACCAACCCATCCATCTTCCAGGCTGCGATTACCTCAGGCTCAGACTATGACGACGCCATCGCCGAACAGGCCGCCGCTGGTTCCAGCGTGGAAGAGACCATCTTCGAGCTCACCACCACGGACGTGGCAGCCGCTTGCGATCTGTTCGCCCCGATTGCCGCAGCCACCAACGGTGTTGACGGCCGGGTGTCCATCGAAGTCGACCCGCGCTTGGCCTGGGACACCGCAGGCACCATCGCCGAGGCGAAGGAACTGTACAAGAAGGTCAACAAAGACAATGTCCTGATCAAGATCCCCGCCACCCTTGAAGGACTCGAGGCCATCACCGCCGTCCTGGCTGAGGGCATCAGCGTCAACGTCACCCTGATCTTCTCCCTGGACCGCTACCGCGCAGTGATCAACGCGTTCCAGGCCGGCATCAAGCAGGCCAAGGACAACGGCCACGACCTCTCCACGATCCACTCAGTTGCCTCGTTCTTCGTTTCCCGCGTGGACACCGAGATCGACAAGCGCCTCGACGCCATCGGAACCGATGCAGCCAAGGCCCTCAAGGGCCAGGCCGGTGTTGCCAACGCACGCCTTGCCTACCAGGTCTTCGAGGAGCTGTTCTCCACCGAGCGCTGGAACGTCCTGGCCCAGGCCGGCGCCCGTGCCCAGCGTCCCTTGTGGGCTTCCACCGGCGTGAAAGACCCCGCGTACCCGGACACCCTCTACGTAACCGAACTGGTTGCCGCCGGCGTGGTGAACACCATGCCGGAGAAGACCCTGGATGCCACCTTCGACCACGGCGTTGCCAAGGGTGATACGCTCACGGGCACCTACCAGGACGCCGCGAAGGTCCTCGACGCCCTCGAGAACATCGGTGTTTCCTACGACGACGTTGTTGCCCTCCTTGAGTCCGAAGGACTCGAGAAGTTCGTGGCCAGCTGGAAGGAACTGCTGGCCGACGTCGAAGGCGCACTTGCCGCCGCCCGCAAGGCTGCCTGACCCTCGCAAGCCCTCCTCCCCGGGCGCCCCTGCATCTGGCGCCCCGCGTGGAGACCCCCTGTTCCGGGGGTCTCCACGCCCTTTATTCCCGCTCTGACCGTTCCTGAAAGGCAGGACATCATGTCCACCTCCCCATTGACGTGCTGCATCAACCCCAGCATCCTCTCGGCCGACTTCGTCAACCTCGAAGCCGAGCTGGCCCGCATCAGCAACGCCGACGCCGTGCACGTGGATGTCATGGACAACCACTTCGTGCCGAACCTGACCATTGGCCTGCCGGTTGTGGAACGGATCCAGAAAGTCAGTCCCGTGCCGCTGGACGCCCACTTGATGATCGCCGACGCCGACCGCTGGGCTCCCCTGTACGCCGACGCCGGCCTGGACTCGGTGACCTTCCACGTGGAAGCCGCCATGGCCCCCATCAAGCTCGCCCGCGAACTCCGCGCACGTGGCTCCAAAGCCGGCATGGCCCTGCGCCCCGCGACTCCTGTGGAGCCGTACCTGGACATGCTGCCCGAGCTGGACATGCTGCTCCTGATGACCGTTGAACCCGGCTTTGGTGGCCAGGCGTTCCTGGACGTTGTCCTTCCCAAGATCCGCCGCGCCCGCGAAGCCGTGGACGGATCCGGCGTGAACGTTGCCATCCAGGTGGACGGCGGCATCACCGAAGAGACCATCATCCGCGCGGCCGAGGCCGGCGCCAACATCTTCGTGGCCGGCTCGGCCGTCTACGGCAAGCCGTCACCCGCGGACGCGATCGATTCATTGCGCACCAACGGGCAGCTCGCCTTTGCGCCGACGTCCACCCCTGAACTCCAGAAAGCCTAAGGACCACCCATGCGCGTTCACATCGCAACTGACCATGCAGGGCTTGAACTCAGCTCGCACCTCATCACCGCGCTCACGGAGAGCGGCTACGAGATGGTGGACCACGGGCCCACCTCCTACGATCCGGAGGACGATTACCCCTCCTTCTGCATTAACGCCGCCACCGCCGTCGTCAATGACCAAGCCGCAGGCGTTGACGCCCTGGGCATCGTCCTGGGAGGTTCCGGCAACGGCGAACAGATCGCTGCGAACAAGGTCAAGGGCGTGCGCGCGGCGCTGGCCTGGAACCTGGACACGGCCGTGCTGGCCCGCCAGCACAATGATGCCAACGTGGTGGCAGTCGGTGGCCGCCAGCACACCGTGGAAGAAGCCACGGAGCTGATCAAGGCGTTCCTCGCGGAGCCGTTCACCAATGCCGAACGCCACGAACGCCGGATCGGCAAGATTGCCACTTACGAGACCACCGGCGTCGTAGCCAACTAACCCGCTTAGCCCAAGCCCAGCCTAGGAGCCACCTTGCCCATTGCAACCCCAGAGATTTACTCGGAGATGATCGACCGCGCGAAGACGTCAGGGTTCGCGTACCCCGCGGTCAACGTGACGTCGTCGCAGACCTTGAACGCTGCGATCCGCGGTTTCGCCGAGGCTGAATCCGACGGCATCATCCAGGTTTCCACGGGTGGTGCGGCGTACTGGTCCGGTGCGTCGGTGAAGGACATGGTGGCTGGTTCCTTGGGCTTCGCCGCGTTTGCGCGCGAGGTTGCCAGGAACTACGACGTCAACATCGCCCTGCACACGGACCACTGCCCGCAGGACAAGCTATCAGACTTCGTGTTGCCGCTGCTGGCCGCGTCCGAGGAAGCCGTCAAGGCCGGCAAGGACCCGATCTTCAACTCGCACATGTGGGACGGCTCGCACGAGACTCTTTCGGATAACCTGCGGATTGGCCGCGAACTGCTGGAACGCGCGGCTGCCGCGAAGATCATCCTCGAAGTCGAGATTGGCACCGTGGGTGGCGAGGAAGACGGCGTGGAGAACGAGATCAACGAGAAGCTCTACACCACCACGGAGGACGCCCTGGCAACGATTGAGGCCCTGGGCGCCGGGGAGAACGGCCGCTACCTGACCGCGTTGACGTTCGGCAACGTGCACGGCGTGTATAAGCCGGGCAACGTCCAACTCCGGCCGGAGCTGCTCAAGCAGATCCAGGCCGAAGTCGGAGCGAAGATCGGCAAGGACAAGCCGTTCGACCTGGTCTTCCACGGCGGTTCCGGTTCCTCCGAGCAGGAAATCGCCGAGGCGGTGTCCCATGGCGTGATCAAGATGAACATCGACACGGATGTCCAATACGCGTTCACCCGCCCGGTGGCCGGCCACATGATCGCCAATTACGACGGCGTGCTGAAGGTCGACGGCGGATTGGGCAACAAGAAGACCTACGACCCCCGCGTGTGGGGTGCTTCAGCCGAGGCTGGAATGGCGGCACGCATTGTCGAGGCCGCCCAGCAACTCGGATCGGCGGGAAAGACCTTCGCGTAACTTTTGCAGCAAACGGAACTACCTCCGGGTATGTCCGTAAAATTGTGATCCATTGGACTGCGGGTTTGGTCAGCCGAAGCGCAGTCCCTAAGCAACCGGAAAGGAGCACTGATGGCTAGTCGTGCTTCTTTCCGGTTGTTGCGTACCGGGATGATTTCTTCGCTCATCATCGTCTTGGCTTCCGGCGGACACCTCGCAGGCGGCGGAGTCCTTCCCGAACCGGCGATTCTCCTGGGACTGTGTGCCCTGACGGTGTTGCCGGTAACAATCCTCACCGCGTTTCGCTTGTCTTTCCCTGTCTTGATCGCGGTCCTTGGCGTCGGGCAGGCGTGGTTGCACTGGGCCTTCCACTCGCTCTCCGCAGCTACCTCCGGCGAACCGATGACAGGCGGCCACGCACACCACGCTTCCGGTATGGCCGTTGACGCTGTTGGTGTTTCCGGGGCGGTTCAGGCGTCCGGCGACTGGCAAATGTTCGCCGCCCACGCGGTGGCCACTGTGGTGACAGCCGTGGTGCTGGCCCGCGGTGAGCAGGCGCTCTGGGCGTTGTCGGCCTGGCTCCGTCCCCTGATCAAGCTCCTTGAACCTTTTGTGATCGTCCCCGCACGGGTCCCCGGACCCGTCGCGGCACCGATCGTCCTTCCGCGTGACCAGATGGTCCGCCGCATGCCCGAACGGCGGGGTCCGCCGGCGATGATGCCCGCCGTCTGAGACCCTTGCACGTTCAGTTCACAGGACACAGGCGGCACAGTTGCCGGCCCGGCCAATCCGGGGCCCGGACTCCCACCTTTTCTGTGAAAGGCATCAAGCCATGAAGACCCCTATTCGCCGTACCCTGAAGTCCGTTTCCGTTGCTGCCCTCGCCGCAGGAATGCTCGCCGCCGGCGCCGCCACAGCGTCCGCCCACGTCCACGTGGACCCGGAAAGCACCACAGCGGGCGGCTACACCCACCTGACGTTCAGCGTCCCCAACGAATCCGCCACGGCCAAGACCAACAAGCTCGAAGTTGCTCTGCCCACGGACACTCCGTTCAACTCCGTCTCCGTGAAGCCCGTGGAGGGCTGGACCGCACAGGTAGTCACCGCCGACCTGCCCAAGCCCGTCACGGTTAACGGAGCTACGGTCACCAAGGCTCCCAGCTCCGTGGTCTGGACCGCCGACGACGCACACCAGATCGGCCAGAACGAGTACCAGACCTTCTCCATCTCCGTGGGTGTCCTGCCCGACGCCGGCACTACCATCACGCTCCCTGCCAAGCAGAGCTACACGGACGGCACGGTTGTTGCCTGGGACGAGAAGACCGTTGAGGGACAGGAAGAACCGGAACACCCGGCGCCGTCCTTCGTGACCACGGCCAAGGTGGCCGGTTCGGATGACCACCACGCCGCGGCTACCGCTTCTGCGACGCCGGCACCCGCCGCAGCGACATCGCCGTCGTCCGCCTCTGATGGAGGTTCGACGGCGGGATGGTTCGGTCTCGCTGCGGGCTTGGTGGGACTTGCCGCAGGTGTGACGGCCCTGGCCCGCACCCGCCCCGCGAAGCGCTAACCCACGCCGCCCCGCGCACCCTCCACCCCGCGCCGCGCACCCAACCCCGCGCTCTCCCAACTGGGGGACAGCACCTGCTCCACTGAGCGCCCATAGGGACGTTTGCTGTCCCTCAGTTGGGTGGCCACGCGCCCAAAAACTTCCTGAAAGAACTCCCATGACTCTTCTTGCCAAGCCCCCAGTCGGGGCAGCCGAATCACCTCAGCCCACACCGGAACGCGAACCAGCCAGTGAACGGGGCTGGTTCCGGGCCTTCCTCCTCCGCCTGCATTTCTACGCCGGCATCCTCGCCGGGCCGTTCCTGTTGGTCGCGGCCGTCAGCGGTGGGCTCTACGCCATGGCGCCGCAACTCGAACCGATCCTGTACGCCAAGGAGTTGCGCGTACAGGCTGTTGCGAACCCGTTGCCGCTCTCCACCCAGGTCAAGGCCGCCATGGATGTGGCCGGCGGCGCGGTTCCCGTCACCGTGCGCCCGGCGCCGGGGCCCGAAGACACCACCCGCGTGCTGTTTGCCGACCCGACCTTGGCCGAATCGACGTACCGGACCGTCTTCGTGGACCCGGGCACCGCCGAAATCCGCGGCGACCTGCCTACCTACGGCAGCAGCGGTTCGATGCCCATCCGGACGTGGATTTCCAATCTTCACCGTTCGTTGAACCTGGGCGAGCCGGGCCGCATCTACAGCGAGCTCGCGGCGTCGTGGCTGTGGGTCATCGCCCTGGGCGGACTTCTGCTGTGGATCGAACGGATCCGTCGTAAGCGCACCACTAAGGCAGCCAAACCCCGCAAGAGCCGTGCCCGCACGGTTTGGCTGCACGGCACCACTGGAACCGTGATGCTCCTGGCCTTCTTGTTCCTCTCTGCCACCGGCCTGACGTGGTCCGAGAACGCCGGAGCAAACGTCAGCAAGCTGCGCACGGCCTTGGACTGGACCACGCCGAGTCTCAAGACTTCGCTGACCGGTGGGACTTCGACCGCGGGAGGAGACCACTCGGCCCACGGGAGTGCAGCCGCGGACCCGGGGACTGCGGAAACCTTCAATCCAGCCGTATTTGACACTGTCATCAGTGCGGCCCGGGCGGACATCATCAAAGCCCCCATGATCGACATTAAGCCAACCACGAAGCCCGGTACCGCGTGGTCTGTCACCGAGTCCGGGCGTGAGTGGCCGGCGTCGGCCAGCGCTGTCGCCGTCGACCCGGCCACCGGCCAGATCGCCAACCGCCTGGACTTCGACGACTTCAACCTCGCAGCGAAACTCACTCGCTGGGGCATTGCAGGGCACATGGGGCTGCTCTTTGGCTTGGCGAACCAGCTGCTTCTCCTTGCTGTGGCGCTGGCTTTGGCCGCCATGGTGGTGTGGGGCTACGTGATGTGGTGGAAGCGCCGCCCCACCCGCGGGAGCGCCTGGGCCATGGGCCGGCCGGCTCCCCGTGGCGCGTTCCTGCGAGGGCACTGGGTGGGTGTACTCGCGGCCATCGCTGTGATGGTGGCCGTGGGATTCTTCTTGCCCTTGTTGGGCTGGAGCCTGCTGGTATTCCTTGTTGGGGATGCCGTGGTGGGCGAGCTCAAACGCCGTGCCCACTCAAAGGGATAGCGTAAAACAGTCCTGATTGAGGGTTTTAGCTTTGATGGATACCGCGCAGGATGGATAGCAACCCGCGGAATCCATCCATCAGCAGCCGCACAGAAGCGGTGCCAGCAGAAAGGCAGATCCACATGGCCACTACATTCCAGCCCAAGGAACTCTTCGAAACGGACCTCGAGAAGTCCCTCCTTGGCCAGCCGTTCGCCGAGGTCCTGGGCGACGACATTGCTGTTCGCATGGCGGTCCCGTTCGCCAGCGACGATTCCCGCATCCTCTCCGGCGTGTGGGAAGCCGCCCCCGGCCTGTCCCGCTGGGAGTTCCTGGAGCGCGGCGAAGTGATCCACGTCCTCGAAGGCCGCATGGTTGTCACCGAAGACGGCAAGGAGCCCGTCACCGTTGAGGCCGGCAACGCGGCCTTCTTCCCCATCGGCTGGCAGGGCACGTGGGACATCAAGGAGCGCATCCGCAAGTTCTTCGTGATCTTCAACTCCTGATCACCTTTTCATCGCAGCACACCTCACAACGCGAACGACGGCGGGAACCTCCCGCCGTCGTTCGCTTTGCTTGGGTGTGGGGTCGGGTGGGCGTGCCGCCCCCACGCGCTTTGCTGGGGTGCGGGTCGCGTAGGCGTGCCGCCACCACCCGCTTTGCTGGGGTGCGGGTCGCGTAGGCGTGCCACCACCACCCACTTTGACTTCCACGTGGGCCGACACGCCGCGAAATCACTGCATGCCGCCAAGGTTGGCGGCCAAAGTTGGTGGTGACGGTACGGGGCTGGTGATTTCAACGGCGACGTCGGCACTCACCCGGGTCCCGACGTCGTGCGCGTTGATTGGTTGTCATCCTTTGTAGATGTCCCGGCGGTGCCCCACGGCGACCACCAGGATGACGAGTCGACCGTCCTGAATTTCGTAGATGATCCGATAGTCTCCCGTTCGAACGCGCCAGTCGTTGGCGCTGCCGACAAGCTTCTTTGCCCCTGGAGGCCTGGGCGAATCGGCCAAAAGTTCAATTGCCGCTTGGATTCTGCGACGTGCGTCGGGAGGGAGTTTCCGTAACTGCCGGACTGCCGCTGGCGCGAGTTGGACGGCGTAGCTCACTCCAGGCCCAGTTCCGCCTTGACTTCCTCCCACGGCACGGGACCTTCCCCGGACTCATCCATCTCTGAACGGGCGGCATCTGCCGCGCGCAAGTCTTCCAGGTCCTCGGCCGCCTCGATGAGCCTGGCGAGGTCTTCGGCGTCGATCAGTGCGGCGACGCGTCGACCCCTTCGGAGCAAGTACACCGGCTCGTGACTTACCCGTGCGGTGTCAACGGCCTCGGAAAGCCTGCTTCTGGCGTGGGTTACGGTCATTTCGCTCATAGGGACATTTTAGCTGAAATGTACATTTCAGCTACTGGCATGGCAGGGCTGGCGGCCTTTGGCGCCCAGTAAGGCGCCGGAACCCATCCTTCTCCGCAAAGTTGGTTACATTCTTCTGACTGCCGGACATTAACCGGCTATGAGCGTGAAGACGGATCAAGGAGATCGTGTGGAGTCGGCCAGGGAGAAGCATTTCCTGGCAGCACACGCGGCCTGCCACGACAAGGTCTACAGGTACTTTCGTCGCCGGACGGAGGGAGCGTCCACGGCCGAGGATCTCTGCGCGGAGGTATTCAGGATTGCGTGGGAGAAGACCCGTCATGACCAGGAACTCTCCGTGCTGGTGGTCTTTGGCTTCGCCCGGAACGTCCTGCGCAACCATTACCGCTCGGACTTACGCTCCCGAAACCTTACGCAGCAGTTGGAGCTGCAGCGGACGCAGCTTCTTGGTTCAGACGAGGAGGGGGTCCGGGAAGCGCTGGACAGGCTCAAACCGGACGAGCGCGAGGTTCTCCTGCTGACTTACTGGGACGGTTTTAGTTCGGCCGAGATCTCCGAATTGCTCCAACTGACCGCAACGGCCGTGCGGATGCGTCTGCACCGTGCCCGCAAAGAACTCAGTCGGCTGCTTCTGGCTGACCACGCCGCAGAGGAAGACAACGAATGAGCAACAAGCATGCCCTCAAGAGACTGGCCGCAGCCGATCCTGCCTTGGCGGTAACGGACGACGAACTGGCCCGGAGCAGGGAGAAGAGCCTCGCTGTCAGGTTCTCCGACGCGGAACAACTCACGGTGGCCGGTTCTATTGAACACTTCCGGAGGCGGTCGTCCACCCGTCGGTTCCGGCTGGCGGCGGGGGCTGGTTTGGTTGCGGCGGCTGCGGTTATTGCGGGCGTCGTTGCGATCTCCGTGTCAGGCTTGCCCGTAGATCAGGCTTCGCCAGCGGTGACGCAGCCCGCCCCGGGGTCACCTGCACCCGAGTCAGGTGGCCCACTGCCCGAGATCACAGGCCGGATGCCGACTTTCGACAACCACCTGGTCACCGGGAGCAACGGCAACAAGGCGGCCGTCGCTAACGACCCCGCAGCGGACTTTCATATGGATGCCGGCAATAGGGGGAAGCTGGGACTGAACAGCGCGGGATGCTTTGTCAGCGCAGGTAGCGAGGACGCACTCATCTTCCCCCAAGGGACGAAAATTACTGAGACGGGCATTGTTTTTCCCGACGGCGCCACGTTGAAGATTGGCGATGACTTCTTGTTCGGAGGGGGCGGCGGGAACGTAGATCCGGGACCATGCGCTCCCAGTGGTTGGGCCTTTCTGGTCCAGAGCTGGGACCCGGTCCGGTAGGCACCCGCCCGGCGGCCTCGCCGTCACTGCCTGACCCTCGCTCACCGAACACCCCTTTCCCCCGGATCCTCTCTCACCGAACATCCCCTCCGGCAGGATGCTCTCTCACCTGCCGAAAAGGCGCCCGACATCGGCACTCACCCGGGTGCCGACGTCGAGCGCGTTCCAAACTGAATGGCAGGTAGTGCCGTTATGACGGCTCAAAACGGTATCAACTGCGATTCAGTTGGCTGACCCCGCGGCCGGTTCCTCCTCAACGGGTTCCGGCTCCCGCAGCACCAGAGCCGTGCCCTGGTACGGACCGAGCTCGAGGAAGAAGCTGTGCAGGTCGTCCACTTGGCCCACGTCCGTGCTGCTGAAGAGGTCGTGGACAGTGGCCCCCGGAACCAGGTGCGGGGATTGGATGCTGCCCGCGATGTCCTGGTCCGAGAAGTTCAGGACCGTGACTTCGAGGTTGCCGTCGGCGAGTTGGTTGACCAGCACCAGCAGCGCGCGGTTGGACACGTCCGGCACGTCCAGGAGCATGCTGGTGGCGACGCCGGACGTCTCACGGACGTGCAGGATTTCCTGCAGCCGGCGCGCGAAGGAACCGGAGTCCTTGAGTTGCTCCGGCAAGGAACCGTAAAGGCTGCGGGCCCGGGGCATACCTGCCGCGGACCTCACGGCGTCCGGACGGGTGCCCATGAGGTCATGTGCGCCACGGTTGATCCAGCGGGTATCGCCCTGCGCGGTCAGTTCGCCCACCACGTCGCGGGGAAGGGCGATGATGCCGGTGAGGTCCCATCCTGAGAGGGCGAAAACGCCGGGCTGCAGTGCGTTGTACATGGACAGGAGCACGTGGACATCGCGGATTTGAGCCTCTTGTTCGGGTGTAACAGAGTCCGGATCCTGGATACCGATCGCCGCCATGATGAAGCTCGCAGTGGTGCAGGCAATGCCGTTGGTGGTGAACAAGGCGTTGTAGGGGCCGCTCTCGCCGGTCAGGCGCTCGCGAAGTGTCTGCTGGACCTTCTCCGCAACCTCGGCACCCGTCAGTTCCTCGCCCCCGAGCTCGAACACGTCATCACGGTGTCCCGCAGCGAAGTGCAGGAGTTCGTAGGTGAGCTCATCGTGGTTTTGCAGGGCGTGGACCAGGGACGCCTGGTCCACGCCGATTTCCATGGCCAGGCGAAGGGTCAGCCGAAGGAATTCGGTATCGCCCGTGACCAGTGAGTAGTGGTATGCAGGGCGGGTTATGAAGTCGTACGAAAGGTCCGCGCCGGCTTCGGACTGGGCCTTGATGTCGTCGATGGTGAGGTTGAGCTCCTGGAACGAGAACCCACCCACCTTGCGGATCATGGAGCCGATGAGCTGGTTGGCGGCCTCGGAGAGCGGGTGGCCTTCGGACCAACCAGGCTGTTCCTCGGCACTCTTCTCGACGCCGAGGAATCCGTTGGCGTCCAGCCGAAGGGCACCCGTGCCGAGGTCCAGCAGCGAGTGCAGGGCATCGCCCACCACCAGGCGCATTCCGGCAAATGTGGGGTCCAGCCAGTTGATGGAGGGTTGCCCGGCCTTGAAGTAGTGCAGGTACACCCAGCGTCGGACCTGGCCGGTGGTGTCCGCGACGGGTCGGGTGGCACTCCAGTTGGTTTCCTTCACCCCGGGTTCGTAGAAGATCACGCGCTGGAGCCGGCCGATGATGTACCCGGCCTGCTGCAGCGCTTGTTCGGCTTCGGGGCTGATGTTCACCGAGTCCTTGCCCTCGGGAACGTCCGGGAGCAGGTGCCAGTCCTCCTCGGGGATATCCACCATGTGATAGATCCCGGGGTAGTCGCGGAAGTTCATTTCGGCCAGTCGGAAGTCGGCGCCCTTGCCCGTGTGCCCGGGGACAATATCGTCGATCACCGTGCCATCGTGCTCGGCCGCGATCTCGCACATCTGTCGGAACTCCTCCTCCGTGCCGAACGCGGAGTCGATTGCCATGCTGATCCGGTCAAAGTGCCCGTCGACACTCGGAGTCTGGGACCAGCCGCTGATGCCGCCGGCCAGTTTCACGGGGCCTGTGTGGAGGCCGCGGATGCCGATCTCGCGGAAGGCCTTCCAGAGTTCCGGGTCTCCCAGGGCGGCCAGGAACGACTGGTTCTCGCGCGTGATGAAGGACAGCGGATAGGCCGTGAACCACACGGGTGCCTTCTCCACTGCTGCCCTCGGGTTGGGCCGGGCGTAGGCGTTCTGCCACATGCTCGCCTGCCCGGACAGCTGCCGCGCCATGGTGTTCGCGTCCCCCAGCATGGACTGGTTCCGGAGCCAGTCCACGTACGTTTTGTTAAGGCCGTCAAACTCCAATGAAGGCCGGGCGGCAAAGAATTGACGACGGCGGGCGATCGGCCTGAGTGCCTTAGGGCGGGCGGGGTAGAACTGCTCGTCGAAGGTGATCTCGGCGGCCTGGGTCTCCTCAGTCGCCTCCTCGGTCACTGTTTCCGCCGAAGGATCCGATGCCTGTACAGGTTCCACGGGCGTCTCCGCCGGTCCCTCGCTGGTTTCCGACACACTCTCGCTGACTACAGGCTCCCGCACAGCTTTCTCCTTTACGTGGGCGCCGCGTCAACGGCGACCGTCCGAGGGGTCGTTCAAGAGGTCACGTACCCGTTATGGCCGGGCGTCTTCATGCTAAGCATCCTTGGCAGCTGTTTGTCGACCTTGGGGAGAAGTGAGTCTTCACGCAAGCGGACGCAGCCATGTAGCCAGCCGTTGATGGTGCGGGCGCGAACTCGAACCCTGGACGGGTTATCCACATAGCGTTTCCCGCGCCAGCTAAGGCTGGCCGGTTGTCCATAGAATGCTGCTACAATAAATTGCTACAAAAAATTAGGGTGGATTATGGCGCCCCGCTGGGAACCATCGAGCGAGAAGCATGGCGTTTCGCGCCAAGACCAGATCTACGCGATCTTGAACGCGAGCTTCGTGCATGAATTGGACGAGCCGGTTGGAGAGGGAAGGATAGTTCTCTACGTCGGTCCTGAGCATGCCCAGACGGACCGGGAGATTGAGATTCTGGTTCATGAGCTCGGGGATGGCAGAGAGTCTTCCATCTTTCACGCAATGCATTTAGGGCCAAAGTTCACTCGATTCCGAGAGGAGCACCCAGATGGCTGGAGATGAAATGTACTACGAGGCACTGGCGCAGCGTCTGAACGATCCTGACACGGAGGTTCAAGGAAAAGGTACTGCCCTTCATGGCGCGGATGCGGCCGCGGCTGGCAGGTCATTCCTCTTGCGCGAGTTTGGTAGTGAAGAGGCCATCGAGGCCGCACTGCGTCCAGGGCGTCCGAAAGTGGGCCAGCGGCAGTCCGCCGGCCCTTCTCCGACGGTACGTGGACGGATCTCCGAGCAGGAGTACCAAGCGTTCAACGACCTGATCAGGGAAACGGGGAAGGGTCAAAGCGCGTTGGTCCGGGAGGCTGTTCACCTGCTGCTGCAGCGCCATCACAAACTCGCCAGCTGAGACCGCCCACTCGATTGGCTGCTGCAGTGATCGCCATGTACAACCCCCGCCGCAACCGCGAAGCTTAAGGAACGCAACCGGGGGAGCTTTCATGTACAAGGCGCCGAGCAAGGAGGCCACAGACACGTGGCTGGACCGCGGGTTCTTCGTCCTCGGCGGTGTCGGGGCGGTGTGGCTCGCGTTCCTCCTGGTCGGCGAAAGCTTCCAACTCGGCTGGGGCCAGCTCTGGTCCTGGCTCGTGTTCTGGGCGTTCCTGGCCTACCTGCTCCTGCCCCGCCTGCACCGGATCCTGACCACCATCTACGTGCCCGGCTATTTCATTGGCCGTGCCCGAACCAGCGATGGCCTGCTGGGGGATCCCGTGAACGTGGCGCTGCTCGGTACGGAACGCCAGGTCCACGCCATCATGCGCCGCGCAGGCTGGACAATCGCGGATGACGTGACGTTCGCCAGCAGTCGCCGGATTATCAGTTCCACCATCTTGCGGCAAAGCTATGAGCGGGCCCCGGTCAGCCCCTTGTATCTCTTCGACCGGCAACAGGACTTCGCCTACCAGCAGGAAGTGGACAACAACCCTGGCAAACGGCACCACGTCCGCTTCTGGCGATGCCCCGACGGGTGGATGTTGCCGGGCGGGCACAAGGTGGACTGGCTGGCCGCCGGAACCTATGACCGCAGCGTCGGATTCTCCCTCTTCACGCTCCAGATCACGCACAAGATCGAGCAGAACACCGACGTGGAGCGCGATCACATTGTCCGGACCGTTTCAGAGGGCGAACCTTCCGTCCGCATTCACGTGATCAAGGACTTCTCCACGGGCTACCACTCGCGCAATGGAGGCGGCGATTCCATTTCGACGGACGGCGACCTGCCCGTCGTCGACGCCCGCCCTGTCTCCATCCCCGATGGCGACATGCCCAGGCAGACTGACAGCCGCGACCGCCGTCCGGCCCCCACCACCATGGGCGCCGTCCTGGTGGTGGTCAGGGCACTGGCGGCACTCGCGCTCGCCGTCACCCTTTTCACTTCGTCTGATGTCTTCGCCGACCTCACCCTTGGTGACGCCCCGGCCGACCCGGAAACCACGACGGCGGCAGTCACCGTTGTGGGGATAGTCGTGTTGGTGTTCGGGCTGGGGGAGGTGTTCCTGGCCTGGAGGATCTTCCTGGGGAGCAACGGGGCACGGGTGATCGCCATGGGTTTGAGCTCGGTCTCGATCCTGGTCCAGGCGATCGACGCTTCCACCGGCACCACCAGCATCACCCTTGAGGCCGGACTCGCTGGCCTGGCCACGGACATCCTGGTGCTGCTGGCCCTGTCCAGCCAGCGTGCGCGGATCTTCGCGAAGCGCCAACGGGTCCCGGCCGTCCCGGCCCTTCCCATGAAAACGTCGCAGCCCCGCTAGCCCGGCGTTGCCCAGCAGCGGGGTCGCAACGGAATGGGCGCCGCGTTTGAGGTAGCCTCACAAAGGTGAATGGGGACACGAACACTAGGTCAGGGCCGTCGGTCAAGAAGAACAACTCCGGAGACAAGGCATTCCTGCCCATTGGCATCGTCTTTGCCGTCTTGGGAGTTTCTTTGTTGATCCTTGGCAACCCTGGATGGATAGCCTTTGCAACCACGGGCGCGACTTTCCTGATCCTGGGATTGACCAGGCGAGCGACCAATAAGCCTCCCGCAACCCCGCGGGACTAGCCTCCGCTCCGCGTTGGGCGGGCCTCCACCACTGACTTTGACGCCGTGTGCACGCGAGTTCGCGGGAAAGTGCGGCGTGTTGGCCGGGTTGGCTATCAAAGTGGGTCGTGGCGGCACACCGCCCACAGCCAGCCACCCATTGGATCCCCGACGGCGGCACCCAAGTCGAGTGCCGCCGTCGGCCACCTTTTCGGCAGGTGAGAGAGGATCCTGCGGAAGGGGGTGTTCGGTGAGAGAGGATCCGGGGGAAGGGGGTGTTCGGTGAGAGAGGATCCGGGGGAAGGGGGTGTTCGGTGAGAGAGGGTCAGGCGGTGACGGCGAGGGCGTCGATTTCCACCAGCATGACCTCGTGCGGGAGGTCGACGAACACCGTGGTGCGGCTCGGGAGCAGGCCGCTGGGGACGTTCTCGCGGATGAACTCGCCGTAGACCTCGTTCATGGCGGCGAAGTCGTCGCGCGTGGTGAGGTACACGCGGAACATGAGGACGTCTTCAACGGAGGAGCCGCCGGCTTCGAGGATGGCCTTGACGTTCTCCAGGGTGCGGCGGGTCTGGACGCGGACGTCGCCGTCGCCGATGTACTGGTTGGTGGCAGGATCCATGGGCCCCTGGCCGGATACCTGGAACATGCCGCCCTTCTTGATTCCCTGGGAGAAAACGTGCGCCGGGGCGGGGGCGTTTTCGGTGAGTACTACGGTCTTTTCACTCATGCTGAGTTCCTTTCATGGCTGATCCAGCCGAGGTCGTTGGAGATGGCCTCGGTGCTGGCTTTGAGGTCGGGCAGCAGCTCAAGCAGTCCTTCATAGCTGAGCATTACTACCGGTACCGAACAAGAGGCTGCGGCAACCACGGCACCGCTGGCATCGCGGATGGGGGCCGCGATGCAGTGCACGAAGGCCTCGTGCTCGGCGTTGTCGTGGGCCCAGCCCTGTTCCCTGACCTGCTCCAGTTCCGCCAAGAGGGCTTCCGGGGAGGTCAGGGTATTTTCGGTGACTTTGACGTAATCCAACCCCGCGGCGATTTTTTCCTGCCGGCTGCGCGGCATGTCAGCGAGGAGGACCTTGGACACAGCGGCCGAGTGCAGCGATGCAGTGAGGCCGATGCGCGAGTACATGCGGACGGGGTGGTGCGATTCGAACTTGTCGATGTACACCACCTCGTTCCCTTCGAACGCCGCGAGGTGCACGGTGTGCCCGGTCTTGCCGTTGAGCTCGGCAAGGTGCGGGTGGGCGACTTTGCGGATGTCCCGCTGCTCCAGCGCGAGCGAGGACAGTTCGAACAACTTTGAGCCGAGCATGAACTTCTGGTCGTCGTCGCGAACCACGAGGCGTTTTTCCTCGAGGGCGTGGAGGAGCCGCATCACGGTGGTCTTGTGCACGGAGGCCTTGGACGAGAGCTCGTCCAGGGTTGCTGGTTTCGCGGCGAGTTCGCCAAGCAGGTCGATGGCCCGCATCAGGCTCTGGCTCAAAGTGTCACGCTCCGGTTCTGGTGTTGAATTGTCCCTCTTCAACATGGATAGCAGCCCAGTCCTGATCCGAAGAATCGAGGATTGCCGAGAGCTGCTCCGCGGGCGGCAAGGGCCCGCGGTCACCGTGCACGGTCAGGGTGCAGGCGGCGGCTACGTGGCCGCGACGGAGGCTTTCCTTTTGGCCGAGCCCGTAGAGCAGGCCGCTGAGGTAACCGGCGGCGAATGAGTCACCGGCGCCAACAGGCTCGACGACGGACACGGACAGCGCGGGCACTTCCTCCCGGGTGCCACTCCGGTCGAGCGAAATGGCGCTGATCGCCTCATTTTTGATGACGAGCACCTTCGGGTCCGGCAGGAGGCGGCGGAGTGCGGCTTCGTCATTGGTGCCGAAGGCCGGTTCGGCTTCGTCTTTCCCAACAAGCACGACGTCGGCCAGGTTCGCCAGCCGCTGCAGGACGCCGCGGTCCTGTCCAGCCCATAGGGCAGCCCGCCAGTTGACGTCGAAGCTGATGGTCCGGCCATGGCGGGGCGCCGCCAGGAGGGCCTCCAGCAGCGACAAGCACTCAGGGGAGAGTGCCGCGGTGATGCCGCTCAGATGGATGAGCGAGGCGTTTTTCAGCAGCGAGGCCACGGCTGGATTCTCCAGGAAGGACCGTCCCATGGCCGAGGCCGCGGACCCTTGCCGGTAGTACAGGACTGAGCTGCCGCCGTCGGGGTCCGACTCCTGGGCCGGGACTTTCACGTACACGCCGGTGGGCCGCGTGGAGTCGACCTCGACGCCAGATACGCCTACGCCGTGGTCCCGAAGTTCGTTGAGGATGCGCGTACCGAAGCCGTCGTGGCCCACCCGGCTCACCCAGTGCGTATCCAGGCCCATGGCTGCGAAGCCCATGGCGACGTTGGATTCCGCGCCGCCAATTCCGCAATGGAGTTCCGTGGCCAAGTGCAGGGGGACCGCCTGGGCAGGGGTCAGCATGGCCATGGTCTCGCCAACACAAACAGCAGACAGCATGTAACTCCCGTACCCGATCAGTGCGTTTTCAGCGTTGTTTTCGCCGCGGGACACGTCGATCCGCGGGGGTTTGAGGGACCCTGCGGATCATGCCGCGGCCTTGACTCTCAATCCGCCACCATGTTAGACATAGCACCAGCAGCTTTGCAACCAGCGTTGCAAAATACGCAACGCAATCAGAATCGCAGCAGCGAACACACAACCCCGCCGCCCCAAAGACGCAGCACCGCGAAGGGAATCAACGCGTGAACACTTCCGAAGCAATCTCGGCCTCCGCCGTGGCAGCCTTGGCCAACCGTCAGCTCGACTGGCGGCACAAAGCCGTGCCCGCCACGGCCAACGGGACCACGCACACGGAGTTCCTCGCCGCCAAGCACACGCTGGCCGATTTCCAGACCCCGTTGCTCACGCTCGACGCCCGCGCCCTGGAAGCCAATGCGGACCGGCTCGCGGCCTGGTGTGCGGAGCGCGGCGTCCTGCTGGCGCCCCACGGCAAGACCACCATGTCCCCGCAGCTATGGGACAAACAGCTCAGCCGGGGAGCATGGGGGATCACGCTGGCCAACTTTGCTCAACTCCGCGTGGCCCGCGAATTTGGCGTGCAGAAACTGCAGCTCGCCAACAGCCTCACCGACCCGCACGCGATCCAGTGGGTGGCGGACCAAGACTCCACCATCCTGTCCTGGGTGGACTCGGTCGGGACCGTCGAACTGATCGAAAGCACCCTCGCCGGCACAGACTCAGTGCTGGAGGTCCTGGTGGAACTCGGTGCCCACGGCGGCCGGACCGGTGCCCGCGGCGTGGAAGCTGCCATGAACGTGGCCCGGGCAGTGTCCGCGTCGGATCACCTCCGCTTGGTGGGCGTCAGCGGCTATGAAGGCTCGCTCGCGCACACAGCGGACGACGCCGGACTGGCCGCCGTCCGTGGCTACCTCGCCGACATGCGGCTGCTCCATGAGGAACTACTCGCGGCCGGGTTGTACGGGTCGGGGTCAGTGATCATCACTGCAGGCGGCAGCGCGTACTTCGATGACGTGGTCACGGTTCTTGCCCCGGCGATCAGCACAGGGGCCGAAACTGGGGGTCCGTCGGTGGACCTCATGATCCGCAGCGGCGCCTACATCATCCACGACGACGGCTTCTACCGCGGCATCTCGCCGTTCTCCCGCGAAGGCGACGCTCCCTTCAAGGCCGGAATGCATGGCTGGGCACGCGTTGTGTCCCAGCCGGAACCGGGCCTGGCCATCCTCGACGCCGGCAAGCGCGACCTCCCTTTCGACGAAGGACTTCCCGAGCCGCAGTTCATCGGCCCGGTGCTCGGCGGACCCATGGAACCCCTGGTCGGCGTGGAGATCACCTCCGTGAATGACCAGCATTCCTTCATGACCTTCGATCCCAAAACCACCACGGTCCGCCCCGGCGACGTAGTCCGGCTGGGCCTGTCCCACCCGTGCACGGCCTTCGACAAGTGGACCGTCATCCCCGTCCTCGCCGACACGAACCGTGACCAAACCGTCGTCGACCTCATCCATACCTTCTTCTAGGACCAACCATGAAGACCCTCATCAGCAACGCCACTTTGGTGGACGGAACCGGAGCGGACCGCCGCCCTGCGGACATCCTGTTGGACGGTCCGGTGATCGCCGTGATCGCCGACGCCGGCAGCCTCACCGCCGCGGGCACGGGCGCGGACCGTGTCATCGATGCCACGGGCCTGGTCCTGAGCCCCGGGTTCATCGACATGCACGCGCATTCGGACCTGCAGCTGCTGGTCAACCGCGACCACTTCGCCAAGCTCAGCCAAGGCGTCACCACGGAATTGCTGGGCCAGGACGGGCTGTCCTATGCGCCCGTTGACGATGCCACGCTGGCCGGTGTCCGGGAGAAGATCGCGGGCTGGAACGACAACCCGGCGGACTTCGACTGGAACTGGCGGACCGTGGGGGAGTACCTGGACCGGCTTGATGCACTCGAAGCCGGCGCGGACGGCAGCACCGGCCGCATCGCCACCAACGCCGCCTACCTCGTCCCGCAGGGAACGGTCCGGGCGCTCGTGATGGGCTTCGCGGAAGGCGACCCCACGCCCGAGCAACAGCAGCAGATGCAGGACGTCATCCGCACGGCCATGGAGGAAGGCGCCGTGGGCATGAGCTCCGGCCTGACCTACACGCCCGGAATGTACGCGCAAACCGAGGAACTCGCAGGGCTGTGCCGCGTCGTCGCCGAACTGGGCGGGTTCTACGCGCCGCACCACCGCTCCTACGGCAAGGGCGCACTCGATGCCTACGCAGAGATGATCGGGCTCAGCCGGGACACGGGATGCGCCCTGCACTTGTCCCACGCCACCATGAACTTCGCCGAGAACAAGGGCCGCGCCGGGGAACTCCTGGACCTCATCGATGAAGCGCTGGAGCAAGGCGTGGACATCACCCTGGACACCTACCCCTACCTCCCCGGCGCCACCACGCTGAGTGCGATCCTGCCGAGTTGGGCGTCGTCCGGCGGAACGGAAGCCACCCTGGACCGCCTGGCAGAACCCGAGACGAGGGCGCGAATCCGCGAAGCAGTAGAGATCTACGGTTCCGACGGCTGTCACGGCGTGGTCGCAGAGTGGGAAACCCTGGAGATCAGCGGCGTCCAGAACCCAGCGCTCGCAGGCTACGTGGGCAAGACCATCAAAGACATCGCCGCGGAAACGGGGGAGGAGTCCTTCGACGTGTTTGCCCGGATCCTCACCGAGGACCGCCTGGGCACCGGCATCCTGCAGCACGTGGGCCACGAGGAAAACGTGCAGGCCATCATGAAGCACCGCACCCACACCGGCGGAAGCGACGGACTCCTGGTCGGGGCCAAGCCGCACCCGCGCGCCTGGGGTACGTTCCCGCGCTACCTCGGCCACTACTCCCGGGACCTCGGATTGCTCAGCCTGGAAGAGACTGTCCACCATCTCAGTGGCCGGCCTGCGGCGCGACTCAAGCTCCACAACAGGGGACTGGTCCGCGAAGGGTTCGCCGCCGACGTCGTACTTTTCGATCCGGAAACCATCCGCGATACCGCCACTTTCGAGAATCCCCGCCAAGCCGCCAGCGGCATCGAGTTCGTGTTCGTCAACGGCACGGCAGCGATCGACGGCGGCAAACCCACCGGCGCGCGCGCCGGCCGCGCCCTCCGCAGGCAGGGTGACGGCCTCACAAAAGAAAGAAGCCAATGACCCCCGAAGAATTCGTCCAGCAGCTCGAAGCCGACCGTACCCTCGCGGTGGTCCGGGCACCCTCCATCACGGACGCCGCGGACCTGTGCCGGGCATTGACCCAGGGCGGCATCCGCAGCGTCGAACTGACCTTCACCACGCCGGATGCGCTCAAGCACGTCCAGCGGGCGGCCGAAACGGCAGCGGACCACGGCGCCGCCGTCGGAATCGGCACGGTGATGACCGGCGACCAAGCCCGCGCAGCCATCGACGCCGGTGCGCAGTTCCTGGTGACCCCCGGACTGCGGCCCGAGGTTGCGGCAGTTGCCGCGGCCGCCGGGATTCCCTTCAGCCTCGGCGCCATGACCCCCACCGAGGTGGCTCAGGCGCTGGACCTCGGCTCCGCCGCCGTCAAGATTTTCCCCGCCCGGCAGCTCGGCCCGGCGTACCTGAAGGATCTGCAGGGGCCCTACCCGGGCATCCGCCTGCTTCCTTCCGGAGGCATCGACGCCTCCAACGCCAAGAGCTACCTCGACGCCGGTGCTGCCGCAGTCTGCTGCGGCACCAGCGTGGTCCCGCCCGCAGCCGTGGCTGCCGGCGACTGGGCAGACATCGCGGCACGTGCCGCCGCCTTCACCGGCACCCTCAAGTAGGACCCACCTAGAAAGTAACGTCCATGAATGAATTCCTCGACTGGCTGCGGCACGATACCGTCGGCCTGCTCCTCCTGGCAGGCGCCGGCATCGCGCTCCTGCTGTTCCTGATCATCAAGGTCAAGCTCGAACCGTTCATCGCCCTGGTGGGAACGGGTGTGCTGGTGGCCTTGGTGGGCGGGATCTCGGTGGAAGCCTTGGTGGGATCGGCCACCAAGAGCAGCGACGCCCTCATTGAGAAGGGCTTCGCGGGCATCCTTGGCCACATCACGGTGATCATTGGCCTTGGTACGGTGCTCGGCGCGATCCTTGAACGTTCCGGTGGCGCTGAAGTGCTGCTGAGCAGGCTCGTGAAGATCTTCGGCGAGAAGAGTACGCCGCTTGCCATGGGTATCACCGGCTTCGTGCTGGGTATCCCGGTGTTCTTCGATATCGGCATCTTCGTGCTGGCACCGCTTGTTTATGTCGCTGCAATCCGTGGTGGCAAGTCCCTGGCCCTGTATGCACTTCCGCTGTTGGCCGGCCTGTCAGTGACCCACGCCTTCCTTCCTCCGCACCCGGGACCCGTCGCTGCTGCCGGTTTGTTCCACGTGGACCTTGGTTGGATCATCCTCATGGGCCTCATCTGCGGTATCCCGGCCTGGTTCGCTTCCGGTATTTTGTGGGGCACCTGGATCGGCAAGCGCGTCATGGTGACGGTGCCCGAGGACCGGATTGTTGAAGAAGCCGAGGAAGCCAAGGGCCACGAGCCCTCGATCGGCATTGTGCTGCTGGCGATTGGCTTGCCGATGATCCTCATCCTCGGTGGCACGTTCGGCAACATCTTCGCTCCCGCCGGTCCGTTCCGCGACGCCCTCCAGTTCTTCGGCAACCCGGCCATTGCACTGACCGTCGCTGTTCTGCTGGCCATGTGGCTCCTGGGCATCCGCCGCGGCATGACCGCCGCCGAGCTGAGCGAAATCACTGGCTCCTCGCTGCGTCCGGTGGGCATGATCCTGCTGGTTGTCGGTGCGGGCGCGTTCTTCGGTGCCGTTCTGTCAGCGACCGGTGTTGGCAAGGCCGTGGCTGACTCGCTGTCCCAGGCCGGCCTGCCGATCATCCTCTCCGCGTTCGTGATCAGTGCCGGCATGCGCATCGCCCAAGGCTCGGCAACCGTGGCGATCGTGACCACGGGTGGCATCCTCGCCCCGAGCCTGGCATCCGGGTATTCCCAGCCGCAGTTGGCTTTGATCGTGGTGGCCATTTCCTCCGGCTCGATCATCGCCAGCCACGTCAACGACGGCGGTTTCTGGATCATCTCCAAGTACTTCAACATGTCAGTCAAGGACACCCTGAAGACCTGGACCGTGCTCGAGACCGTCCTGTCCTTGGTGGGCTTCGGCATGGCGGCCCTGCTGTACACATTCGTGAGGTGACGCCGCTCCGCTGAGGTGAGTGCCGCCGTCGTACCTTTCTGCCGGGCGGGAGGCCGCCGCGCCCGAGATGGGTGCCCGCCGTCTTACCTTCCCGCCGCGGCGAGTGCCACCACCACCCACTTTGAATGCCAAACGGCCCCGACATGCCCTTCCATAGGCGTGTCGGGGCCGTCGTGGCTTCAAAGAAGGTCGTAGCGGCACACGCCAGCGAGTGCGGGGGACTGGGTGTGATTAAAAAAAGCTCCGGAGTGCGTTATTGGGGGATACGCACTCCGGAGCAGCCTTTGAGGCAGGGGCTCTCGCTCACCTGCACTAAATACTCTACGTCCCGTGAGCCCTCATTGCCACCATGTCGAATTAGTACTTTCGCTTTAGTTTTTCGAGGCGGTTTTCGGGCGTTTTTTCTGCGGCACAATCAGCACCGGCCGACGCTGGTGATGGCTCAACCAGGCCGCCACGGAACCGTTCAATGCCTCGGAAATCCGGTGCCCCAGGCCAGGTTCCGGCGTGCCGACAATGATCATCGACGCCTTGATGTCCTCGGCGAGCCGCCCTAGTGCCCGGGCAGGATCGCCCGCCAACAATCGCAACGTCCAATCGGCGGAGCCGCCGTCCATGGCGTCGGCAATGGCCCTTCCCAAATCGCCCCGGACGGCTGCCACATCCTCGTCGTCCTTGTCCGGATGCAGGGACATCCGGTGGGTCTCGCGGGAGGGATCCCACTCCACGAGGTAGCTGGCCTCGTCCACGTACGCGCACACCAGGGGCACCCCGAGTTGTTCGGCGAGGGTCCGGGCGGTCTGCAGGACCTCCACATGCTGGTCCGGTAAAACGCCCACGACCAAGGGAATGCGCCCGCTGAAATTTTCCGCAGCCATACCTTATTGTTGCGCCGGGCGTGGGGCTTGAACAGGCTGTTTGGTCCCCAACTGGGTCGCAGTTCGGGTCGTTCCCAGCACTGGGAACGACCCGAACTGCGACTTACTTGGGTGGGGCTACGCGGACGAGGTGGGGTTAGTTGGGTTGGCGGGCTTGTTCCACGTGAGGCGCACCGTGAAGTTGGATCCGGTGCTGGCAGCGGCAATGAACGCACCGGCTTCCGCGTGCAGGTCGATCCCGAATTCCACGCTGAGTTCATCGGGCCTGTTCTCCAGGCTCAGCAACTCGTCGATCACGCCCTGGACTGCCGGCCGGACATGCTCCAGCGCGCGCTGGAACGTCTGTTGGGCCCGGGCGAACACCCCCGAGTGCTCCGCCGAGTGGTCGCCACCCCGTGTGACCAGGCTCCCGGCCGAGCTCGCCACCTCCACAACTACGGTGCCGCCGTCGTCCGTTGCGAACTCGACCAAGCGCGTCATGGTGCTGTCCTTTCCACCTGCGGGGTCCGGAGGCGGCGGGATGCCACCAACAGTCCGGCTCCGGCGACCGCCAGAATGACCAACTGGATCAGGGCGAAGTACGCATGCGTCCGGTACCAGGCCTCCATGAAGACCCCTTTGTCCTGGAACCACACGAGCGGAATGGACACAGTGGCGAGCAGCAACAGCCAGCCGAGGACACGATCCTGCTGCGACCGCAGTGCCAGGACTCCCGCCCAGAGACCCAGCCCGGCCACCGCGAGGCTTCCGACAATGGCGGTGGTTTCCACCGTGTAGTTCAGGCCGGACAGGCCAAACACCCCATGGGCCACCACCAGCCCGGCCATGACCGTGCGGCCCAGGATGGAGCGGTCGGGCAGGCCTGCCACGGCGAGCATCAGGTACCCGAACGGCGCGACCAGCCCGTAAACCACTCGCAGTGAGCCGTCGCCGCCGCTTTCGTACCAGTAGTTGTCGTCGAGCCAGATGAAGTAGACCGCGAAGCATGCGCCCACGACGCCGGCAACCAGCAGCGACGCCGCGCCCCAAGCCAGCGGGATCCAGTCGGGCGGTTTGGCGTTGCGTGCCGTGGCTTGGGTTTGCGCTGGGCTTGGTTCAACAGCAGCGGACGACGGCGGTGCCTGGCTTCGTTGCTGGCTGCTTGGCCGTCGCGTCGGTTCCGGCGGGTCGAAGGCCGTGTAGGACGCGTGGTGTTCCCCAGGCTCGTTGGGCTGCGCCGGCTCGACCGGTGTGGATTCGGGTGGCTTCACTTTCTCGATCTCTTCCCTGGCGGCCGAGGCCAGGCCATCGGGGTCCGCCTGGTCCGGGTCAAGGGTGGCCAGTTCCTGCGAGACATCCAGCACTGTTTCCCACGAGCCCAACGAGGAGTGGTAGCGGAGCTCACCCTGCAGGTCGGCGATGCGCTGGCGTCGCTCGCAATCCTTCCTCCGGGCGGCGGCGTCGGGGTAGGCGGGGTCGTCCTGCACGCGGGCAAAACCGTCCGCCGCGGCCAACCAATCGCCGGCCTCCTCGGCGACGACCGCATCACGGTACGCGCGGGACATCTCCAATCGTTCCTGGGCTGCGCTCCGAAGCGTGGGTGCGTCCCGGTAATCGGGTTCCAATGTCAGGAGGTCGGTGAACAGCTCAATGGCTTGCTCATATCGCCGTGCCCGCAACTCAGCCGATGCCTGGACGTAGAGGGCGCGGAGCTGGGCGCGCTTCATGGTTAGCTCCGCGTTGCCTTGCGCCGCGCGGGCGGTGCCTGTGTCGCTGGCCGGTCCCACCGCGGAGGCGGCTTGCCCGCCTTGGGCGACAACCGCCGTCGTGCTTTGATCGCGCGGTGTGCCCGAACCGCTGAAGGCGCGTCGCGGCGTCGTATTTTCAGCAGGGGCGGGCGCGCGTGGGGTGCCTTTCAGTGTGAACAGTTGCGTGGAGCCGCCGCGGACATAGAGGGCGGGAGTGACCCATTCGAGGGTGCCGTCCGGGCTGGCCATGACCGAGATGCGGCCCACCCTGGCGGCCTCGTCCACGGTGCGGCCGTTGGCGATGGCTGCGTAGAAGCCGTGCGCGAAGGCGATCGCTGCGGCGTCGCTGATGGCGAACTGCATGGCGGCAACCGCGCCGATCCCGCTTCGGACCAGGGCCGATGCGGTGCCGGAGAAGAGATCGGCTTGGCCCATTTCGCCGGACGAGCACGAGTTCAGTACCACCAACCGTGGGCGGGGCGAGGCGACGCTCAGGAGGGCCATGAGCCTGACGGCGCGGACCATGGCGGCCCGGCCATCGGGGCCTACCAAGGCGATGCGGCCTTCGTCGGTGCGCGAGTCGTAGTCGCCGTGCCCGACGAAGTGGACTACGTGCCACGGGCCGGCGAGGAGCATCGATTGGACGTCGTCCCACGTGCCAGTTTTCGACCAAACCAGCTCCACCCGGCCTTCATCAACGGGCCCTGCAAGTGCCCGGCTCAGGTGGTCCTTCTCGGTTTGGATGTCCAGGGCCGGAAGGTCCCGTGGGGAGGCGACGATGCCGAGGATCCGCAGCGGCGGTGCGACGTCGAGGGGGTTGAGGTTGTAGTCGGGAGCGGGGACGTGACGAAGCAGGGGCTCGGTCTGGCAGAGATAGGTCTCGGTTTCGGGATCGAACAGGGTCTCCCACGGCATCATCGCGAGCTCGGGTGCCGAGAGCCTCAGCACTACGCGGAGTTGTTGGCCAGCGTGCTGTGCTGCACCCAGGCTGGCCCGATAGGTGCCGTAGACCTCGCGGGTGAAGAGTGCCTGGAAGAGTTCCTGGCCGACTTCGCGGACGGCGACCTCCGCCACCGGGAGGGTTCGCCTGGCCGCGACTGCTGAGGCAAGGACGGTGGCTTCGAGTTGTGGGAGCCTGTCCTGGATGCTGTCCACGTCCAAGGTGAAGGTGCCGGACGCGTGTCCTCCCGCCGGCGCACGGACCACGTGCACCGCATATTCTCCGCGTGCAGAGCCGGTAACGATCTCCAGCTCGATGTCACAGTCCATCGCGGGATCCCTCTGTGGTTCTTACGTACAGATTGGCCCTTGTTCCGTGTCCCTTACAAGGGGTTGTTCTCTGCTCTTGAAGGGGAATCTGCCTCGGCCTACGGTTAATCCGTGGCCTCGTGGCCTCTCATCCGAAGGAAGGCGGCGTGCGATGGAAATCTTCATGTGGTGGCTCGATCTTCATCTGGACAGCAAGGAATGGCTGCGCGAAAACCTGCGCTCGGAGGAACTCCCTCTCCAGGTCCTGCAGCACATTGCCGAGGCCGGCGGACCGCATCAGGACGACCTCAGCGGTGGGCTTACGGAGGCGGACTGGGACTTCATCGAGACGCAGTCGGAGTTCGTGGACTGATCAGGTCTGTCGGGAAATTTTTTCACTTATAAGTGAAAGCTATTGTAGTATTGGTTCAATTCCACCATCGAGGGGTGACCAATGACCGCAATACTGCTTTCCCAGACTGACGTCCTGGTCACGGATGAAGCGTTATCCACCGTTAGGCAGGAAGTCGAAACAGCGCCCGCAGGCGTCGTCGGTTTCGCTGCAGTAATGAGCGATGGGACAGTGAGGCACCTTTCTCCCGAACTGTCCATGATCATCAATAAGGCTTTTCAGGCCCTCGCTGCCAACGGCAGCGTCACTGTGGGTACCTTGCCGCAAGAACTCACGAGCAATACAGCGGCGGAGGTTCTCGGCATTTCGCGCCCCACGCTCCTGAAGCTGGCGCGTGACGGCAAGATCGCGTCATTCAAGGTTCGAACGCACACCCGCTTCAAGAGGGACGAGGTGCTGGCGTTCAGGGCCGAGCGTGAGGCGAACCGGCGAAGAGCCATAGCAGAACTCCTGGAGCTTGAGGACCGCATCGATGGAATTGCTTGAAGCAACCACGGCTGGCCGGTCAGCGGAAGCACGTCCGGCGCCTGACTAGGCGTCCGCGGCCGCTGACCAACCCAGGGCCGGGCCCAGTTTCTCAGCGATATCCGTGAGGATCTGCACGTAGTCCTCGTGCTCAAAGCTGAACGGAAGCGCGAACGCCACCTCGTCCACTTCCTGGTATCCCTTGTGCGCGTAAAGTTGCTCGGCGATCTGTTCGCTGGTGCCGATCAGGTCCCTCGCGAACAGCATGCGCTTGGGTCCCTGAGGCGCACTTGTGCGGGGAGTCCGTTCGTCGACGTAGCGCTGGTACTTTTCCCGCTGGGCACTTGAGGCGGAATCGGTGGGGATCACCACCAGGCCCTGCGAGACCCTCCCCGCTTGTCCGGCCGGTGCCGCCTCGCGGAAAGCCCTGATCTGGCTTTGCTGGATCTGGGCGAAGTCCGGTTCCTGGCCTTCTTCCGGAAAAATGACACTGCTGGAGAGCAGGTTGAAGCCGTTCCTCCCCGCCCAGACGGCCGACTTGAGGCTGGCGGCGCCATACCAAAGCCGATCCCGGAGGCCGGGGGAGTGTGGTTCCACGCGGTTGGAGAACTCCTCCACCACACCCTGCTTGCCGGAAAACTCCCGCACCTTTTCGCCCGCTACCAGCCGGGCAAGACGTTCCACGCGGGCGTAGCTGAAGTCCTCAGCCTCGGCAGAGTCCGGGTACAGTTCGTGCTTCACAGTGTCGTAGTTCATGGGCTCACCGACACTCAGCCCCGGGTTGATCCGTCCACCGGAGAGAACATCAACTGTGGCAAGATCCTCTGCCAGGCGGAGTGGGTTCTCCCAGCCGAGCGGAGTGACAGCCGTCCCGAGCTCGATCCTGGACGTGCGCTGGCTCGCGGCGGCCATCACGGCGATCGGGGACGAAATCCCGAACTGCAGGTGACGGTGCCGGAGCCAGGCACTGTCGAATCCAAGTTTCTCGCCAAGTTCGATGATCTCCAACGTGGAACGGTGCCCGGCCGCCGGATCCGCCGGATCGAACAGGCCGATGGTGAGGAAGCCAAGCTTGCGGAGTGGACGGGCGGGGTTGGGCATGCGGGTTCCTTCACGGTGGGGCGGCGGCTACTGCCCAGAATAGGCGCCCGCTGAGATCACGACGGCGGGAGGTTACCTTTTGTGATGAGCCGCAGTTCGCGCGGCCGGTGACCGAGTGCCCGTCTCAGGCATACTCGGGGCGTCCGCCCACTCGGTAGGTGAGTCCCACTATTCCGCTCGCAAAAACGCGAGAGTCCGTCAGCTGGAGTCTGAAGTCGAGCCCTTGGTAGGGAAAGACGCGTTCGCCTTCGCCGACGATAACGGGAAACTGGACCAGATTCAGTTCGTCCACCAGTTCGTTCTCGAGCAGCCATCGTGCGAGCGAGACGCTGCCAACCACGAGAAGCTCGCCGCCGGCCCGAGCCTTGAGTTCTTTCACCCGGTTGGGAAGGTCGTCTGGGACCACAGTTGTCTGTTCCCAGCTTGGTTCAGCCAGGGTGGTGGAGACGACGTACTTGGGCTTTGAGCTGATTGCCTCGCCGAAGCCGCCGTCGTCGCTGCGTGCACCCCAGTAGGTTTCGAACAGTCCGTAAGTCTTCCGTCCGAGGAGGAACGCGTCGGGGCGCCTCCAGGTATCGAGGATGTACTGAACGGCTTCAGCGTCGTTGAGCGGAATCGCCCAGCCGCCGCGAGTGAATCCGGGATCCATTTCCTCATTGTTGCCGCCGTTGGCTTGGGCGACACCGTCGAGGGTGACCTGCAGGCTGACGGTAAGCTTCATGACCCGTTCCTCTCTGGCGACAAGATGGTCACAAAGTAGCAGCGAGGGCAGACATGGGGAACCCCGAGTACTCCGCAGCTTTCGCCAGCAAAAGGGCGGGGACGTGCTCACGTCTGCTGAACAGGACAACGCCCGCTTGTGCGCGCCGGCATAGTCCAGTGGTCGAACCTAAATAGATTTGAGCCATGACATTGCCTCTCGTCGGAGATGAAGTTGTTCATCTTGATTCCGGCACGTTTATGTGGGTCCAGCTGACGCGTTTCCTTATCGACCCGGATCAGGACGACCAATCTATTCTTGAAAGCCTGATCGAGAGCCCCGGGTACCAGCACGACTATGCCTCGCCCTTTCCCTCGGCCACGGAAGTCCGAGCATGGGGAATACATGGTCGGTGGGTGATTGATGCCATTCAACCGGGTCTGTTCGAGCCATCGACGGCCGAAGCGGCGAAGGCCGAGATCGCCATTTGGGCCAATGACCAAGAATGGACGGACCCGCAATACTCCCAGCCCTTCGAAGTTATTCAAAGGCTGGAAACCATCTACACCCTGATGGGCTCGGGCACCGTACTGAAGCTACGCAATCCCCCACGGGAATCCGAGCATGACTACGGCTTCGTCACCGGAAACCTGGGCTTCCACGAGTTCATCGTCATTGATCGGATCCTCCGCACACTTCACGTCATTGTGGCTTCAGATGACTGAAATGAGGCCGACCATAAGTCCTGCTCCACAAAGCCAGACCGATACACGGGGGCAAGGGCGCGGGCCACGCGGTGAGCGATCCTCGGGCCTGCGTTTCCCGTAGCCGACCAACTTGTGCCCGGTAGTGGGCACTTCTCCCCATCGTGGTGCCAAGTCCCCGCTGGTAGCTTTAGCCGTAATCGTTCAGGCCTATTTGGGGAGAGACTATGAAGCGTAGAAACACCATTGCCAGTATTACCGCAGCCATCGCAGTTGCCGTCGGAGGCCTCGCGGTTGCGGCGCCAGCGCAGGCGGCGGGCTACTCATACCTTTACCCGACTGACTTCAGCACCCAGTCCGCGTGCAACACGAAGCGCCTAACCATGAACTCCTCCTGGACCCGCGCAAGTCAGTGCTTCATCATGACCGATACCGGGAAAGTCGTTTGGAAGTTCTCTGTCACTGTCCGCGGATAGCGACACGCTAAATTCGCTGGCTGTGCGCCCCGCGCAACCACCAGCACAATGCGAAGTGCCCCCATCCAAAGGATGGGGGCACTTCCGTGCATCAATCATCGAGACAGCAAACGGCCGCAGGCCCCTTACGCGCACTTAGCCACCGGGACCACCACGTGGGTGCCGGTGTCCGTCGTCGTGAATTCCCTGACGTCCGCGGTGGGCGTGACGGTCCCCGCCGCCGCGCGCTGCTTGGCGCGCATGCGGAAAATCGCGATGCTGGAGATCAGGAACCACGCAATGTTGGTCACAACTGAGGGCCAGGCGCCATGAAGCAAGCCATTGAGGATGAACGCGCACGCGCCGAACAGGTTCACGGCCTGGAAGCTGATTCCCGGCTTGAGCCAACCCATGGAGACTGACATGAAAGCGCCAAGCATCGCCGCCGCACCGGTCCATCCAACAACTTCCCACAGCATTTCCATTTCAGTCCTTTCACGAGTTGGTGCCGGCCGGAGCGGCGAGCGGATTTTGGTGAGATGTGGGCCGGAAGAAGTGGCCCTGAGATAGATCTTGCTGGAGATATTTGTTTAGTTCAATTGCATTTATCTGAAGCCGGTATTTAGGATCTCTTAACATGGAAATGGACCCGCGCCGACTCCTCGTTTTGCTAGCCGTGGCCCGCACTGGCGGGGTCCTCGCGGCGGCCGACGAACTGCGGATTACGCCCTCTGCCGTGTCTCAACAGCTGAGCAAACTCGAGAGCGAAGCGGGCCAAGCGCTCCTGGTCCGGACGCCCAAAGGATCGGTGCTCACACCGGCGGGCCTGGCCATGGCCGAGGCTGGTGAAGAGATCGAAAGGGCACTCAGCGTCGCCCGGACCCGCATGGAAGGCGAGGCCAAAGTGGCCGGTGTTGTCCGGGTGGGTGGCTTCACCAGCTTCATGCGCACGGTGGTGATTCCGCGCCTCCCAGAATGGCGCAGCATGTACCCGCAGTTGAAGATCGACATCGTCGAGGACAGCTTCCCGCCCCTGATGCGGTTGCTCCGGCAACGCCAACTCGACGCGGTGGTGGTGGAAAAGGATTCGACGGCGGCAGAGCAGCAACCGCTGGCATCGGGAATGGTTGAGGAACCCCTGCTGGACGAACCCTGGAAACTGGTGGTTCCGGCGGGGTCGTTGCTGGCTACGGAAAGCATTGACCTCAGCCGCTTGCCGTTGCCTTGGTTGGGAGTCGAGCCGTCCGCGGCCAACATTGCGGTGCTCGGCAGGCTGCGTCATTCAACAGGTGTACGAATCGAGACCGTCCACCAATACGCAGATACTTTGACGGCACTCGCCTTGGTGGCGGCCGGCGAGGGTGTGGCGATTGTGCCTACGTTGGCGCTGACGGGCGTGGTCCAGGACCAAGTGGATGTCCTGGATGTTCCCGGCCTGGGGACCAGGCACATCGCCTTGCGGCGGTTTGAGCGGCGGAGGCCAACGAGCCTGCCTGTGGACACGGTCGCGCGGCTGCTCAGGGAATCCGCGGCGGCGTTCGATACGCGGTCCGGTTCTTAAAAGCGACCGGCTCATGAAAGCGGTCCGGCTCATGAAAATGGCCCCGCCACTGCGATAGCGACGGGACCACATCATGCCTGGCAGTTAGTTCAGCGCAGGAGTGTCCTTGGGGATGACGCCGGAGCCGTAGAGATCGGAGGCCAGGTCCTGCAGGGCACGGAGGGCAACCCGCTGCGTGAACGGACCATAGGAAACCCGGGCCACGCCGAGTTCCTGCAGCTCGGCTGCGGGCAGGGCACCGGGGGCGCCGATGACCGAGAGCTTGCCGTGTCCGAGGCCCGCCACCAAAGGCTCGATGACCTCACGGGTGAGCGCGCCAGGCACGAAAACCAGCGCAGCACCGGCGTCGAGGAAGGCACGGCCACGCGCAATGGCGTCCTCGATGCTCTCCTGGATCGGCCGGTCGCCACCCTTGGCGATGGCATCAGTGCGGGCGTTCAGCTGGAAGGCGATGCCCTCATCGTCGGCGGCCTTGATGATGGCCTGCACGCGGGCTACTGCCTCGTCGAAAGGGCGCAAGCGGTCCTCGACGTTGGCGCCCACAACTCCGATGCCGATCGCCCGGCGGATGGTTTCGGCAGGGTCTTCATAACCGTCGTCGAGGTCTGCCGTGACCGGCAGGTCCACTGCCTTGACGATCCGCTCCACGCCGCTGAGCGCCACGTCCAGGGGCATGGTTCCATCGGCGTAGCCGTAGGCCGCTGCGATGGAGTGGCCGGCCGTAGCGATCGCCTTGGTTTCGGGCAGGGCTGCAACCGTAGTTGCGCTGACCGCGTCCCACACATTGACGACACTAAGGATTTCGGGTGCCTCGTGCAGGGCCTTCAGCTGTTGCGCGAGTGCGTTGGTGTTTGATTCGGTCATGGTTTCTCCGTCATCCGTTGTGTGGGAGTGGGCTTGCACATTCCAAACCCAACCTAGGCATATGCCCACCACCTAACGCAAGGTAGTGCTTCGCGCCGTGACGCGCTTGGTTTGCCAGGCAAGGAACGCGGCCAGCAGCAGCACACCGGCGCTTGCCAGGAACGTGCTTTCAAAGCCGAGCGAGTCGAACAAAACACCGCCGAGCGTAGACCCGAGCGCGATGCAGGTCTGCACCACGGCCACCATGAGTCCGCCGCCCTGCTCTGCGTTGTGGGGCATGGCCTGCGCCACCCAACTCCACCAACCCACGGGCGCCGACGTTCCGAGCAGCCCCCAGAGGCCGAGAAGAACCACGACGGCGGCGAAAACCGCACCGAACGGGATCAGGGCCGCCGCAATGAGTGCCATGACGGCCGGAATCACCATAAGGGTCCGGTACAGGCCCGCGCCCAGGAAGCGGCCAATGAGCGCGGTACCCGCGAAGCCGGACACCCCAAGGACGAGGAGTACCAGCGATACTGAGGTCACGTCCGCCCCTGTCACGGTTTCCAAGAAGGGCCGGATGTAGGTGAACAGGATGAACTGGCCCATGAAGAAGGCACCACACGCGGCCATGCCCCAGGCGACGACGGGCTGGCGGAAAGCGGTGAAGATGGCGAAGATGCTGCGCACCTTTGGTGCCTGCGACGAAAACTCAGCGTCCGACGTCGGACCTGTTGTCGCCGTCGGGCTGGTCACCGACGGTGCCGCCAAGGACGGCAGCGAAAACCAGAGCCACACCACGCACACGACGGACACCGGAACCAGGCAGAAAAAGGCGCCGCGCCAACCGATGAGTGAGCCAAGGTAACTGCCCAGCGGTGCCGCCAGCACGGTGGCCAACGCGTTGCCGCCGTTGACGATGGCCAGGGCGCGGGGAACCCGGGGTGCGGGAACCAGGCGAATGGCGGTGGCTGCGGACATGGACCAAAAGCCGCCGATTACGACGCCGATGAAGGCGCGACCCACCATGAACGGCAGGTATCCCGGTGCGAGGGCGATTAGGGCACCAGAAGCGCCCATCAGCACCGCCAGGCCAATCAGTAACGTCCTCCGGTTCAGCCTGCCGGCCACCGTGGAGATCAACAGGCTGGTCAGGACAGCGAACAGCCCGGAGATCGCGATCCCCTGTCCCACCAGGCCCTCGGAGACTTGAAGGTCCTGGGCCATGGGTGTGAGCAGGCTGACCGGCATGAATTCGGAAGCCACCAGGGCGAAGGCTCCGAAGGACAGGGCGAAGACCCCGGCCCAATGACTCACGCGATGGGTGTCAGCCTGGGCTTGGTGCGGGGTGGCAGTGGAAGTATCTGGTGACATGGCTGGGCCTCTCCGGTAAAGCAACTGAGACCTATCGGACCACGGCCCGTACAGGAGGTGGGAGGCCCCGTTTATACGGGTTCCAGCAGAACCTCTCACAACACACGTGTGGGGTCGTAACGTGTTGATCATGGACAATCGATCGGAAGTGCGGGAGTTTTTGATGTCCCGCCGCGCACGCATCACACCTGAGCAGGCCGGGATCGAAACGTTCGGTGTCCGCCGTCGTGTTTCCGGCCTGCGCCGTGACGAGGTGGCACGCGTGGCCGGAGTGAGCGTGGACTACTACACGCGCTTGGAGCGGGGAAACCTGTCAGGCGTATCGGACAGTGTGCTGGACGCAATCGCCGGGGCACTGCAGCTGGACCGTGCCGAACAGGACCACCTTTACGATCTTGCCCGAACAGCCAACCGCGGCAACCGGGCCAAGGCCAAGAAGACGGGGCCCACCCTCGACCCCGCTTTGCAGTACTTCCTGGACGCCATCACCGGTGCGCCGGCCCTCATCGCGAACAACCGCATGGACGTGGTGGCGGCGAATGCCCTGGGCTACGCCATGTATTACGACCTCTTCCGCAGCATGGCCGGGCCGGCGAACCACTCCCGGTTCATCTTCCTGGATCCGCGCGGACAGGACTTCTACCCCGACTGGGAACGGGCCAAGAACACCAACGTGGAGATCCTGCGCCGCCAGGCCGGACGTTTCCCGCACGACAAGGGCATTGCCGAGCTGGTGGGAGAGCTGTCCATGCGGAGTGAGGAATTCCGTACGCTCTGGGCAGCCCACAATGTGCGGCGCCACCGTTCGGGCATGAAGAATTTCCATCATTCGGTGGTGGGGGCTTTGGAGCTCACCTACCAACAGTTGGAGCTCGATGAAGACACAGGCCTGCACGTCACCGTGTACCCCGCCGTTCCCGGCAGTTCCAGTGAGGAAGCCTTGAAGCTTCTCGCGTCCTGGGCGGCGACTGAAAACGTGGTTGAGAAGGTGGCTGCGGGCGCCAGCTGAGGCCTCCTGAACGCGGCCCGCCGCGTCATGTTCGGCCCATCCAAGGGAAGGCTCTAGGCTGGTCCGTTGGATGGGGGCGTTGATGCTGGATTTAGTGAGTTTGAAGTTGGCGTTGGCAATCGTGACGTTGACGTTGTGCGTGCTGTTTTGGGGGTCCTATCGGCGGACCCGGTCCCTGTACAGCGCCTGTTGGTGCGTTGCGCTGGGCTGTTGGCTGGTGGGCAACGCTGCCTACTGGTTGAAGGGCACCGACTGGACCTGGGCAGCCAATCCTTTCGGAAATGCGCTGTTGGTAGCGGGTGCTTTCGGTGTGTGGGCAGGGTTCCGTTCCCTTCGGGGGTTGAGGGCTCCGTTGTGGCCTTTCCTGGTTGCTCCCGGGGCCACGACCTGTGCCTCGTTCCTGGAAACAAGCACTGACGGAGTCTGGCCCGGCGGCCTGGTCTACTTCGTTTCGATGGCAGTGGGGATGGCGCTGGCTGTCCGGGAACTGGCGATGCTGAAGTCGCCGGCGTCCCAGGCGCACCGGCCGTTGTTGGTTGTCGCAGCCATCCTGGTGGCCTATTTCGGATGCCGGGCCGCGGTGTATGTCCTGGAGGGGCCCACCAGCGAAATACTCAGCTCGTTCTTCAGCCCCGCCATCACGTGCATGCTGCTGCTCATGTTGCTGGTCCTGGTCTCCTTCAGCATGACCGTGCTGAGCAACGACCAACTCATCAGCGCACTCAACGAACGGGCCACGCGGGACGGTATGACCGGGCTGCTGAACCGTGAAGCATTCATGGAGTTGGCGGGACGCGAGCTTGCTGCCGCGCAGCAGACTGGTGCGGTGGCCGCCGTCGTACTGGCAGACCTGGATCACTTCAAGACCATCAACGATACGCACGGCCACACCGCCGGTGACGCCGCAATCAAGGCCTTTGCCGCAGCCTGCGAAGGGTCACTGCGCCGGACGGATCTGGTGGCCAGATACGGCGGCGAAGAATTCGTCATCCTGCTGCCGGGTGCCGACGAGGTTGCGGCGGGAGCCATCACCGCGGAAATCAGCCGCCGCCTGGCCGCTGCTCCGGCCCCGGACGGACTCAGTTTTCCTACGGTCAGCTACGGGATCGCGTCCACCCCCTGTTCCGGGCCGTCGCTGGAGGAACTGATCCAGACGGCGGACGAGGCCCTCTACCAGGCCAAAGCCGCGGGGCGGAACCGGGCGTTCAATGTGGCTGGCCAGGTGGTGGCGGGGGTTGGGCGAGGGTGAATGCGTTTTGGGTGGTTTGGGCGGGCGGGGTGCTTCGGGTGAGGAAGTGTCAGGTTTGGGTCTAGGAGTGCTTGGACCCGTGTCCGGGAATTGGCTTTCTGGCCCTAATCTGACGGGTTCTCAGGGGCTCTCTGACGTCAGGTTGGGGTGTGCTCTATTCGGATGAGAGCGTCGTGCCCTGGCGTAAACCACGCACCGCAATTACACAGTTCGGGCCTACTATGACTGCGGTCGTCGTCGGTGGTGGCACTCAACCCCGAGTCTGCAGCGCTCAAGTAGTGGGCATCTTTTCAATCTCGACGAGACTCTGTGGTTCGTTCTGAGAGTCTGCCGACTTGATCAGTTCGAGAAAGGCGTGGGTTGCTGGGCTCGGGTTAAAGCTGCTCCAGGCGACATATTCTGAGCGCGACGGCCCGTCGGTGATCGGAATACTGACCAAGGCTGGGTGGCGCGGAACGTAGCCCGCTGGCAGCAATGCCACCGCCAGATTATGGCGAATAAGATCGATGGTGAGGTCCGTGGCCATTGACTCGAAGGCCACTTCGCGATGGATATTGGCTGCTGCGAATGCTTGGTCACTTTCGTCACGCGCCGGAGTTCCGCTGGGGAAGTCAGCGAATGTCTCCTGGGCCAAGTCATGCAGCTTTACTTCTCGGGCGTTCGCCAGTCGGTGTTCTTGGCTGGTGACTGCTACCAGCGGATCTGAACCCAAATGTCGCCACGAGACTCCCTTTGGTTGGCGGTTTTCCGGAAGCCCCAGAAAACCCACATCGAGATCTCCGCGTGCAATAGACGCCTCGAGTTCATCGCTGCCACCTACCTGCAACATGATGTGAATTTGAGGGTGTGCTGTGCGAAACGCTTGGAGAAGATCAGAAACGTCAACGGCAGTAACGGTGGGAATGACCCCGACGCTGAGGCGGCCCGTGATGTGTCCTGCGACCGCCGCTGCGTCAACTGCTGCGCGTTCTGCGGCAATCAAGGCGGTACGTGCCGCAGCAACGAATGCCGAACCGGCAGCAGTTAGTTCAACTCGCCTGCTCGTCCGGTTGAAAAGGGTCACCCCCAGTTCCTCCTCCAGTCGCTTGATTTGGTGACTCAAGGCCGATTGCACCACGAAGCATCGAGCCGCCGCGCGGGTGAAGTTGCCTTCCTCAGCGACGGCCACTACGTAGCGGAACTGTTGTAACTCCATGGATCCATGATCCATATCGATTGGTGTGATGACAAGTATGTGTTGGACTCATAGACCTGGGTCACAGCAAGATGGCATTACACAAGAAAAAGACCACGAGTGCACACAGCGTCCGAAAGTTCGAGCGCTACACCGGTGGTCTTCTTAGATCGAGAAGGAGATCAGTTTTGATCAGGCACGTATTCATGTGGCAGGCAGCAGAAAACGCTGAAAATTCAGCCATCCTTGACCTTCTGACCCAGCTTTCAGACAAGCTGACGGTTATCCGCAGCTGGGAACTGGGCGGTCACGTCGGCGAGCCCAACGAGAACGGCGAGCCGTGGGACGGTGTCCTGATCACGGACTTCGAATCCTGGGCCGATCTCGAGTCCTACTCTTCCGACCCCTTCCACGAAGAGATCGTACAGCAGTTGCTCCCCATGGTGCGCAGCCGCGCGGTCGTCGACTTCATTCGCGAGGCTGAGTAATCGTGACTGCGAACATTGCAGAAACCAGGGCCGGTATCAAGGTCGCGTCGAGCCCTTATGGTGCCGACGATGAACTTGGTGCGTTGAACACTCTGGCTTTGGCGGCCCAGACCAACGCCCTGGGTCGAGTGGACACCTCCAAGGTCTATGACCTGAGCGTGGACTACTTCGTGGGCATGCCGAGTTTCCAAGCGGCTGGTGATCCGTCCTACCAGATCTTCATGAGCCACACACCGGACGGAACAGTCGTCGACAACCTCAACGGTGCGGGGGACCAGGTCAACCAGCACGTCTGCTACTCGGGCGACGTCGTGTTCCTCTACACCCACACCGGCACCCACATCGACGCCCTGAACCACTTCGGCGTCGACGGAGCCATCTACAACGGTTTCACAGCCAAAGAACACCTGGGCAGCCGCAATTGGACCAAAGGCGGTGTGGACACAATCCCACCGATCATTGCCCGCACGGTACTGTTGGACATCGCCAAGCTCAAGGGCGTGCAGTGCCTTGAGGACTCCTACGCCATCACGGTCGAAGACATCCAGGACGAGCTGCAGCGCACCGGCCTGACCATCGGGCAGGGCGACGTCGTCTTTGTTCGCACGGGACGGATGGCTTTCTGGCCGGACGGCAGCAAGGCACTTGGCAACCCTCCAGGCCTCAGCCTTGACGCGTCCCGTTGGCTCACCGCCCAGGGAATCAGCGTCATCGGCGCGGACCAGGAGTGCGTGGAAGTTGGCCCCAGCCACCACGAAGACAACTGGCTTCCCGGACACTGCCATTTCCTCGCAGAAGCTGGCGTACCGATGATCGAGCTGCTGAACCTGGAAGAACTCTCGGCAGATGACGTCAACGAGTTCTGCGTCATCGCCGCGCCAATCCGCCTGAAGGGAGCCACGGGAGCACCAATCCGCCCCATGGCCCTGAAGCTGAACTAAAGCCGCCAACACGGATAGCAGTTCGTCCGTTCAGGTCTTGTTTGAGCTGAACGATAATCCACATAACCACGGGGGAGCCCAACGGTGAACAGCAGACCGGAACAAATGTCCGGTTCGCTGGAGAGATGACCACCACGGGCTATTAGTTCCAAGTTTCAAAGGAGAAACTCATGGATCTCAAGGGCACTAACAACACGGTCGAGGTGACGGACGCCTTATACCGTACTGGTTCCGACGAGGACCAGATGGGCAAGTGGTCACTGCTGATGGCGTTTTACGGTATCGCCAGTGCCATGTTCATGCTCTACATCGGCGCAGCGATGGCGGTCACCTACGGCACGATGAATGCCATCATCGGCCTTGCCCTGACCATCGTCGTCTACAGCTTGATTAACCAGGTGCTTGCCAAGCACTCAATCAACAACCGCACGACGGTGGCCCGGTTCTCACGGACCATTTTGGGTAAGGCCGGCACCATTATTGCCAGCGTGATTCTGGCTCTGACCGCCATTTACTACGCCGTCTTTGAGGGACTCATCGTCGTGCACGCTTTCCGCACGGCGTTTGGCGGAGAAAACTGGATCTGGAGCCTTGTGGTGGTTGCCTACTCCACCCCCTTGATTCTCGGTGGGGTTCGGCGGTTCCTTGACAAGCTCAACGGGTGGCTGCTTCCGCTGTACCTGCTCGGGCTTGTCGTCATGGTGGCCTGGGCGGGCATCAAGTACGGATTCTCGGATGCATGGCTGACCCATACCCCGGGGCCTGAACTTCCGTTGGCTGCCGGGGGCCCTGGCTGGCTCGCGACCTTCGCGGCATATTTGGGTGTATGGGTGTTGATGATGTACGTCATGGACTACGCAGCACTGGGCAAGCGCAAGGACACCAAGTTCCACCAGAAGTACACTTTCGGCTGGCTGTTCTGGGTCATCACCTACGGCGTGAATGCTCTGGTTGGCATTTTCCTGACCTTCACCATTCCCGGTCTGGACGTATCGGAAACGGGCCTCTCAGGCGGTCTCGTGGGGTTGATGGGACCGATCGGGCTCCTGCTCGTGCTCGTGTTCCAAACCCGCATCAACACGGCGAACTACTTCATCGGGGCGGCCAACATCCAGGAATTCGGCGAACGTCTGTTCCGCGTGAAGCTCCCGGCAGCCTTCTGGGTCATCGTATCCTCCGTCATCATCTACCTGCTGATGCTGTTGCCGATCATCCAATACCTGCTCCTAGCCCTGGCATGGCAGGGTGTGCTGGTCAGTGGGTGGGTAGCCATCGCCCTGACGCACATTGTTCTGAACCGGACACGCCAAGAAGAACACGGCCTGCTCGGAGACGAACATTACAAGCAGGTCCACTACCCCGGAATGATCGCCTGGATCGCAGCGACCGTGGTGGGCATCTTCCTGACCAGCGCGTTCCCGTGGGGCGCGACATGGGGTCCGATCGCAACCGTCATCGTGGCCAGCGGCCTGTACGCAGGATTGAGGGGCGCTTTCAAGCAACACAGTGCCCTGCACCTGCACACCAAAGCCGGGACCACACCGGCCTAAACGGAGGCGGGGTAACGGCCATCAACACAGCCAGAACCCCGCCACACCGGACCGAACGCATACGTCACCCAGAACGAACCGGCGTACGCAATACACAACAATGAAATTGGAGAACCACCAATGAAACTCGGAGTATTCCTTCCGAATGGTCAAAATGGATACACCATTTCGGAAAACGCACCGCAGTACGAGCCCTCTTTCGAGCACTGCTTGGAGATCGCCCAGGAAGTCGAGAAGATGGGCCTCGACTTCGTCCTTTCGATGATCAAGTACCGCGGTTTCGGCGGTAAGACCAGCTACTGGGAGGGCTGCCTCGACTCGGTCATCCTGGCCACCGGCATCGCCGCATTGACCAGCAAGATCGATGTGTACGCCACGCTTCCGATCATCGGTATTCCTCCTGTCATCGCAGCCCGTCAGCTGGCTACCTTCGACGAGGTCGCCAAGGGCCGCGGCGGAGTGAACCTTGTCACCGGCTGGAACCGCCCGGAATACGATCCCATGGGTCTGTGGCCCGGTGACGAGTACTACGACAGCCGCTATGACTACGCTGCCGAGTACGTGCAGATCCTGCGCGGGCTCTGGAAGAACGGACGCACCACCTTCAAGGGCGAGTTCTTCGACATCAAGGATGCAACCTGCCTGCCAACCTCGGGCCGGGAACTGCCCATCGTCACGGCCGGCCAGTCGAAGAAGGGCCAGGACTACACCGCGCACCACGGCGACTACAACTTCGTCTTCGGAGACCGCGAACTGTTGCCGCAGATCACCAAGCCGATGCTCGAAGAAGCAGAGCGTGTTGGACGCACCGTAGGAACCTACGCCCTTTTCACCGTGATTGCCGCAGAAACCGACGAAGAGGCCTACGCACGGACCCAGCACATCATCGATGGCCGTGACCTCGAAGCGCTCAAGAACGTTGCCGGCAGCGCCGCACTCGATCCCCAGACCGGCGGAACTAGTGCACACTTCATTTCCGGGCTCAACGCTCCCGCAGAAGAGGGCAACCTGACGTTCATGAGCTTCCCGGTCATCCACGGATCCTACGAAAACGTCGCTGAACAGATCGCGACGATGGAACGTGACACGGGAGTTGCCGGCGTCCTGATGGCATTCGTGGACTACGTGCCGGACGTGAAGGCCTTCGGCGAAAAGGTTCTGCCGCTCGTCCGCGAGAAGCTCGCCGCACTCCAGCCTGCCTAAGAGGTCACCGTGCACTTCCGGGCGGCCCTGGCCTGCAACATCGTTGCCTCACCAGGGCCGCCCGGAAGTCCCCGCCGGACTCCCGGCCAGCATGTATCCATCTATCCACGTCGCGTATCAAAGGCCTCGGTATGGGAAAGTTCTCGGGCACGACCACCTCGGGTCGTGACAAGGCATACACGCATCTGCGCGAAAGTGTCCTCACGGATCCGCAGATGCAAGGCCAGTTCATCAACGAGACGGATCTGGCGGCTGAGCTTGGCATCTCCCGTACCCCGGTCCGGGAAGCGTTGATGCTCCTGGTCTCAGAAGGCCTCGTCGAGCTGATCCCGCAACGTGGCGCCTACGTCCCGGCCATCTCCGGCCGAGAGATTTCCGAACTCATGGAACTGCGCAGCATCTTGGAAAGCTACGCATCCCGCCTCGTCATCGCTGAAGGGCGCGTGCCCGCCGAAAAGATGCAGGCCACACTCGGCCTCCAAGCCGCAGTCCCCCACAACGATGACCCGGAATCCGCCCGCCATTTCCTCCGCCTTGGCACGCTTTTCCACCAGCAACTCATGGACGCCGCCGGAAATGACCTCATTTCCCGGACGTACAGCAACCTCCATGTCCGGCAAACCCTGGCAGGCGTCAGCGCCGCGTGCCGTGCCACAGGGCGACGCCAAGCCGTCTGCTCCGAACACCAGGAGATACTCGATGCCCTGGTCTCCGGGGACGTCGTCCAGGCCCAGAAAGCCATCGATGAGCACCTGGCATCGACCCGGGACAACCTGCTCCGCAACTGACCGGAAAATGCCGGGCCCACACCAAGAATCACGCACAAAAGGAGTTCTTCCATGCGCCTCGCAGTCGCCCAGATCATCAGCGGCGCCGACCCGACAGCCAATCTGGGTCTCGTCCGGCAGTACGCCACTGAGGCCAAGAAAGCCGGAGCCGAGTTGGTCGTTTTCCCTGAGGCGGTCATGCGCGCATTCGGTCACTCCCTACACGACATAGCCGAACCCATCGATGGTCCCTGGGCCAACGAGGTCCGCAGCATCGCAAAAAACCTCGACCTTGTCATCGTCGCTGGCATGTTCACACCAGGCCGAGACGGACGCGTCCGGAACACTTTGCTCGTCACCGGACCCGGCACCGAAACGTCGTACGACAAAGTACACCTCTTTGATGCCTTCGGATTTGCCGAATCCGACAGCGTCGATGCAGGCCAGACCCCGGTGACGTTCGAACATAACGGCACGGTCTTCGGCCTGGCCACGTGCTACGACGTCCGTTTCCCGGCGCTGTTCTCCGCCAATGCCAACGCCGGAGCCCAGGTGAACATCGTCTGCGCATCGTGGGGATCCGGAGAGGGCAAAGCCGAACAGTGGGACCTGCTGGTCCGTGCACGGGCCTTGGACAGCACCACGTTCGTCATCGCTTGCGGCCAGGGCGACCCGGAAAGCATCGGCGCCGGACCCGCCGACGCAACTCCCACCGGCATCGGCCGGAGCGCGGTGATCTCACCGCTTGGCACCGAATTGGCCAAGCTCGGCGGCAACCCCGAACTCGTGGTCGTGGACATTGAACCCTCACAGGTCCTCGAGGCCCGCCACAAACTGCCGGTACTGGCCAACGCCCGCCAATTCTGAATCCGTGCACGTTCCCGTCAATAGATCCTGACCACGAAGAAGTGAAGTTACCCCATGACACTAAAAGCCACGATCGTCGTAGGCAATCCCAAGCCGCAGTCCCGCACCCTCGAGGTGGCAAGGAGCCTCGTTGAAAAGCTCCTGGCCCCCGGCACTTACGTCCTCGAAATCATTGATCTTGCCGATCACGTCACCGAAATCTTCGCCTGGCCCTCGGATGAGATGGCTGCATTGAATGCGCGCGTCGCCGAGAGCGACTTGGTCGTTTTCGCCTCCCCGACCTATAAGGCAACCTACACAGGCCTCCTGAAGGCATTCCTGGACAGGTACCCAAGTAACGGGTTGGCTGGGGTCACGGCCATCCCCCTTCACACCGGAGGCGACCTGACTCACGCCATGGGCCCCACAGTGAACCTTGCACCGCTGTTGGCTGAGCTGGGTGCGGTGGTTCCCGGGCGCGGTTTCTACTTCGTATCCAGCCAGATGGACAAAGTGGAAGAAATCACTGCCCAAGCGGCGGCGGAATACGCAGCCAATCTCGGCCGTGTCGCCAACATCGCCGCGTCGTTGTCCGCTCCGGTGTCCTAAGGAAACGAGCATCATGTCCCTGGCCCAAAACCATGCAATCGTCCACGGCCCGGCGTTTGATCCGCGGGTTTTCCGTGACACGCTCGGTCACTACGCCTCAGGTATCACCATCATCAGCGGCATCGACGAAGAGGGCCCGATCGGCTTCACCTGCCAATCCTTCTATTCCGTCTCCACCGAACCTCCCCTGATCTCCTTCAGCGTCATGACCAACTCAACGACCTACCCGCGGCTGCGCGAGACCGGAAAGTTCGTCGTCAACGTCCTCGCCCACGACCAGGACACCGTCTCCAACCAGTTCGCCCGCAAAGGCACCGACAAGTGGGCCGGCATCGACTGGTCCCAAACCAACGCCGGCAACCCCGTCATCGCCGACACCCTGATGTGGCTCGACTGCGACATCTGGGCAGAACACGAGGCCGGAGACCACTACATCGTCATCGGCCGCGTCAACGAAATGAGCCCGGCGACCTGGCACAAAGAAGAACCACTGCTCTACTTCAAAGGCCAATACCGCCACCTCCGCGGCCTCAACGCCACAGAATAGTCCAGCTGGCTGGGGTGGAGCCATTGGGGGACGCGAGGGCCGGTCTCGTGTCGGATGCCGATCCCGTCGGATATGAGGCTTGATGCAGACCCATCACAACAAAGGATAAGGACAAGCGATGTCAAACCATACGTACAGCATTTCGGAAATCGTCGGCACGTCGGATCAGGGAGTGGATGACGCTGTAAAAAAGGCAGTAGCCCAGGCGGCCACGACTCTGCGGCACTTGGACTGGTTCGAGGTCAAAGAAATCCGGGGTCACTTGGAGAACGGACAAGTTGCTGACTGGCAAGTCACCATCAAACTCGGCTTCCGGCTAGAAGAGCACTGACCCACCCTCGTAGCGCGGCCTCGGGGGCCGCTGGTTTCCAGCGGCCCCCTGTCACCTTCCCCTCAGGTCCGGTAGGACCGGTCACCGGCGCTAGGCGCCCCTCTCCCGCAGATTTGGCATCGACATGGAGTACGAAAACAATGACAATCGGCTTCAGGGCTGGCTCCGTGCCCTGGCCGCCATTGGTGCGGCGGTGAACACCTCGGTGTCGTTGAAGGAACTACTGGATACCGTCGCCAGAACCGCCTGCCAACTGATGTCGTACGACTTTTGTGCCGTCACGCTTCCCGACGAAAACGCCTCCTCCTTGCTCATCCGTGGATCCCATGGTTTGTCAGCGGAGTACATCCACCGCGTTAATACCTCACACCCCATACCTCTTCTTCCGGGTCCGACGATGGCACCTTCCAGCGGGGCGTTTCTGTCCGGAGAATCAGTTCAGGTCACCGACACCCGCACCAGCCCGGCATTTGCGACATGGGCTGGGGTCGCGCGGGATCAGGGGTTCATCTCGACGATCTCGGTGCCTTTGGTCTCAGCCGGGAAGGTCGTCGGAACTCTCAACTGCTACACCAAGGCCGAACACGTCTTCGCCGAGGATGAAGTCTCGCTCCTGAGAATGCTGGCTGACCAGGCAGCAATCGCCATCATCACCTCCCGGTTGCGCGCTGCCCAGGCCATGACTATCAGCGACCTCAACAGGTTGAACGAGTCTTTGGAAGAGCAATTCGACCTACAACGCCAGGCCGTGGAAATCCACACCCGGTTGACGGCCTTAACACTCGAAGGTGGGGGAGTGCCGGCGGTGGCAGATGCTTTGGCCCAGCTCCTGGGCCGGCCCGTCGTTGTTCAGAGTGCCACCGGTTCGCTGATGTACAGCGCTGAATCCGGTGGCGAACATCTGGGTGCTCTATTGATCGACGCAGGGACCGGAGACTACAGCGCTGTCCTTGATGTACCACCGGAGCCCGGACCAGCCGACGCCCCTTACGGATTACGCGGCGCTGTCCGCGCTCCGGTTCTGATCAAGGACGAAGTCGTGGCGTGGATCTGGACCTCCGGTGAAACCGGTACCCTACGAGCGCTGGACCGCCGCGCCATTGAGCAAACCTGCACGGTGCTGGCACTGGAGTTGCTAAGATCACGTGCTGCGGCTGAGGCTTCATGGCGGGATTCAGGGGAAATACTTTCGGCCTTGCTCGCCGGCGTCCGGCACGGGACAGCGGCGCTGCTCAGCCAGGCGGGAAGACTTGGCCACGATCTCTCCCGCCAGCACGCAGTGTTTGTGCTCAAGCCCGACCCAACCCGAGGGGGACCGAAGCCCCATCAGCTTCCCTGGCTTTTCGAGCGACTGGCGGACAAGCACGAACCGCGACCGCTCTTGGGCCTGCACGATGGCTATATCGTGGCGCTCTTGCCTTTGACTGGCGGCTCACTGAACGGGACGGAAACCTTCGCCCGCATGATGCGCGAAACGTTCCACATGCGGGGTCAACACGACAACAACATGGTTATGGCCGTCGCCGGGCCGGCGTTGGGGATGCCCGACTATCCTGAGATCTTCTCCATGGCCCGGGGTGCCGTGGAGCTTGCCGCCATGCGGGGACTGGGCGGGAAAACGCTGACACTTGAAGATCTGGGGATGGCCGGGTTGTTCCTGCAACTGCCGGACGTCACCAAGCTCAGCGCCTATGTCGATCGAATCGTCGGTCCGCTTCGCCACCGCGATCTGGCAGAAGGCACCGCCTTGCTTCCTACCCTCAGGGTCCTTCTGGCCTCCGATCTGGACATGCGCGAAACCGCTGAACGGATGTTTGTCCACCGAAACACGGTGAACAAACGGAGGAAGCGTATCGAGGAGATACTCGGCATCGAGTTGAGCAGCGTGGAGGCGTTGGCGCACCTCGTGGCGGCGCTAAGCGTCGAGGACGTCATGGAGGCAGGCACCAGATGAGAACCCAACTCGGTGGTGTCACCGCCACCACCACAGGGACCGATTCGTGTCAGCCAGACCATTTCACGGATACCGGAACTGAAACACACTTTAAGTAGACGGTTGCCGCTGACGGGCAACGAAGCAAAAGGAGTAGGAAATGACCACAAAGAACGGATCGCGCGCCATCATACTCGGCGGCTCAATCGCCGGGCTGACTGCCGGGCTGCTGCTCCGGGACCAAGGCTTCGAGGTCACGGTCTTTGAACGCAGCTCCTCCGAACTCTACGGGCGCGGCGGTGGGATCGTACTGCAGCCGGAGATGCTCCGATGGTTCACCGAGCGCAGCATCAGCGCGCCTGAAGAAGTCGCTACAGTCACCAAGTGGTTGCGGTATCTCGGCAGCGACAACCAGGTTCTGTTCGAGGAACCGGCTGAATGGCGTTACAGCTCCTGGAGCACGTTGTATCGGGCGCTGCTGACCGACTTCGGGCAAGAGAACTGCGTCCTGAACGAGTTCGCCGTCGGTTTCACCCAAGATTCAGACACGGTCGAGGTCCGCTTCGCCAGTGGACGCACCGAACAGGCAGAACTTGTCGTCTTTGCCGACGGGATCTCTTCGGTGGGACGTGAACGTCTGAATGGAGACGTTCCGCTGCACTACTCCGGCTATGTCGGCTGGCGGGGGACCGTGCCTGAAGGCGAAGTTTCCAAGGAGACCTTCGACCTGCTCAGCGACGCGTTCACCTACTCCTTCGCTCCCAACACGCACATCGCCATGTACCCCATTCCGGGCCCGGAGGAGGCTCTGACCGTTGGCAACCGGCTCCTGAACTACGTCTGGTACCGGAACATGCCCGAGGGCACGGAAGCTGAAGAGATCTTCATCAACAAGCGTGGTGCCCGAAGCGGCGTGTCCATTCCGCCAGGCCTGGTACAGGACCGCTTCATTGAGCAGATGAGGGCAGGGGCCGAAGTGCTCGCCCCTGCGGCGGCCGAACTGGTCCGGAGAACGGAGCAGCCTTACATCCAGCGCATCGTCGACGTTCGCTCCGAGCACATGGCCTCAGGCAGGGTCGCCGTCATCGGTGACGCCGCTTTCGCCGCCCGTCCCCACGCAGCTGCCGGTACAGCGAAGGCGGCAGCGGATGCCTGGGCCTTGGCGGATGCCCTCGAAAAGGCCGGCGGTGACATCCCGGAAGCACTCCAGCAATGGGAACCAGGGCAATTGCGGATCGGCAACGCCCTGCTGGAACGTGCAGCCAACATGGGCAACAGCTCCCAGTTCGCGAATTCCTGGACACCCGGGGACCCCGCCATGCGATTCGGTCTTCTCGGCCCGAGGGAGTCCTTCAACTACTGACCGAAAGCTTCGCTCCGGGGTGGAACCGGTAGCCAGAGTCTCTGCGTGAGAACAGGAGCACTGGCTGGTCGAAGCTGCCCCCGATCGAAGGAGATCGCCCATGACCGCCCACACAGCAACCGTGCCGGGACGGACCTCTACATGTCGTTCAGCACAGTGGATCGGCTTCGGACTGGCCAACCTGGCAGTCGTTGGAGCCTTGTCCCTCTCCAGTTGGTACTTACTGGCGGACCCGCTCCTAAGCCCTGTGCGACTGTACCCGATGCCGTTCAACGCTTTGGTCTTCTGGGCCATGCTGTTCTTCGTCTTTGCAGGTTTCATTTGTGAATTTGCAGGTTTCAGGACACTCAGACAGCCGTTCCGGGGCCTGGCCATCATGGTCGCAGCGTCCCTGTTCGCCGTAGCCGTTACCTGGTTCCTGGCCCACCTCCTGGGAGAAGCCCACCCTGACTTCGCAGCAGACCGGCCGCAAGGAAAGGGCTACCTGGCGGGGCGTTGTTCGTCCTCTTCGGGTTCGTCACCTGGGCGATGTCCGTCCAGAACTGGAAATTGTGGCCTTCAACGTCGTTCCGTCTTCCTCAACCCCTCTCGGGGCTGGTCCAAATTGTGATCCTGGCCTTCCCGGCGCTTGGCCTCTACCTGGTGTTTGGTCTCCCGGCGCTGTCGGCGACGACCACTGCTGCGCTGATGCCGCTGGATACGGTTCTGGGTTGGTTCTACTCCGTGGTCGTTTCGATCACGTTGACCGGACAAACCATGGACAACTGGCCATGGCATCAGATCGGCGGAGGAAGGCCAGGCAGGGTGGCTGCGGCGTCAAGCATCGGAAACCTGGTTCTTGGAACGGGGCTGTACTTCGCAATGACCGGACTGCTCCATGTACTCCTGGGCCAACAAACTGTTTCAGAGCTTGGAGCGTCCTTCGCCCAGTTCCCGGCGCAACTGGGCGTGTGCTGGGTCTTCTGGATGATTCTGTGGGCCACCGCTTTCGGGAACCGGCCCACCGCACTGCCCGCGGCCGGAAACCTGGTGGCCCGGGCGGCGCTGACGTTCACCCTCGGTCTGGGAACCTTCGCCCTCTACTACTCCTTCGCCGCTGACCAGATCCTTCACGAACCAGCAGTAGCGACAGGTCTCCACGGCGATGCCCTGGGCTTCATCGACCTTGCCGTGCTGTGGACATTCTTCTACGTCCTCGGCTTTGACTCCTACGGGCTTCGACGGCCCGTCCCCGGGCCAGCGAACAACCTGCAGGACCCACCCGCACTCGTACCGATCACCAGCAGTCCAATAAGAAAGTTTATGAAATGACACAGACCACCGTTCAACCCGAAGACGCCACCCTGGTTGACCCACACACCGCGCATAAGTCTGCGGGGCATGTGATTGTTGACAGCCTTGTTGCTCATGGTGTGGAGCGTGCCCATGTGGTGCCGGGGGAGAGTTTCCTGGATGTCCTGGATGGGTTGCATGGTTCGGGGATTGAGACCATCGTGTGCCGTCATGAGGGTGGTGCGGCGTATATGGCTGAGGCTGACGGGAAGATGAACCAGGTTCCCGGGGTTGCGATGGTGACCAGGGGTCCTGGTGCTGCGAACGCCCATGTTGGGTTGCATACGGCGTGGCAGGATTCGACGCCGATGGTGTTGTTCGTCGGTCTCATTCCGTTTGCCCACCGGGACCGGGAAGCGTTCCAGGAGTTCGATATCAAGGCCTGGTTTGATACCGGTGCCAAGCGGGTGATGGTCCTGGACCATGCCGAACGGGCCTCGGAGATTGTGGCCGAGGCGTTCTTTGCGGCGATGAGTGGCCGTCCCGGTCCGGTGGTCATTGGGCTGCCCGAGGACGTGATCCGGCAGCAGGTTCCGGCGGCCCTGCACCCCCCGATTCCGGTCGCGGCCGGCGGAATGACGACCGCGGATTCGGAGGCGCTGGCCACGGCGCTGGCTGGCTCGTCGAAGCCCTTGTTCGTGACCGGCGGCAATGACTGGTCCCAGCAGGGCGCCGATCAGTTGACGGCATGGCTGGAGAAGCACAACATTCCGGCCGCCGCGGAGTGGCGCACCGAAGGGACGGTGCCGTTCAGTTCACCCTCGTATGTGGGTCCGATCGGGTACGGACGTCCGCGTCCGACCTATGACCTGCTGGAAGAGACCGATCTGCTGGTGTTCGTCGGCACGGTCCCCGGGGATGTCATCACGGACGGATTCTTGTGCCGTCAGGACTGGAACAAGGAAAACTTCCTGGTCACCATCGATCCGTCCCTTCGTGGCCGTTCCGGGGCGGTCACGTACCAGATCGTGTCCAAGCCCGACGTATTTGTCCGGGATCTGGCCAAGATTGATCTGCCGGTCAAGGATGAATGGCGGGATTGGACGGCCAGGATGCGTTCGGAACAGGAAGCCTTCGCGCAGCTTCCCTCCGCGGACCCGGGGCAGGGACAAGCGAAGATGGACACCCTCATGGCCAACCTGGTGCCCGGTTTGCCCCAGGATGCCATGGTCACCTTCGGTGCCGGGGAGCATACGAACTGGGCGCACCGCTACTTCCCGACCGAACGCTACGCCTCGATGATCAGCGCCAGGAACGGTTCCATGGGCTATTCCGTTCCTTCAGCGATCGCTGCCTCTCTGGCGTATCCGGGGCGGCGGGTCGTAACCATCGCCGGTGACGGGGAGTTCCTGATGAACGGCCAGGAGCTTGCCACGGCGGCGCAGTACAGCGCGACCCCGCTCGTGGTGGTCATGGACAACCAGGAATACGGGACCATCCGCACCCATCAGGAACGCCACTACCCCTCCCGTGTCTCGGGCACCCAGCTGAAGAACCCGGATTTCGCCCTGATGGCCCAAGCCTTCGGCGGGTTTGGTATCCGGGTGGAGAAGGACTCCGAGATCCCTGAGGCACTCACCGCCGCCCTGCGGGCCATCGACGAAGAAGGGGTTTTCGCCTTGATCCATCTGATCGTCGAACAACGCGTCAAAGCCTACTAACTCCCTGACAACCCCACCCAGCCCCGGCCGGCTCCCGGCCTGAGCAAAAAGACAACATAGATTTGGAATGGAAGAAACGATGAGTGTTCCCGCACTGGCAGAAGCAGACGTACTCGACTCGGTTCCCACCGGGCTGCTGATCGATGGGCAGTGGCGTCCCGCCGCTGCCGGGAAGACGTTCGACGTCGAAGACCCGGCCACCGGCAAAGTCCTGCTCAGCATCGCCGACGCAGCCCCTGCAGACGGGGCCGCGGCGCTGGACGCCGCCGATGCCGCCCAGGAGTCCTGGGCGCAGGTGTCACCGCGTGAACGCGGCGAAATCCTTCGCCGCGCTTTCGAGCTCGTCACCGAAAGGGCAGAGACGTTCGCGCTGCTGATGACCCTGGAAATGGGCAAGCCCCTGGCCGAAGCCCGCGGGGAGGTTGCTTACGCGGCCGAGTTCCTGCGCTGGTTCTCCGAGGAAGCCGTCCGGACCTTCGGCCGCTACTCGGTAGCCCCTGACGGCAAGTCCCGGATCCTGGTCACGAAGAAACCCGTAGGCCCGTGCTTGCTGATCACACCGTGGAACTTCCCCCTGGCCATGGCCACCCGTAAAATCGCCCCGGCCGTCGCCGCAGGCTGCACCATGGTCCTGAAGCCAGCGAAACTCACCCCGCTGACTTCCATGCTGTTCGCCGCCCTCATGCAAGAAGCCGGCCTCCCGGCCGGTGTCCTGAACGTCATCCCCTCCGCAAGCGCCGGAGCCACCACCGGGCCGCTGATCAAAGACTCCCGCCTCCGGAAACTCTCCTTTACCGGCTCCACCGAAGTCGGCAGGCGGTTGCTCGCCGACGCGTCCGAAACGGTCCTGCGCACCTCCATGGAACTGGGCGGCAACGCACCCTTCATCGTCTTCGAAGACGCCGACGTGGATGCCGCCGTCGACGGTGCCATGGCCGCCAAACTGCGGAACATGGGCGAGGCATGCACCGCAGCGAACCGGTTCATCGTCCACGAAACCGTCGCGGACGAGTTCGCCGAGAAATTTGCGGCGAAAATGAAGACGATGACCACTGCCCGCGGCACTGAACCCGACTCCAAAGTCGGACCGCTCATCGACGCCAAGAGCCGGGACAAAGTCCACGAACTCGTCACCGACGCCATCACCGCCGGAGCCACACCCATCACCGGCGGCGCCCCGGTGGACGGACCCGGCTACTTCTACCAGCCCACCATCCTCAACGGCGTCACCGAGGGAAGCCGCATCCTCACCGAAGAAATCTTCGGACCCGTCGCCCCCATCACGACCTTCAGCACCGAAAACGACGCCATCCGCCTGGCCAACAACACCGAATACGGGCTCGCAGCCTACGTCTACACCAACGACCTGAACCGCGGCCTCCGCATGGGCGAAAAACTCGAAACCGGCATGCTTGGCCTGAACGCCGGCGTCATCTCCAACGCCGCCGCACCCTTCGGCGGCATCAAACAATCCGGACTCGGACGAGAAGGCGGCCTCGAAGGCATCGAAGAATACCTCTACACCCAATACATCGGCATCAACAACCCCCACGCTGACTAACCAACCCAGCTTAGGCTGCTTCCTTTCCCACCCCGCATGACGGGGAAGGAAGCAGCCCGGCGGACATCAGCCCCTTTTGAGCAACGCCTGCCACTGGGGTCCGGGCCGCGGGCGAGAGACGGGAATGCAATGCGAATAGCGCGACTACTAACCGGTGAAGGCATTCGCCATGCCGTCTACCTGAACGAGGAATGGCACCACATTGATGACCCATTCGCCCCGGTTCCGACATTCCTGGGCCCGGTGACCTCGGCGGAGACTGCCACACTGCTGGCCCCGATCAGCCCGGCCGTCGTTGTCGGTATCGGGCACAACGACAGCGACCACCCGTTACCGATACAGCCGTGGCTCAAATCAGTGCACACCGTTGCCAACCCCGAAGACACCATCGAACCACCCCGGGACGCGGAAACTGTCAATGTGGAGGGCGAACTTGCCGTGGTCATTGGCAGGACGGCCTTCAATCTTCGGGCAGACAATGCCCTGGACCATGTTCTGGGCTACACCATCGCCAACGACGTCACCAACACCGGCCAGGCGCTGCTGGACGAACGACTCTTTCAAGCCAAGTCCGGCACCCATTACACCCCCTTGGGTCCATGGATCGAAACGGACATCGTAGACCCCGAAAGCCTGAGCATCGACGTCACCGTCAATGGCCGGTCCGAGGCCGGCTCCGGCACCTTCAACCTTCCCTCCAGCGTGATCGAGTGTCTGGTCCACGTAACCAAGTGGATGGCGCTGGAACCCGGGGACATCGTCCTGACCGGGGCCCCCGGCACAATTGTCGAAGTCCGGCCAGGCGATACGACGTCGATCACCATTGAAGGCATCGGCACCCTGACCAACACCGTTGCCTAGCCTATGTGCAGCCACCCCCAACACAGGGATTTCCCCAAGACCTTCGGATGGACGGCCATCATGCAAAAGATCCCGAACTGCCCACGAGCGTACAAGCCCAGTGTTCGGCGCCTTCAGCCACCCCGGCGCGCAGCCTCCTTTTCTCGTCTAACCCGGCCGCTATGGGTGGACAGGGCTGGATTCGGAGCTCGTTCCCAGGTGAGGGCGTGCCGCGCATGAGCGAGGCGATCAGCTGGAAGAAGCTGCGGCGGGGTGATGTTGTCACCGTGAAACCGGTCCATGGCCGGGCGATGGAGGCAACGATAGACGACTACTTTCAAGACCGCAGAATGGTCTGGATACGTTTACACGATACTCAGGAGCGCCGGATCATCACGCCGCGTGACGGTATCGAGATTGTTCGAAAGTGACAATCATCCAAGCAGCCAGGGCCGCCCCTCTCGCAACGTTGGGTGGCCCTGGCCACTTAATTTCGGTGTCCGGGTGGAATCAGTGGAGGATACCGCGACGAATGGCCTGGGCGACAGCGGACGCCCGGTCCGAGACCTCAAGCTTTTCGTAGATGTGCTGCAAATGCGTCTTAACAGTCGTCAGCGAGATGTGCAGCTCGTTGGCAATCTTCTGACCCGAATGCCCGTCGGCCGCCAGACGCAGAATATCGACCTCGCGGGCGGTGAGCGTCGGCCTTTCAGGGGTGTCTTGGCGGGTCCTTAGTTCGCGGGCCAGGACGTCCTGGGCGAACGGGGCGATAATGGTTCCACCGGCACCGATACGCAGGACTGCATCCGTGATTTCGTCGAAGGACGCCGCTTTTTCCAGGAACCCGCGCGCACCATGTGTAAAGGCTCTGAACACCGTTTTGCTGTCCATGTACGCGGTCAGAACAAGGATGCTCGTCGGCGCCGCTTCAGCAAACAATGTCTCAAGGACTTCCATGCCGTCGAGTTCGGGCAGTTTCAGGTCCATGACTGCCACGTCCGGCTTAAGTTCGCGAATAGCTGCCAGTGCGCTCTTGCCGTCTCCAGCGGAACCCACAACCTCGATTTGGGGCACGTTCTTCCAGTTCTGCGTCAGCCCCTCCCGGTAGACGGGGTGGTCATCGGCGATGAAAACAGTGAAAACCTTCATGCCTGAGCCAACGCCTGGCGAACCGTCCGCGCAAAATGCTCAATATCGAACGGTTTCGTGAGGTAGTCCAGTATTCTCATGCTCCTGAGTTCAGTTATGCGGGCCGGCGTTGCATCTGCGGAAAGAATTATCACCGGTATGTCCTTTGTACGCTCGTCCTCCTGTAGAAGTTTAACGACGTCTACCCCTGACATGTCGGAAAGATTCAAATCCAGCAGGATGAGTTGAGGTGTTTTGTCCCGGGCCAAAGCCACCCCGGACTCGCCGCTTGTCGCGGAGATCAGGTTCAGCCCGCCCATCCCGGAAATGATGTTCTCGACCAGACGGATGTTGGCGTAGGTGTCTTCAATCTGCAGGATCGTAGCATGAGCCGCATCGGTGGCAACGACGGCGCCCGTTTCAGGGACCGACTCGACGGGCTCCTCCACGGGGGCAGGGGCCAGCGGCATGTCCACGTAGAAAGTTGACCCCTCTCCCGGTGCTGTATGTTCGATACCCAAGGAACCGCCCATTTCCTCAACAAGCCTCCGGGACAGGGCAAGGCCCAGGCCCGAGCCCTCAACCGAGGCGGACTGATCAAGGCGCACGAACGGCCTGAACAGCCGCTCCACGTCTTCCTCACCCATCCCGGGTCCCGTGTCCATGACCAGAAAACGCAACACCCCGTCCCCGGCCTCGCACCAGACTCTGACCACCCCTTGGGGACTGTTGAACTTCACAGCGTTGCCGAGCAAGTTGATAAAGACTTGCCGGAGCCGCTGCGTGTCCGCCAGGACGTAACGGTGCAAGGCGCCATGCAGATCGCTGGCGATTTCAATGTCCTGCGCCGCGGCCAAAGGCCGCACAAGTTCGAGGGCCTGGTGGATCGACTCGATGGCCGGTACAGGAGCTGAGGCAATGCCCGGTGCTCCGGCCTCAATCCACGTGATGTCCAGGACATCATTGACCAGTGCCAGGAGGTGTTTGCCAGCATCAAGGATATGGCTTGCGCTTTCGGCTGCGCGAGGGCTGAGGGGAAGATCCTGGAGCAGCTGCGCGAAGCCCAGGATCGCATTCAACGGTGTCCGCAGCTCGTGACTCATTCTGGAGAGAAATTCACTTTTCGACCGATTGGCACGCTCGGCCTCATGCATCGCTTCACGAGCGGCCCTTTCGGCCCGTTTACGGTCAGTGATGTCCGTGGAGATCGCGCCCAAAGCGTATGGCTTGCCGGCGTCATCCAGAAGCGGGAATTTAATGGACAGCCAACGACTATCCTCATCCAACTCGGACTGGTCCCGGTCTGTCGCCAAGAGTTCCTCGACTTCGATTGAGCTGGCAGTCCTGATGACCATGTCATCATTACTGGAATAGTTGTCGGCCACTGCCTTGGGAAACAGGTCGTAATCGGTCAGCCCGATGATCGACTCTGCCGTGATCCCAAAGCGCCGCGCGTAATAGTGATTGGCGATAAGGTAACGACCGTCAAGGTCCTTGACGTACATCAGCGCCGCCGAGTTATCCAAAAGATCCTTCAACTGCCTGATTGTCGAGTGCAAGTCGTGTTCGATGGATTCCCGATCCGCCAGGGCCGTCAACTGAACAACCAGATACTCGGCAGGGTCTCCAGGTACCTTGAACGTTTTGACCTGCGGGCGGAAGGCTGCCAACTGATCGCCCAGATGAACTGTCAGGGTCCGATCGTCAGCGGGCGCAGAAAGGGACGTTGCAACTAGCCTTACCAAGGCCGGCGTGACCGCTGTCCGATCCGGCTCCCCGGCTGACTGGTCCGCACCGTGCAGCAACGCCTCGAGCCCACTGTTCCCTCCGAGAAAGACCAGCCCCTCAGGAGACTCCTTTCGAAAGATGGCAGTCGCCAGGGGAGATGCGTCAAAAGCGCTTTGTTTCAGTCGGCGAAGTGCCTCATCAGGGCTCACGGCAATAGTCTTTCACGAGGGTCGGTACGACCGGCAGGTGCAGCAAAGACCAATTCATGCATCACAGATCATCTCTTGTACTCATCGCCGGATCCCGATTAATTGATGGGAATGGAAGTCGACCCGGTTCTTTCCAATACCGGGCCGACGATATATGGCTGAGCAGCTACCTACCCGCGACGGCAAGAAGATTTTCCCGGGAAGGATACTGCCACTCGACCCATTGGAGCGGAAGGCCAACCCGTTCAGCAACGACGGAATGGGTAACGGAGTCAGGCCCACCCGTGCCGCTGATCTCTGCAATGCAGGCGACCAGCGCGGCAGTCCTTCTTTCGTTGCGTTCACGGAGAATTTCGGCGACGGGCCGTGCCGGTTTAGTTTTGCGTTTCTGGCGCCAATGCGACATGTCAATACCTCTGGCAAAATGCCAATCCAGAGTAGGTGGTCATCTGATTACTTGGCCGCGCCTTCGCCAGGGCATCCCAAATGCCCGCGGATTTCAAACTCCGCCACCCTGACTTGCAGGTCAGGGCGGCGGCAGGGCAGGTCCTTTCGGCAGCGGCAGCCGGACGGGCGCCTAAGCGCTCTCGTTGATGCCGCGGAGGTGGCGGTATTGGCCTTTGAAGTAGAGCAGTGGTTCTTTTTTGTGCCAGGTCGCTGGGCTCATTTCGTTGACGCGGCCAATGACGATGTAGTGGTCTCCGGCTTCGTGTTCTGCCCAGATGTCGCAGTCGAGCCACATCAGGGTGTCGGCGATGACGGGGTTGCCGGCGTTGGTTTGGGACCAGTCGATGCCGGCCCACTTGTCGGTGCCTTTGCGGGCGAACTGGTTGGAGACGGTGTCCTGGTCGTGGGCGAGGACGTTGACGACGAACTTTCCGGTCTCGCGCAGCCGCGGGTAGGTCGTTGAGTTGGTCATGACGCTGAAGGAGACCAGGGGAGGTTCGGTGGAGACGGAATAGAAGGATTGGCAGGTGAAGCCGATCGGGCCCTCTTCGTCGATGCCGCTGATGATGGTGATACCGGAGGCGTAGTGACCGAGCGTGTCACGGAAAACCCGCGGATCAAACGCCGGTTCCAGAGCGGTCTTCTGGTCCAAAGTGATAGTCATCTTTGCTCAACTCCTAAATTATGGTGTGTGCAGTCGTCTTATTCGCCGTACATGAGGCCGGCGAGGAATCGTTCGAGTTCAGGGTTCGGCTGAGCGGTGCGGGCCACTGCCTCCGCCGTTTCGTCGCCGGGCTCGATGTATAGGCCCTCCCAGGGGGAGGCACTGATCTCTCCAGGCTTCGTGTGGAATCGGCGGGCCGCAGTGTCAAATGAGTGGTCTGCTGTTACAGCCGAAAAATCCCTACGCCTTGAACGGAAAGTCATGGGCAGTTGGAGTGTGATGGACATGATGGCTTCCTCCTTGAAGCGAGCGGCCTAACCAAATACGTGAAGAGGGAATATGAAAACAGTGGGCCCCGGCATATGAGGGTTGCCCTGCCTAGCGGTGAGTGTGGTGGGGTTGCGTCTGCGGATGCTTCCCCATGCAGAAGGGGCAATCCAGGAAGTCAATGGAGGAGCGGCATACTGGGCACTGCTCGCGGTCCGAGCCCTGGGCGGGTTGTCCTGCCCTGGGATTTTCGCTAAGTGGCCGGCAGTCCCACCTGCTGTTCACTAAAGCTATGCGCTTCATGATTAGCCTCCCGATGTTCCAGAAGTGGTGTTCGGTGACCCGCCCCTCCAGGTCCTTACAACATCAATTCTTCTGTTGCGTGATGTGGCGCACATCGGCCGGTTGGGTTTCCGATGGGATGGTCTTTTTCCGACCAAAAGGATGATGCGGCCGCTCACGAAGCTGTGATTGTCTATGAGTCAGGTCACTCGAGGTTCTGCTGGCCGGGTAGAGATGCTCCGTCTCAAGGAGTCAGGTCAACCCCAATTGGGTTCCTGGTTATCTCGCTTGGCGCCTCAGACATGACCACCGACGGCCATGCGCACAAAGGATTTCCTGGCGATGAATTCACAACGAAACAAACCCGGGGGGAAGCGCCTTCTGCGCCTCGTTTCATGGATGAAGGCTGGGCACTCAGCACCGACGGTCAATGCACCATGCGTGGAATGTGGACACGAGTTCGTTGATGGCAGAAAGGAACTTGGCTGGGTTGCGGCCCTCAGTGGTATTCCGCCCCAACGAGTGGGGTGTGAGAGCACGGCGGGATGGGACTGCGATTGCAGGTGCATGAGTTCCGCGCACTTCGCTTACTAAGCAAAGGAGATCCCATGGATAAAAGGTCGTTCAAACTATGTGACGCCGCGTCAAATCAGACGCTTGAGGATTACACCCCAGGTCCGAATTCTGTTTCAGATCAACCAAGCAATGCAGAAACCATGCACACGGTCCTTCTCAGGCCCCGTGAACTGGACTGGCCTGATTGGCCCGAAGGATGCGGCGGCTGAGTTATCCGAAGCATGGTGTGGAGACCAAGACCTGCGCAGCAATGATCCCGTACAGGCTCATTGACATCCGTGCTGCCGAATCAAGGCAATTCCTCGAGCCCGGAGAGTAACCGAACGCATTTCCGCGAATACGTCCGGGGACTCCTCACCGAACACGGGGTGCTCCCCCAACGAAATGCTTTCCTGACGCGCTACGACAGTTGGGCTGCCCAGGCCCTGGAACGCGTTAGCGACCCGCAGCACCGTGACGTGATCCGCCGCTACATCCGCTGGCATCACCAACGGCGCATGAATCTCATGGACGAAGTCACGCGGCACTTTTCTTCGTGCCAAGCAGGAAGTCACCGTCGCCATCGACCTCCTGAACTGGCTTACCAGTCATGACATCACGTTGCCGGAACTTCGGCAGTCCCACCTTGACGTATGGCAAGCCGAAGGACCCACAACCAGGCGCATCGCTGAGCGCTTCCTCAAATGGGCCATCAAGACCAAAGCCGCCCCAGCTGGGCTCACCATCATTCCGCACCGCCGCGGCACCAGCCCACGACTCCCCAAAGCTGGACAAGACCAAGCACTCCAACAAGTCATCCACACCGATGAACTGGAAACCCGCGACCGCGCCGCGGCCATCCTGATCCTCGTCTTCGGACAACAGGCAGAGAACATCGCACGCCTCATCTGGGACGACGTCAGCGTCACCGACGAACTGGTCACCGTTCAACTGGGGACCATCCAGATCGCACTTCCAGATCCCCTTGCACAGCCATGGCGGGAGCTCGCTGCGAACCCGGGCCACGGGCTGACTGCCGCGCACCCCAACACCAAATGGGTGTTCCGCGGAGCATCACCCGGACGCCACATCCATCCTGGCCACCTCACCACACGCCTCAGCAAACTGTTCAGCACCCGCGCCGCACGCTTGGGAACACTCCACGAACTCACCAAACTCGCACCCGTGGCCATCATCGCCGAAACCCTCGGCTACTCCCCCACAACCATCGAACGCCACGCCACAGACTCCGCCGCCGCCTACGCCCAATACATCGCCGCCGTTCGAAGGCGCTGATACCTCGCAAAGGACAGCAAACTACGGCTTGCCTAAGCTCGAATATGTCAGACTGGCACGATGCCGGATTCCCCAGAATTTCCCTGCCCGTGCTGCGGGTATCTCGTTTTTACCGAAGAGCCTGGGTCGTATGAGATCTGCCAAGTTTGTGGCTGGGAAGACGACATAGTTCAGCTACGATTCCCAACCACGGGTGGGGCTAATTCACCCCTCATCAAATGCCAGGACGCATATGCTCACCCTCCCGCCTGGATGCGGCCACTTGCCGCTCCTGAGCAAGAGGGATACGTCCGTGACCCTGAGTGGCGTCTCCTCGACCCCGCAGTTGATGACATCGACCAGCCTCGAAAGGCAATCGACGACGGAGAGCCCCTAGCGGCCGATCTGACGGTCTATTACTACTGGCGGAAAGCCCGGCAACTTCGTCGAAGCTCTTAGTGGAAGATGAAGCAATGCATGAGGCGACAGTCGGACACCAGGGCAAGCTCAACTTCCGCGTTGAAAGCACACTTTCCAACCCAAGCCTGCCTATCGAAGTCCTGATTGTTACCGCCGAACTGCCTGGACTTCTAGCCGCCAAACGTGTTTGGGATTTCGACGGTTGGTTTGGGCCTGCTGTCCTTCTTTGACGAGCTAGCACGCAACTGGCGTGGCTGGGATGGTGAGATAAGCTTCGCCTCCATTGAGGGCGACCTTAGGTTAACCGCGAAGCACGAGGGCCACGTTCGCATAGCCTTCGAACTCGAGGAGTTCGCCGGCCCAACTCCTTGGAGAGCCCAAGGAGAACTCGCATTAGATCCAGGCGAAGAACTGAAGACGGCAGCGGAGTCACTTCGAAACCTGTTGACCAGCATCAAGCCTTAGGCCCCCGAAGGGCAACGCATCGGTTTCAGGCTGACTCTAGCCATCCGTCGAAACCCGTCTACTCCCGGCTCACGAATACCCGTGCATGCCAGTTGTGAGACACCATTGGACAAGAAAATCGCGCATTAACCCGTTGTTAGCTGGTCAGATGAACGACATGGGTGTGGCTGATCGCCTCATCAAGGCGGTCGCCGCTTACTGGACCGCAGATGTCCGTATTCTCGGCGCATGGCAGGCTGGACCAGCCGCCTGAGTTGTGCACCAAGGACGCGACCCGGACCGCGTCCTTGGCCACAAGTTCGCGTTCACTGCGGACTGTGGAGGCAGCCGGAAGGCAGGAAGGTAGTCCAAGGTACTTGGCCTAGTTGAGCCCGCTACCAGTCTTCTCGCAACCATGGTGTACGGTCTGCCAGCCGGTGGACATCGCAAAGTCATTGAGCGCATCGTCCACAGCCCAACCCCCCGTCAGCCGTGAGTGACAAGCTTGGGGCCACCCCGACCTAATGCCCACAACCGCCCGGCAACCCTGCCGCCCCGCTGCATTCACGAGGTCCTGTCACCCACCGGCATAGCCACAGACTGCGTCCGCACTGGAAGCACTCTGGGCAGGAGGACCGCCGGAAGCACCGCGGCGCCGATGAGGAGTATCCAAGGCGCTCCAGCCCACCCGCCGTTCTCTGCCAAGTGCCGGAGTTGGCCGATCGCAGCGTTGCCCAGCAGCACAGCGATGCCGCCGCAGCTGGCGGCGAGCCCATAGTAGGCGCCCCGCCCCGCCATATCTCCAGGAGCCAGGAATCCGGGGATGGCCGCAAGGATGGTTGGCCTGAGGGTCATGTGGCCAAGAATCAGGAGCACCACCACCACTACGAGGGGAATCGCCGAAGACCCGGCTACCTGCCCGAAGCATGCGGCAGCGAAGGCGGCGGCCAGCAGCAGGAAACCCGCCGGCATGGCCCGTGACTCACCCATACGGCGCACGGCCGCGGAAACGGGCAGCTGCAAGGCGATCGTGAGGGCAGAGGCAATGAGGAAGAGGACCGCGAGCCACGAACTATCCAGTCCTTGCCGGTCCAGTTCCAACGGTATGAGGAAGTACAGCTGGTTGTAGGCGAGCATGTTGACGCTGGCCAGTGCACAGAACGCGACGAAGCTGCGGTTGCGCAGGCAGCGGAGGGGGTGGTGCCGGCCGTGGCTGTTCGCAGCGGATTCAGGCGTGCGGGCTGCGTTGGGTGGAATGGACGGCAAGCGGATCCAGAGGACCACGGTGAACACGGCAAACACGGCGATGCCGAGCCCGAGCGCGGCACCGAAACCCCAGCCCATCAGTGCGGCACCGAGCAGCGGTCCCAGGACCGCGCCGATTTCTCCGGTGATGGCCAGCCACACGAAAACCGAACGTCGTCGGGTTTGCCCAGGGGGGAGGTTCCCGTCGACCTCCAGATCGGCCCGGGAGAGGTGTGATTCCAGGGCCGGGGAAAACATTGCGCCGCCGGCGCCGGTGAGGATTGCGCCCACCAGAAACAAGGGAAAATCAGTTGCTGCTGCCAACGTGGCGTAGCCGCTGATGCGGACCAGGCACCCCAGGAGCATGGCGCGTTTCGTACCCCACCGGTCGGCCAGAAGTCCGCCCACCAGGAACATGCCTTGCTGGCTGAAGGTCCTTGCTCCAAGCACTAGCCCGATAGCGGCCGCCTGCATCCCAAAGTCGTCGCGCATGGCCACGGCGAGGAAGGGCACCACAGCGTAGAAACCGATGTTGAACACCAACTGGGCGGCCAATAACGTCCGGGTGTCCTTGGTGCGGGGCAGGGTACTCATGCGCCAGCAGATGGAGCGTTTTGCGGCGTGGGTCCGGGGCGAGACGAGGTAGCTGCGAGCAGTTGCTTGCTGTGTTCGTGTTGCGGCCTGGCGAAGAAGTCCGTGGTGGAGGAAACCTCTACGAGCCGGCCTTGGTGGAGGATGGCCACCCGGTGGCTCATGTAGCGGATCACGTTCAGGTCGTGGGAAATGACCATCAGGGTCATGTCCTTGTCCCGGTGGAGCCGGATCAGCAAGTCCAGGATCTTCTTCTGGGTGACGGTGTCCAGCGCGGATGTAGCTTCGTCGCAGATCAGCACACTGGGCTTCGTCAGAAGCGCTCGGGCGATGGTGAGCCGTTGCAGCTGGCCGCCCGAACATTGGCCGGGGTACCTGTCCAGGATCTCCGGGTGGAGCTCCACGTCCCTGACTGCCTGCTCCACCTCTGCGCTGCACTCACCGCCGGGGAGTCCCCGGCGGTTCAGCAGCGGTGCTTCAAGGCTTCGGCGAAGACTCAACCTTGGGTCGAAGACATCGTGGGGTTCCTGGAAGACCAGCTGGATGCCGCCGTCGGTGGTGTCCCTGATGGTTCCGGTGTCCGGTGCGCCGAGCTGGACGAGGAGGCGGGCCATGGTGCTCTTCCCGGACCCGGACTGTCCAAGCACGCCGAGAATTTCGCCCTGACGCAGTTGCAGGGACACATCGTCCAGTGCCGGGGAGGCCTTCCGGTGGAAGCGTTTGGTGACGCCTTGAAGGTCCAGGACCACGCGATGCTCGACGGCGGTTGCGGCGCCGTCCGCGCGCACGAGGGCAGAGGCGGCCACCAAGGCCTTGCTGGTGTCGGTCCGGGGTGTGTTGAGGACTTGCTGGGCGGTCCCGGTTTCCACGATCATGCCACGGTCCATGACGATCAGCCGATCGGCGAAGGCAGCAGCGGTGGAGAGATCGTGGGTGATATACAGGACGCCGAGGCCACGGTTGTGGCGCTGGCGGTCGATGAGTTGGAGGATCTGACGTTCCAGGACTTTGTCCAGGGCAGAGGTCGGTTCGTCGGCGAGCAGCAGGCCGGGCTGGCCAGCCAACGCAACGGCCATCATGGCGCGTTGGGCCATGCCTCCGGAGAGCTCGTGCGGGAATGCTGCCGCGATGGCGGCCGGATCGTCGAACCCAACTTCGGCCAGCAGTTCAAGGATGGTGTCCTTGGCCTCGCCGCGGCGTAGGCCGCGATGGAGCTTCAGCGGCTCAGCCACATGGCGGCCGACCCGCATGCGGGGGTTGAACATCCGCTTGGGCTGTTGGTGGAGCATCCCGATCCGACCGCCGCGAACCTTGTTGAGTTCGGTTTCACTGGCGTTCACAAGGTCCGTGCCGCCCAGCGTGATGGCTCCGCTGTCAACGCGGACCTGGTGGGGGAGCAGGCCCATCACCGCCCGGGCGGTCATCGTCTTCCCGCTGCCTGAGGCGCCGACGATCGCCACGAACTCACCCGGTGCCACGGTCAGGTCTACCGAGCGGAGGATCGGGTCCGGAGTTGCCTCAAGCGCACCTGGGCGGTGGCGGCTCACGCGGAGATTCTCGACGACGAGTGGTTCAGGCATGCGTTGGCTCCTGTTCCGGTGCCGCAGGCAGGGCGGAGGTGGGGCGCGTGGAGGATCGGAGCACGTGTTGGCCGATGAGGGTGACCGACAGGGCAACGGCAAAAATGACAAGCCCAGGTGCCAGGATGGTCATGGGTGCCCGCAGCGCGTACGGTTGGGCGGCGGCCAGCATGGACCCCCAGTCAGACTGCGGGGGCTGCACTCCCAGCCCAAGGTAGGACAGGGCTCCGACGTTGATCAGGAACTGCCCGAACCGGAGGGTGGCCTGCCCCAGCAAGGGTCCGGCGAGGTGTGGAAGGATGTGGCGCCTGACGATGAACGCCGGGGAGCAGCGCAGCACCTGGGCGGCCTCGATGAAACCGCGCGCTGAAACGTCCAAGGTGAGTGCACGGGCCAGCCGGGCGAAGGGGGTCCAGCCGGTCAAGGTCAGTGCCAGCAGCAGTGAGTGGTAGCCGGTGCCGAGGGCGGCGACCAGGAACAAAGCAATGACCATTTCGGGCAAGGCGAGCAGGACGTCATTGGTTCGGGTGAAGAACTCATCGATCCATCCGCGCCGACGGGCGCTGAGCACGCCGACGGCGGTACCGATTACCGCCGTCGTTATGGTGGCGAGAGCGGCGAGCGTCAGGGAAAACCGGCCTCCGTCCAGCAGCCTGCTGAGGACGTCGCGCCCCAGGTGGTCCGTGCCCAACCAATGGATTGCACTGGGAGGGGCCAGCCTGGCAGGTAGGTTCTGGGCCTCGGGAGCGAAGGGCATGATCGACGGGGCGAGGAGGACGGCCACGACGACAAGAGCCGGCAGGGATGCGGCGATCCACAAGCTTTTGGGGATTTTAGGCAAGGGAGTGCCTCATTCGGGGATTAAGGATGGTGTGAACGAGGTCCGCAGCTGTGGTCAGGGTGACGGCCAGGGCCACGATGAGGACAACGGCACCCTGGGCCACCGGGATATCGCTGTTGACTACGGCGTCGAACAGCAACCTTCCCATGCCGGGTATCGCGAACATGACCTCCACGATCACGGAGCCACCCAGCAAGCCGGCGAACCACACGGCAACCAAGGTGGTCAGCGGCAGCAGGCTGTTGGGAATCACGTGCCGCCACATGGTTTGTGCCGCGGTTACCCCGCGGCTGCGCGCCGCGCCCACATGTTCGGCCTGCATCGCCTCCAACACTCCTTCCCGCACGGCTGAGGTGAAGTAACTGGTGGGCCGCAGGGCGAGGACCGCCACTGGAAGGATCGCCGAGGCAGGGCCAGCCCAACCTGCTGACGGCACCAAGGAGAGCTGCAGCGCGAACACCAGGACGAGGACTGGCGCCAGCCAATATTCGGGGATGGCGATGAAGGCCTGGGTTAAAGCCGTGATCACCCGGTCGGCGGTCCGACCGTGTCGGATCGCGGACACGACGCCAAGCACCAGGGCAAGCACTGCTGCCGTTACCAGGGCCAGGATGACCAGCGTGAGCGTGATGCCGAAGGCCGGGAAGACCTGATCCGCTACCGGTGTCCGGCTGGTATAGGACAATCCCATGTCACCGGTAACCAGGCGTCCCAGCCAACGCAGGTACTGGGTCCAGAGCGGATCGTTCAATCCGAGTTCGGCAGCCAGCGCCGTGACGGCGGAGTCGTCAATGATTTCCCCGGAGACGCGCGAGCGAATGATCTTTCGCACCGGGTCGCCGGGGGTCACGTACGGGATCAGGAAGACGGCAAAGGAGGACAAGAGGACAGCGGCTGCCAGGGCCGCAGTCCTCTTGCCGACAAATGCCATCATGGGCGCCACAACCAGGGGACGGGTACTGCCATAGCGGTCAGGAAGCGGGTTTGGCCGTGCTGCTGCGGACGACGTAACGGGCCAACGGGTCCTGGGTGTGGCCCTGCACATCGGCGCGGACGGCGTCGATGGCTTGTTCGTTCACCAGCCAGACGTTTACTGCCTGGTCGCGCAGAATCGTTCCGGCTTCGGCGTAGAGCTTGTAGCGTTCCTGCGCGTCAGTAGTCTTTGCCGCCTTGGTGATAACGGCGTCGTAGTCCTTGTTGCAGAAGTGGCTAAGGTTGTAGGTCCCCTCGCAGGTGTAGTCGGCCGTGAGGAACCCGATGGGATCGGCAATGTCGATCAGCCGGTTGCGCTGGCTCAAGACCATGTCGTACTTCCCGGCCAGCAGATCCGGTTCGACGGCGGCATATTCCTTGGTCACGATGCTGACCGGAACACCCACGGCCTTCAGGTTGTCCTGGATGACGGTGGCGACATCGGCAAACTCGGCGCGTTCGACGATGGCAATGACCTCGAGCGGGCGGTCGGCCGTGTAGCCGGCCTCGGTGAGCAGCTTCCGGGCATTCTCCACATCGAACTTCGGAGCCCCCGAGGCCTCGGTTGCCCACGGTTCAGACTGGGCGAACGGTCCGGTGGACGCGACTGCCGCACCCTCATAAACGCTGGCTGCCAGGGATTCAAGGTCAAGCGCCGACGTGATGGCCTTGCGGAAGTTGACGTTGTCGAACGGCGCCTTGGCATTGTTCATGTAGAGCGTCGCCGTCCGCGGGGAGTCAGCTTTCAGGACCTTGACGTTCGGGTCCGTTTCCAAGGACGACAGCGCGGGGACCGGAATCGACAGGGAAATGTCGGCTTCGCCTGTCCTCACCTGGGTGGCGCGGGTGGCGCCGTCGGTCACGAACCGCACCTCCGCCCCAGCCAACTGGACTTCCCCGCCCCAGTACGAGTCGTTGCGGTCCAGGGTCAAAGACTGCTTGGCCTTCTCCGAAACCGGAGTGAAGGGTCCCGTGCAGTGACCGAACGGGTCAACTCCCTGTCCGGTGAACGCGGCTGGGGAGAGGATGCCGGTGTTGACGCTGGCCATGCGATACGGAACCAGCGGGCTTTCGGTGGGGGTGGTGATCCGGACGGTGTGCTGGTCGACGGCCTTTACAGAGCTGACCACCTTGGGGTTGAAGGCACGGGCCGGAACCGCGGCCTTCAGGACCCTGTCCAGCGACCCGACCACAGTGTCCGCCGTCAAAGCGGTCCCGTCCTGGAACTGCACTCCTTCGCGGACGGTGAAGTCCCACTCCAGCGGAGAAACCTGCTTCCAATCAGTAGCCAGGGAAGGCACGATCTTGCCCTGCGACTCGTCGTACCGGGTCAGGGTTTCCAAGCAGCCTGAGAGCGAGAGGATGTAGGCAGCGTCACTTTCGAGGGCCCAGTTCGCTACCGGGGCGCGGAAGTTGTCCACGACGATGCGCTGGTTCTTGTCCACGGCTGGCGCTGACCCGGATGACGCCGTCCCCGTAAAGCCGCAGCCGGACAAAGACAGGACCGCCACGAGCCCCACGGAAAGGGCAGAGGGGAACGAAAAACGCATGAAACCACCTAAGGTACGGGGAGCCTGCGAACGGGAGCAGGCGAAGCTGGGGAAGCCCGGGGTGCGCAGGGCCAGACTAAGTGTAGGCTGCCCTAACTTTCAGACCCAAGAACTGGTCAACCAACTCTCTTCATAAACGAACGCCAATGAGACCAGCCCCACAGTTCTCCAGCGCCTACGCTTCCGCCACCGCCGGAGCGTTCCGGAAGTGGCCGACGGCGATGAGCATCGCCCCGGCAACGGCCCAGCCCGCAAGCACCAGCCACGGGAACGCCGCCGACGCGTCCGGGAAGTAGGAAAGGTCCCGCAGCAATGTTCCCGAGGCGCCGGGCACCATCCATTGGCCCACGTCGCCCCAGGGTGCGGGGAGGAATTCCTTGGGCTGGGTCAGCGACGAGAGCGGGTTGCCCACGAACAGGGTGATGACCGCGCCTACTGCGATGCCCGCGCGCCCGATCAGGGCGTTGAGCCCCACGATGATCGCCGCCGTCGCAACAACGCCAAGGCCGATAGCTCCAGCGTTCGCCCAGGCGCCCCCGGTAAAACCGGACCAAAACCTCTCCCCCTGGCGCCCCCGGACTCCTATGATCCGTGTATCGAACACACAACCACGAGGGGTGCACGTGACTGAAGCAACGCCCAACGAACAAGTGGTCCAGCGGCTGATCGACTGCATCAATGCCCGCGACATAGCAGTCATGGATGAACTCTTCCACGACGACGCCATCATGCACTGGCCGCAGTCCGGAGAGGTGGTGCGTGGAGCGGAAAACCGACGCGGTATCTACAACGCGTTCCCGCAACTGCCCACCATCACCCCGCGAAGGATGACCAGCGGAGGGGACCTGGTGGTTGCCGAGGCACTGCTGGACTATGCCCGCCCGCAATACGAGACGGTGTTCATCTTCGAATTCCGGGACGGCAAGATCGCCAAGGAAACGGCCTACTGGAGCGAAGCCTTCGAAGCACCGGAGTGGCGCTCAGCGTGGGTCGAAACGGAGTAGCCCTCAGCACGCCACGACATTGACGGCGAGGCCGCCGCGCGAGGTTTCCTTGTATTTGCTCTTCATGTCCGCGCCGGTCTCGCGCATGGTCTTGATGGCGGTGTCCAGGGAGACATGGTGGATGCCGTCGCCGCGGAGGCTGATCCGCGCGGCGTTGATGGCCTTGTTGCTGGCCATCGCGTTGCGCTCGATGCAGGGAATCTGCACCAGGCCACCGACGGGATCGCAGGTCAGGCCCAGGTTGTGTTCGATACCGATCTCGGCCGCGTTCTCCACCTGCTGGGGAGTCCCGCCCAGGATTTCGCACAGTGCACCGGCGGCCATGGAACAGGCCGAACCGACCTCGCCCTGGCAGCCCACCTCCGCACCCGAAATGGACGCGTTGGTCTTGAACAGCACGCCGATGGCGGCCGCGGTCAGGAGGAACCGGACTACATGGTCTTCAGAGGCGCCTGGAACGAACTTCATGTAGTAGTGCAAAACGGCGGGAATGATTCCGGCAGCACCATTGGTGGGCGCAGTGACCACGCGTCCGCCCGTGGCGTTCTCCTCGTTCACGGCCAGGGCAAACAGGTTCACCCAGTCCACGGCGCGCAGGGGATCGGTCGCGTCGTCTTTGGTCTGCAAATCGGCAAAGAGACGCGGCGCACGACGGCGGACCATCAGGTTTCCGGGCAGGTGCTCTTCCGTGCGGCTACAGCCGCGCGAAACACACTCCTTCATGGTTTCCCAGATGCGCAGGAGCTCGGCGCGGGTGTCTTCTTCGCTTCGCCAGGCACTTTCATTGGCCAGCATGACGTCGCTGATGGACATGCCTTCGCGCTCGCAGTGGGCCAGCAGTTCCTGTCCGTTGCTGAAGGGGTAGCGCAGGACCACGCTGTCCTGCGCTACCTGGCCCACAGCATCCTCGTCCACCACGAAACCGCCGCCAACGGAATAGAACACCCGCTCGGAAACGAGGTTTCCCTGGCCGTCGAAGGCCTGGAAGCGCATGCCGTTGGGGTGGGCCGGCAGGGACTGGCGCATATGCAGCACAACGTCCTTTGCCCGGTTGAAGGAGACCATCCGGCGCCCGGCCAGGAGGATCTTCCTGGCCTCCGTCGCCTCGGCCACCATGCGGTCCGCGGCCATGGGGTCCACCGTTTCCGGGAGCTCGCCCATGAAACCGAGGATCACGGCCTTGTCCGAGCCGTGTCCCTTTCCAGTAGCCCCCAGCGAACCGAACAGTCCGGCGTGAACCCGATCAACGGCGTCGAGCTTCCCGTCCTGTTCCAGGGCGTCAACAAAGGTGCGGGCCGCGCGCATGGGACCCACGGTGTGGGACGACGACGGGCCGATGCCGATCGAGAACAGGTCGAGGGCGCTCAATGCCATGGGATCCTCCAAGGGAGCAAAAGGGGCTGGGTTCCCTTTCAACTGTGGAGTGTTGCGGCGCGCGCGTCCATCGGGAATTAGTGAAACAACCGTCAAGCTGCGCTTAACAATCAGGCTGTGGGTCGGGCCTCGGTGGCGATCCGGAGTTCCTCGATGACGGCGGCAATGGCGGGAGCGGCCTTGCCGGCTGCCCGGTACAGGATGATGATGTTGCGGCCGCAGCTCGGATCGACCCGGCGGACCTGGAGATCCTGGGTCTCGCGGCCAAGATTCAGCTCGCTCATGAGTGCCACCCCCAGTCCGCCACGGACCAGGCCCAGCGTAGCCATCAGGTTCCGGCAGTTGGCGATGACCTTGGGAGTGAAGCCGGCTTCACGGCACGTCTGCAGCACGAATTGTTCAAAAACGCTGCCTTCCTGGTCCAGGACCCAGCTTTCGTGGGCGTAGTCGGGAAGGCTGACGGGAGAGCCGGTGTCCGGCACGGGGTGGTCCCGGGGAAGGACCAGGATGATCTCGTCGCGGGCCAAGAGGGTCTTCACCAGGCCCTCGTCCTGGATCTCGCTGAGGTCGTCCACTACCGCGATATCGATGTTTCCGGCACGGAGTTGGGCCACGCTCTCGGACGGTTCGAGGTCCGAGATGGTGACGTCCAGCCTCGGGTAGGCCGCTTGCAGGGACATGACCGCCGAGGGAAGGACGGTGCTGCAGAAACTCGGGAACGCGCTGATGGCCAGGCGTCCGCGGACGTCGGTCTGGAACTTCTTCATCGTGGCTTCAGCGGCTTCCACTTCCGAGGCAATCCGGCCAAAGTGTTCCACCAGCAAGGCGCCCGCCTCCGTCAGCTTGACCTTCCGGCCCGTCCGCATCAGCAGCGCGAGGCCGGCCTCCTTCTCAAGCACGGCCAATTGCTGGCTGACTGCGGAGGTGGTCATGTGCAGCTTGGCGGCGGCGGCGGTCATGGTGCCTTCGAGCTCAAGGGTCTTGAGGATATGCAGGCGTCGGATGTCCAGCACTGACGCTCCCTTCGGTTTAGCTCTACTTAACCGCACTCCCGGCTACGGAGTGAAGGGGTGCACGAACCCGAGCGTGGCTCTGCCCTCGTCATCTATGACATGGCCCAGGTGCTTGCTCATCCGGAAGACCACGCTCCTGTCCACAATCCGGGCGCTCGGAACCGCCGCTTCCAAGGCTGCTTCGAAGCGCATCACATCGGTCATTTCCCGCAGCCAGACGGCCACCACCAGGTTATATTGGCTGGCCACGGCCAAGGCAGTGCGGGCTTCGGGAATCTGGGCCATGAGCCCGCGCATTTGCTGGATGTGTTTGGCCGCGGTCCGCACGAAATACCAGGCGTAGACAGGCCAGCCGGTGACGCTGCGGGCTACGTCCGTGCGCAGCCTCAGCCGTCCGTCAGCCCGCAGCCTGGCCAGTCCATCCGCGACGCGTTGTTCGCTGAGCCCGTGTTCTGCGGCGATGCGGCTCACCGGACGGCGACCATCCTCCAGCAGGCAGTGCCGGAGCGCATATTCGACGTCGGGATGTACAGTTCGCGGGGCCCGCGCACGCGGGGGCTTGGGCTTGGCAACCTTGCCCGCCTCTGCGGGCGTGAGCGCACGCAATCTCCAGGCCGAGGCTTCCATGATCATTTCAGTGACCAGGTGCGTTTGCGTGTTCCGCACGCCGTCAAGGGCGCCGATCTGGTTGGTCACCACATCCCAAATCGCCAAAGGGTTCTCCCCGAGGCACGTCGCCAGCAAGTCCCGGCCACCCGAAGTGTGGTCCAGGGTCATCACTGCCGGAATCTTGATGAGCTCCTGCGCCACCTTCGCCGTGTGTTGGGGCATGCAGGTGATGTCCACCAGGGCACTGGCCCCTTCGGTGAAGATCCCCGTGACCCAGGCAAGTCCTCTTTCCCGGAGGGATTCCCAGCGCCGCGAAAGTGTCACGGCATCCACGCCGAGGAGGGGCGAAAGCTCGGCCCACGAGGCCCGGCCTTCGATCTGCAAGGCATGGATGATGCGCTCTTCAAGGGGATCGAGCATGTATTCCTGCATATCAGCAAGATAATCCATGGAAAGCTTCAATTTCATCCATCGGAAACATGGTGCTTCGATCATGGTGTGATCCCGTTCACTTCTCATCACATCGGAGCGCACATGCGTACAACTGCGCAGAAATCCACTGCTGCCGGAGCCGTCGGCTTCCTGGTTGTCATGGAACTTGGCAGCGGCATCCTGCAAGGCTGGTTGAGTCCTTTGTTCTCATCGATCGGAGAGCACCACGGAGTCTCAGCCGCCTCGCTGAACTGGATCAGTGCCGCCTATTTGCTGGCGACGGTCCTGGTTGTTCCCCTCCTGTCCAAGCTCGGCGACATCCACGGGCACAAACGCGTCCTCATGATCGCCACGGCGATCGTCGCAGCCGCGTCCGTCCTGGTCGCGTTCGCGCCGAACTACGAACTGTTCCTCGTTGGCCGCGCCATCCAGGCACCGCTGGCTGTGTTCCTGCCTTTGGAATTCGCCATTGTCCACCAGCGTGACTCGGAACGGTCGGGCCGAAGCATCGGCCGGCTCGTCGCCGCCTTGACCCTCGGCGCCACGATCGGTGGTTTCTTGTCCGGCATCGTCCTTGACGCCGTCGGCAGCCTCTCCCTGACGTTGCTGTTCCCGGCGATCTTCATGGCGCTGTGCATCCCCGGCATCGCCATCTTCGTCAAGGAAACACCGCTTCGCAGCCAAGGCAAAGTGGATTACCTTGGCGCGGTCCTGCTCGGTGGCGGTCTGGCGGCCGTCCTGGGCGGTGCATCCAACCTGGCCACCTGGCCCCCGTTGACTGTAGGCATCGCCATGATCATCGGCGTGGCACTGCTCGCGGGCTGGGTAGTGTCCGCCCGTCGCATCAAACACCCGCTGGTTGACCTGAATATGCTGCTTCGAGGAGGCATCGGCCTGCCGATCGTGGTTGCCTTCCTGTTCGGCGCACAACTGTTCGGAGCCCAGGCCCCGATCTCGGTCTACCTGCGTTCAGATCCAGCGACGCTCGGATTCGGTTTCGGCGCCGCAGCGTCCGCAGCCGGGATACTGCTGAGCATCATGGCGCTGGCGGCTTTCCTGGGAGCGACCTTCGCAGACCGCGTATCCCGCATCCTGGGCGGCACGCGGACGGTTGCTTTCGGCGGACTCCTCGGAGCCGTGGCCTACCTGCTCATGATCCTGGCGCCCGGAACCCTGGTCACGTTCACGGTGTGGCTGGTGGTGGCAGGTCTCGGCACGGGCATCGTCAGCGGAACACTTCCCACGCTGGTGGTGCAGCGTGCGGCCGCCGACTCGGTAGGCATCGCGTCCGGCCTCTACAACACGGCCCGGACTGCTGCCGGCGGCGTTGCCGGTGCGCTCTTTGCCCTGCTCATGTCGGCCCTCACTGCTCCCTCCGCGTCGGGAACACGCGTAGCCACGCAGTTCTCCTTCCACGCCGTCTGGTGGATCTGCGCCGGACTGTGTGTCCTCTTCGCCATCGCAGTGCTCTTCATCCGCCAGGCCAAGGCGGCGTCCGAAACCGCCGAGCCCCGGATGTCCGGGCAGCAGGACTCCGCCACGGACCAGACCCTCGAACCAGCCAACTGAACCTCGACAGAGAAGGAAGAAACAATGACCGTTTCGATTGATATCACCTCCAAGGAAACCCTGCGCGACGCCGTACGCGAGGCCGCGACCGCCGTCGTACCTTCCATCCTGGAACTTAGCCACAAGGTGCACGCGCTGGCCGAGATCTCCTGGGAAGAGCATGAGTCGGCGGCGGCCGTGGCCGCGGTGCTGCGCGACGGCGGCTTCGACGTCACCGAACGTGCGTACGGAATTCCGACGGCGATCGAGGCCACCTATGGTGTGGGCGACCTGACTGTAGTGATCTGCGCAGAATACGACGCCCTCCCCGAAGTGGGCCACGCTTGCGGTCACAACATGATCGCGGCCGCCGGCGTTGGTGCAGCACTGGCTCTCAAGCCCGTAGCCGACGCCGCCGGACTGCGCATCAAGGTCCTGGGCACTCCCGCCGAAGAGCACGGCGGCGGCAAGGTTTCGCTACTGCAGGCGGGGGCTTGGGAGGACGCCGCCTTCTCGCTCATGGTGCACGGAATGACGGGGGTGGAGCGCAGCGCTTCGGCCTTCAGCATGGCCGCGGTGGAACGCTTCGAGGTGCAGTTCAAGGGCAGTGAAGCCCACGCCGCAGGCGCCCCGGACAAGGCCATCAACGCCGGGGCAGCAGCGAGCCTGGCCCTGATGAACATGGCCGTGCTGCGCCAGCACCTGCCGGAAAACGCGAACACCAACGCCTTCATCTCGCACGGCGGCGGCGCCACCAATGTGATCGCCGGGGAATCCACGGTACAGGTTGAGGTCCGCGCGGGGGACGTTGACGTGTGGCGGGACCTCAAGCGCCGCGTGCTCGCCTGCTTCGAAGGTGCGGCCATCGCCACCGGATGTACCTGGACCCACCGGCAAACCGAGCACCCGTACGCGCCGATCCATACCCACGCGGGCCTGGGGAAGCTCTGGGACAACAACATGGAAGGCATCGGCCGCCCGGTGGACCACACGCCGATCTTCGGTGGCGGATCCTCGGACATGGGGAACGTTTCCCAGGTTCTTCCCTCTGTGCATGGCATGGTGGTGGTCCGCAACAGCACCGCCGTTCCGCACCACCCGGACTTCACCGCAGACGCCATCACGCCCGAGGCCGACGACGCCGTCGTGGACGGCGCTACTGTCCTGGCACTGACCGTGCTGGACGCGGCGCTGGATCCGGCGTTGCGGTCCGAGCTGTTGGAACTGCAGGCCGCCCGGGAGCAGGGTGCGACGACGAGCACGCTGGAGGCGTAGGAGCCTTGCGGGAGGCTATTGGAGATACCTGAAGACGCCCCACGCAGGGTGGTTGATGAGGAGGCAGGCCGGCGAATGCCGGGCCGCGAACATGGCGGGCCGTCGTGCGGACGCGCTGCGGAACAACGCCTTGCCGCCGCAGGCAAGGCACCGCAGGTCATGCCGCAGTTCGTACCTGACAGCCCTGCTGAGGGAGGCGAAGAGTTCCGCTTCCCACTCCTCCCGGTCCGCCAGGCAATAGGCTCTTCTCACCACACTTCTCCACGTTGTTCCATGGTTGGCCCTTCGCCGGTATCTCCAGCCGGCGAAGGGCCAACCGCGTGCGTCAGGCGCGTTCGTCAGCCAGGACTTTGGGCGACCCGCTGGCCAGCTCCTGGGAGGGGCCGTTGAGGTACCGGTCCAGGGAGTCATCCATGGCGTTGATCCACCGGGTGTGGTGCTTGGTTGCCATGGTGCCGGTAACCACTGAGCGGTGCACGGCATCGCGGTAGCCCAGGATGTCGGTGTGCTTGTTGTGCATCCAGTCCTTGAACAGCTGGGAGACGGCGTCGAGGTCGAAGGACGGGTAGTCCGTGGCGTCGATGAGCTCGCGCAGGTAATCGGACTGGAAATCGGCTTCGGCATCATGGTCCTGGAGTGCCGCCTGGCGCTCCAGCCAAAGTGCGATGTCCGCCTCGCGGTCGGCCAGGGATGGGAGGTTTACGACGCCGGTCATGACGTCGCGGGCAAACCAGGCCTGGGCGTCGAACATGTTGAAGGTGTAGTACTGGTCCTGCGCGCCCAGATAGAACAGATTGGTGTTCTGCTGCCACACGACGCCCTTGTAGAGGTTCCCCGGGTAGAGCACGTTCGGGGATTTCAGCGAGAGTTCGCCGGGCAGGAACGGGTACTTGTGCTGGTATCCGGTGCAGAGCACCACGGCGTCAAAGTCGTCATGGGTGCCATCCGCGAAGTAAGCCGTCCGGCCCTCGAAGTGCGTGACGAGCGGGCGCTCCACCGTGTTCCATGGCCAGTGGTAGCCCATGGGGTTGCTTCGGTAGCTCATGGTGATGGAGGCGGCGCCCATTTTGTGGGCCTGCATACCGATGTCCTCGGCAGAGTAGCTGCTGCCGATCATGAGCAGCCTCTTCCCCACGAAGCGCTCGGCTCCACGGAAGTCGTGGGCGTGCAGGACCTCGCCGGGGAATGACTTGATGCCCTTGAATTCGGGTACGGCAGGAACGTGGAAGTGCCCGGTGGCAACCACGAGCTTGTCGAACACATGGGTCTCGGTGAGGTTGGTCCGCAGGTCCTCCACGGTCACCGTGAATTCCTGGGTGTCCTCGTTGTAGGTGGTGTGGCGCGCCACGGTGTTGAAGTTGACGTATTTGCGCACATCCGACTTTTCCACCCGGCCCTTGATGTAGTCGAAGAGCACCTCGCGGGGCGGGAAGGAGGAAATGGGCCGTCCGAAATGCTCATCGAATGAGTAGTCCGAGAACTCCAGACACTCTTTGGGGCCGTTCGACCACAGGTGACGGTACATGCTGGAGTGGACCGGCTCACCGCTGGCATCCAGGCCGATGCGCCAGCTGTTGTTCCACTGGCCACCCCAGTCGTCCTGCTTCTCGAAGCACTTGATGTCAGGGATGTCGATGCCTTTTTGCCGAGCTGATTCGAACGCGCGCAGTTGGGCAAGGCCACTGGGTCCTGCGCCAATGATTCCGACTCGAAGTGTCATGCTGCTTACCTCTTTCAGATGGTGTGAGGGTGCCGGAACCTAGGCAGCGAAGTCGCGGTCGCCGGCGAAGAACCCGAGGGCGTAGCCGGGGGTTTCGAACTTGACGGTTGTCCCTTTGGGGAAGAACAGGACATCCCGCTCTTTGGCGTGGGTGACTTCGCCCGTTGCCTGGTCGGTGAGGATGAATTCCCCTGCCACCACAACCTTCATTTCGTCGTAGGTGTAGGTGTACACGAGCGGCTTGGACGCCTTCAGTTCAAAGAATCCGGCACACATGACCGAGCCGACAGGGTTGGAGAGTGAGTCGCCAATGGCTGCGTCGCAGCCCTCCTCGTTCATCGATGGAAGGTTGAGGAATCCGCCTTCAACCTTGTGGATGGATCCAGCCTTGCTCAGGGTTCCGTTAAGCGTTTCCATGATTTCTCCTTTGGATCTGGTGGGATTTTCGGCAGAGCTGTGCCAAGGGACTGGTTGGTAATTTTCATCGCCCATTAGCCGCCGGAAGATTCGGCTTGAAGGCCTTGGATCTGTGATGCGAGTCACTTCCCTTGCCTGAATCACGTTGACATGAACGCCTGTACAAGTCAACCGTTCATGAAAAATTAACCGGATCTCCTGCATAAGGAATTCTTCGTCTTGAACCGTTGACTTGAACATCTGTTCCTGTCACAGTTGACCTCGCTGTGACCCGCATCATATTGGCGCGTTGTGCCACGAATTCCCTTTGAATCTGCGGGGCAGTCGGCCACGCCTAAGAAAGGGTGAGAACTATGACCACAACCCCTGCGCTGCAGTCCTGGACCCCAATGACGGGGGAGGTTCTCGACCTCTGGCCGGCCGAAGCCATGACGCCCATGAAAGCGGAATGGCCGCGGTTGCGGTGCCGATTCATCAACTCGAAGCCTGTTGGCCGCTGGGCAGACTTCATTCTGTCCGAGTGGGAGTTGGAAGCGTGCGGCTGGGAGGACTTCCATCCGCATACCGAAACCAATGTGCTTATTGCAGGCGAACTTCACGTTGAGAGTGAAGGCAAAACCGTCATTCTGAAACCAGGCGACGTTGCCCGGGTCAACCCCGGCCAACTCGGCCGCTACTGGGCGCCGGTTTACGCCCATATGGTCACCATCTACGGCCCCAACCCTGAAGGCCTGGAGTCGGATTCATTCCGTTACTTCGAAATCTGAACCGCTCCGTATCCGGAGTTCGCGGCGAACAGCTGCGTCCACATCGAACACCATTTCCCGCATCCTTGGACGCGTTGCTGCGCAAGTAACTGCATTCTGATCATCAATTGGAACACCTCCATTCGGCATGCAGTGACATTGTCCTGCCTGTAAACATCCCGGTTTACAGATTCCATTGCCATTCAAAGGAGAAATCAATGAGTCAAGACAGTTTGAACGGAGCGGACCACCTTAAACGGTCAATCGATTGGAAACAGGGGCTGGCCATTTCGCTGGGCGTGCCACTGCTGATCCTTCCTTCCCTGGGCTACCTGCCCATGTACGTTTCTGCAGCGGCAATTCTTATCTGGGGATTGTCGGTGGTTCAAGGCTTCTTCCAGAACACGGCCTATGCGGAACTGGCCACCACTTTTCCCAAGGCGTCCGGTCTTCCTGGATTTGCCCAGCACGTCTTCCGTACCGAAAACCACACGGGCCGGTTCAACAAAGGGCAGCTAATCGGCGGATTTAGTGCGTGGAGCTATTGGTTCGCCTGGAATCCAGTGCTGGCCATCTTCGCCATGCTGGTGGGTGGTTACCTGCATGGGTTGTTTCCGGCCCTGGCTGAGACCTTCACCGAATACCAGCTCTCACTGATTGCGGGCCTGGCCATCTTTGTGGCCCTGTCCATAGTCAACTGGTTCGGCCTGAAGGACGGCGCCATTCTGGGGTACATCCTTGCCGCCGTCTCCTTGATCCCCCTGGTCATCCTGACCGTGGCCCCGTTTGCCACCGGGCATGTGGACTTCGCGCACATCAGCGGAAACTGGGTGCCCACCGACTGGTCTTGGGACTTGCACCACGTCCTCATTCTTTTCGGTATCTTTGCCATCGCCCAGTGGAGTGCCTGCGGCTGGGAAACTGCGGCCATCTACGGTCCGGAGTACAAGAAACCGGGAAAAGACGTACCTAAGGCACTGTTCTCCTGCGGCATCATCTGCTTCTTCTCCTACGTCCTGGTGCAGGCCGCCGTCATTGGTGTCCTTGGCGTTGACGGTGTGATGGCCGAACCGATTTCGCCCTTGATTACCGTGGCACAAGCCGTCTTTGGCGGCGTTGGATCCGTGGTCACGATCATTATGCTGATAGCCGCCATGATCCTGATCATCCAGACGGCCTACCTTGGTTCATCACGGGCCATGCACTCCATGTCGGTTGAAGGAAACCTTCCCCGCGTGTTCGGAAGGACCAACCGCCATGGAACTCCCTGGGTCGCCATGTTCTTCACGGCTGCCTTCAACGTGGCCCTGATCTCCTTGGGATCCATTCCGGCAATCCTCGCGGCCGCGGCCATCGGTTACACGTGTGCCAACGGGATCAGCCTTTTCGCCTACGTCAAGGCCAAGAAGCACCCGTCCTTCAGCCACTTGGACCGTCCCTTCCGAGCACCCCGGGGGTGGACGAAGGTGGCGCTGTTCTTTGGATTGTTCAATCTGCCCCTTTGCGTGGTGGGCGTCGTCTACCTGAACAGCCTGGAGATCGGTTGGGCACCTACGTGGCTGGGGTTCATTGCGCTGGCTCTTTACGTTCCCATCTGGTTCTTCACGCAGTACGAGCAAAAGCGCCACAAGAGGGCAGCTGCTGCCAAAGGGTTCGAGTCAGGCGCTGTACCCGACGCGGACAACGAACCCCAACGGGATGGCGATTCCACGCTGGTCTCCCGGTCCTAGCGCCGCTTAGAGCCCTGCCTTGATCAATAGCGCGTCGATCATCATGAAGTAGTTGGCGCGGTGATCGACTGCCTCGGGATCGGTGATGTATTGAATGGAGGCGCCATCAAAAATCATCAGGAACGAGCGCACCAAGGTATCAATGTCCATCCGGCACACCTCGGAATCATAACTGGCGGCTTCAGAGAGCAATTTTCCCAGTTCGACGACGTACGCCGGGTATATCTTCGCCGCAACCTGGCTCGATCCGATGTTGCGGGTTGCCCAGAGGATGAGCTCGAATTCTGCGAGCAAACTCGCGGGTTCTTCTTCCAGGGACCGCCAGTATCCGTCCGCTACCTGTTCCACCGTCTTGCGCAACCCCAAATGCAGCGGCAGGTCACGGGAAAAACGACCCAGGTTTTTCAGCCAGGCGCCAGCGGCAGCCTCCATGAGAACGTCTTTGTTGTCAAAGCAATAATGTGCCGTAGCCAACGGGGCATTGGCTTCCTTGGCGATGGCACGCATGGTTACCGATTGAACTCCCTCACGCTTCATCAATTCCACGGTGGCGGCTATGAGTTGTTCTTTTCGTTCCTCTGAGGGGATTCGCACGGTTTCCTCCCTGCACACGGTGCGTCATTTCCTACAAGAGTATTCCCGAAACCACCCGTGGGCATCGACGGGGGACATGAGCGCCAGAAAGCACAGGAGTGCCCGGGGAACCGCTAAAGGTTCTCCGGGCACTCCTGAGTTCAACTACAGTCCGTACTCCTCATCGGTGACGTGCTCCAGCCAGGTCACCACTTGCCTGTTTCCGTCGGCCTCCTGAAGGGCGATGTGCGCCATGAACCTGTCCTGCGTGGCTCCGTGCCAGTGTTCCTCGCCCGGTTCGATGTACACCACATCGCCCGGTCGGATCTCCTGGATTTCTCCTCCGCGGCGGGCAACCCAGCCGATGCCGTCGGTCACGTAGAGCGTCTGGCCCTTGGGGTGGTGGTGCCAGGCGGTGCGGGCCCCGGGGGCGAACCGAACGTGGGCGCAACCGATGGCCGTCTGCTCGTCGGGAGTACGGATCGTGTCGATCTGCACCGTGCCCGTGAACCATTCCGCAGGTCCGGCTCCGGTTTGGCCGCCGCTCTGTGTGTACTTCATTGGATTCCTCCTCGCAGGGAATGAAAATTACGGCCGCAGCAACACCTTGATGGCCCGGCGCTCGTCCATGGCTTTATACGCCTCGGGGGCCTCGTCCAGCGGAAGCTCCAAGTCGAAGACCTTGCCGGGGTTGATCTCGCCCTTGAAGATCAAATCGATCAGTTCGGGCAGGTAATCGCGCACTGGTGCCGGTCCGCCGTGGAGGTGGACGTGGGAAGAAAACAATTCCCGGCCGGGGAGTTCCACATCGTGGGAAACCCCCACGTAACCGACGTGTCCGCCCCGGCGCGTGGACCGGATGGCCTGCATCATGGATTCTTGCGTGCCGACAGCTTCGATCACCGAATGGGCGCCCAGGCCGTCAGTGAGTTCCTTGATCTTCTCGACGCCCTCGTCGCCGCGTTCTTCAACAATGTCCGTGGCACCGAATTCGCGGGCCAGCGCCTGGCGCGAGGCGTGGCGGGACATGGCAATGATGCGTTCGGCGCCCATATGTTTGGCGGCCAGTACGGCAAGAAGCCCGACGGCGCCGTCCCCCACCACCGCTACGGTCTTGCCCGGGCCCACTTCGGCGGCCTTTGCGCCGAACCACCCGGTCCCCAGGACGTCGGAGGCGGCCAGCAGCGAGGCGACCTTGCCGGCGTCGGGCATTTCCGGGGTGGCAACCAGGGTGCCGTCCGCGAGTGGCACGCGGAGGTACTCGGCCTGGGCGCTTCCCACGCCTTCGCGATGGATGCAGCCCGACTGGTAACCGGACAAGCAGATCTCGCAGGTGTTGTCCGAGGCGTAGAACGAGCCCACCACGAACTGCCCAACCTGGACGTTGACTACAGAATCGCCAACCTCCTCCACGATCCCCACGTACTCGTGGCCCATCGGCCGGGGTTCCTCGATGGTGTCGGCGCCACGGTATGGCCACAGGTCCGAACCGCACACGCAAGCAGCCACCAGTTTGATGACCGCATCAGTGGGTTCCTGGAGGGTGGGCTTTTCCCGTTCCTCCACCCGGACATCGCCGGGTGCATGGATGATTGTTGCGCGCATCAGCACTTCTCCGTTCCCTAGGTTCCTCAACTAAACCCCGTGCGGCGAAAGTTAGCGAGGGTACGGCGGGTACGGGTTATGGCAGTACCTCCCTCCCTTACCCCCGCGGGACCTAGGCTGGGGCGCATGGCAAAGATCCTCATCACCGGTTCCAGCGACGGCCTGGGGCGCGGTGCCGCTGAAGCGTTGCTCGACGGCGGCCATTCAGTGGTGGTGCACGTCCGCACCGAAGCGCGGCTCGTGGCTGTCGACGATCTGCTCGGGCGCGGCGCGGAGGCGGTGGTCGGCGATCTCGCCCACACCGACCAGGTGCGCGATCTGGTCCGGCAAGCCAACGAGCTGGGCCGTTTCGATGCCGTCATCCACAATGCCGGCGTCCTTGATGGCTCTTCGGTGTTGCCGGTGAACGTCGTAGCGCCGTATCTGCTGACCGCCGGGATGGACCGGCCGGACCGCGTGGTCTATCTCAGCAGTGGCATGCACCGGGGCGGCCATCCGGATCTTCAGGGGATCAAATGGAGCGGAGCGCGGGCGAGCCGTTCCTATTCGGACAGCAAACTGTTCGTCACCACCCTCATGGCCGCAGTTGCACGGTTGTGGCCCGGGGTCTCGACGCACGCTGTGGATCCCGGCTGGGTGCCCACACGCATGGGCGGTGCCGGCGCCCCCGATGACCTCCGTCTGGGCCACCTGACGCAGGTCTGGCTCGCCGCCGGGTCGGCGCCGGAGGCTCAGGGAACCGGCCAGTATTGGTATCACCAGATGGTGCGGGAGCCGCACCCCTCGGTCCACGATCATCGGTTCCAGGACGCGCTGCTCAGCTCGCTGTCCGAACATACCGGGGTCTCCATCCAGCCGTAGCAGCCCGCCGCTGTTTCCCACTAAGGCACAAACAACGACGGCGGATGGTCGCCTTGGTGACCATCCGCCGTCGGGCGTTCCTAACCGATGCGGGACGCGTCCGTGAGCCGGTGGAACGATCGGTCGTGATAGACCAGCGGCTCAGTGGTCCCCGGCGCGCCGTGAATCTCCAGCACCTCCGCGGCCAGCAGAATGGATGCTCCCACCGGCACGCGGTGGGTGATCCGGCACCGCAAGGCCCACGGTGCTGCCCGGAGCAACGGCTCACCCGTGGGCAGCGTGACCCAGTCCATGCCGGCTGTGAAGCGCTCAGTGCCGGGGCGGGAGAAGGTCTTTGCCAGTTCCAATTGGCCCGCATCCATCATGTGGACCACCACTGTTTCGGCCTGGATGAGCTGTTCCGCCGATCTGCTGCCGGACAGGGAGAACGAAAGTGCCGGAGGATCGGCGGACACCGAAGCAACCGAGGACGCGGTGAGCCCTACGGGTCCCCCTTCGCCCGCCGAGGTCACCACGGCCACGCCGGCGGGGTGGGTGCGGAACGCGCTGCGGAAAAGATGGTGGGTTGTGTCGGCCGGGGCGCTGGAGAGGGGCATAACCTGTGCTTTCGTTGCGGGCCCTGGGATTCCGGGGCCACTCCCACCCTAAAACCTCAACAATTGTTGAAGTCCAATCCGTGCGGGGCAGGGCTCCGCGAACGACGGCGCCCGGCCGCACCTACGGCTCAACAACCTGGAAAGCTTCTTGGTGCCGTGCCGCAGAGGCATCAGATGGTTGTCTTGGCGCTAGCTGTCGCTCATCTGGAAACGTCCGGATGAGCGACACGCTGCGCTTTCAATACTGCATTGTTCAGCACTTAGGGGCTGGACGAAGCAGCAGGAGACTTTGCCGGGCCCGCTGTCCCCAAGACAAGCTGCCATTTCGCGTCGTTCCAGTCCAGCTCGAACGAGGCTATGTTTCCATCCGCATCCTTGGCGGTCACGATGTAGTTGTCCGGGGCTCCGTGATGCTCACGGAATTCAACCGAGTATGAAGAAGGGTCCAGCCTGCCCACTCTGACGACAAGAGCATCTGCCGCGGCTTCTCGTCCCTGCATTTCTGGCAGGGCGATGTCGAGCAGTTTCTGGCGGTCGCCATCCTGGGCAGCCTTGATAACTTGCTCTGAAGTGCTATCACGCTGCCCCACATCGGGCTCAAACGTCATATCGCAGCCGCTCAACACTGCCCCAAACCAAATGGTTGTTGCCACAAAAACCATCATTCGTATGCGCCGCACGTCCGTACCCTACTCCTAGGTTCTCAGCGCGTACCAGGTTGCGTAGGGGAAGGAAGAGTACAAATTCCAGATACTCCTGTCGAGAGTGTCCGTCGTGTGATAGCTGACTCGGATGTCACGTGTGCCGGCGCTCCATGGGGAATAAGTGACAATCATTGAGTGATCTACATCAGGCGTGCCTTCAGGCCAGTGCACCTGAAGCACGTCAGCGGGGCCGAGGTCGTTCAGATAATTGAGGTACGAAACTCGTCCTTGTGACACTGCAAAGTTATGAAAATGCTGCGCTCCGGTCCAGGACCAAGTCTGATTGGCCCAGCTGTACCACCAACTGCTGTCGTATTGGTACCAGCCTCCTACGTGCTGCCAGCCGCCAGCGTTTAGAGACTGGGACACGAAGTTCTGGCAGTCGTTGCCAAATTGTCTGTACGCGCCATTTCGGCCAAGGGCCCAGGAACGTGCGTAGTTCACCATGGCTGTGTAGTTGTAGCTCACCGCCCGAGAGACTTCCTGGCCAGTCTCCTTTTGTCCGGGCGCCGTCTTCTGTGTGGCATGATTTTCAGCTACCTCTGCCTTTGCAGGGGTTGCCACGCGGCCCGAATTAAGGCGAAGGGCAGCGCTGGAGCCATGGGCCCCTGTTGCATGGGAAAGCTGCTCTGAGCTGACCACTGTTGACGGCGGAATTCCTTCCCGGGACTTGGGGCTGATGTTGTCGATAGTCCATCCGCTGCCTGATTTCGAAAATTCAATGATCTGTTCATACTTGTAGCTCTCCGGTGGCCCTCCGGTGGTGTACGTCAATTCAGTTCGTTCGGTCACCTCCGCTCTGGCTTTATCACCGGTGACTTCGAATCTCTCCGATTCAAAATTCGTCTCGATTTTTGAATACCCCTGTCCGTAGCCCGCCAGGCGCTCTTTTCGAGCCTTGAGCTCCCTATTTTCAGCAGCGATCTTATCTTTGGACTTTGCACTAAAAAGTTGTGTACTCACTTGCTCGGTGCCATCACGGCCACTGCCAACTACCATTTGCTGGTTCCGGTCCCGAATCGCTGACTCCAGAATTTCAGAAAGTACGTTCAGCTCCGCTGTCGGTACCTGAGTTGGTGATTGAGAAACCGAAGCAGCGGCCGGCCCCCCTGCGCTCAACGACACAACTACGGCCAGTAAAGCCGCGCCCGAATTTCGTACACCAATCACGAATCGTCCCCTTCGAGTTGCGATTGGGAGCTTCGCTACGGTTAGCGCAGAGCTCCATTCTTTGGAGCTCTGTCGACCTCAGCACTACTCCCCTGTCAAAGACGTAGTGAAGCCCGACACTGGAACGTGATGCGAATCTCTACCGCTTCCCTGATGTCAGAGTCGCCATGTTGTCCACATAGCCGCGATGAATCCATTGCCCTCCCCGTCCCACGATGGTTCGATGGGACTCATGGCAACCCCAAATACCGCAGAGAGTTATGTCTTGGCGATCGGGACCAAAAAGGGTCTGTGGCTGGCAACCAGCCCTGACCGCAAGGATTGGTCCCTCTCCGGCCCGCACTTCCTGATGAACGAGATACCGAGCATCGGGATTGACACGCGGGCCGGCAAAACACGGATCATGGTGGGCGTCCGTTCCGAGCACTGGGGACCCACCGTTGCACATTCGGATGACCTTGGTGCCACGTGGACCGAGCCTGACAATGGCGCCATCACGTTTCCTGACGGCACCGACGCCGCGCTGGAACGCATTTGGCAGATCTACCCCGATGCCGAGTCCAGGCCTGGCGTCGTCTGGGCCGGCTGCGAGCCGATCTCGGTCTGGAAGTCCACCGACGGCGGCGAGCACTTCGAGCTGAACCGCGGGCTGTGGGACCATCCGCATCGCAGCGAGTGGGGTGCCGGCTACGGAGGCGCGGCCGCCCACTCGATCGTGGTGGACCCTTCCGGCGAGCAGGTACACATCGCAATGAGCACCGGCGGCGTTTACAGATCGCTCGACGGCGGTACCTCCTGGGAGCCCCGGAACAAGGGCATCTCGGCCTACTTCATGCCCGATCCCAACCCGGAGTTCGGCCAGTGCGTCCACAAGATCGCAGCGGATGCCATGGTGGCGGGCCGCCTGTACGCCCAGAACCATCACGGCGTGTACCGCACGGATGACAATGGTGAAAACTGGAACTCGATCGCCGAGGGACTTCCGGCCGACTTCGGATTCGTGATGCTGACCCACCCGCGCCGTGAGGGAACGGCTTGGGTGATCCCGCTGAAGGCCGACGGTGAACGCATCCCGCCGGACAGCAAGTTGAGCGTCCACCGCACCGAAGACGCCGGCAACACCTGGACAGAGTTGCACACGGGACTTCCGGACCACGAGTACAACGCGGTGCTGCGTGACGCTGCGGCCGTGGACACCGGTGATCCCGTTGGCGTGTACTTCGGAACCCGCGGCGGGTCCGTCTATGCCAGCGCCGACGAGGGCGGGACCTTTACGGAGGTGGCCTCGCACCTGCCGGACGTGCTCTGCGTGAGGGCCGCCGTCGTATTTGGAAACGAAGCAGGCGTGGACGCGCCGCTGGCAGCCGCCGAAGAGACGGTGCTGGTGGAGGCGGCTCAGATCGTGGAGACAGCTGCGAAAGAGGCCGGGGCGCCCGAAGATACTACCGGCGCCCCGGCACCGGCTTAGGTCCGATGTGGCTGACATAACGGTCCTGCTGCCTGGTGTCCTGCAGCCTCTCGTCGGCGGACAGTCCTACCTGACTGCGTCCGCCGACGGGGCTGTGACCGTTGGACAGTTGCTGGACACTGTGACCGGTGAATATCCGGTGCTGGCCCGGCGCTTGCGCGATGAAACCGGTGCGCTCCGCCGTTTCGTGAATATTTACGTGAACGGTGACGAGGTCCGGCGACTCAAGGGGCTTGATACGGAAGTTTCTGGCGGCCAGGAGGTCTTGATTATCCAGTCCGTGGCCGGCGGCTGAGCGGGTGCCTGGGTTGGGCCCGTGCCCAACACTCGAAACGAGGTGGTTCAGGCGACGCGCCAAACGCTGCACTCGTCGGTATTGATGGCTTTCCTCATCCCGGAGACGCGGTCCATGATCCAGACAACGCCAATCCCCGGCGCTGTTTCCTGGACGAGTCCACGACGGATCACAACGTCGTCGTAGGCAGGTCCCACGGACATGCGGGCCTCGATTTCGTCTCCGCGGTGAAGCTGGCTGATCGCGCGTATACGTGTTGTTTGAGTTTTGACTTCCTTCAGCATGGTGTCCTCCTGGCTGGAGCTGGTGCCTGCACTTGCCGGCTATTCCAGTGTGGCGGGGCATTGTTGCCGGGGTATTTCGGCATGGTTAGGGTCCGGTTAGCACTGGGCGCTGCCGGAGTTTCGGGAATGCCCGACGCCGGAACGCGCCACAGGCGGGGTGACGCGCCGACGCTTGGCCCGCAGGTCCGCCGCAGTCAGCGGGGCCGGTTGTAGCCTGATGTCGGTTCTTGGGACTCACGGGAACCGAAGGCTCGGTCTCTGGGAGATTCCATGGGTTTGCTGCGGCGTGCAATTGCGGTGTCCACGGGCTTGGTGGTTTTCGCCACCGGCCTGTTTTTTGTCCAGGCCCCGGCACCGGCCGTGCCGCTGCCCAGCCCCGATAATCCGAACGTCAGATTCGTTGAGGGGACACCGCATTCCGAGCACGTCTTCGAGACGCCACCCACGGTTCCGCCGCGAGCTACCCAAGGATCCACCGACGTCGAAAGCCGCCTCAGCGACGGCGTGGCCGCGGCGGGCCCCAACGGTGATATCCGGATCCGGCTGGTCACCGCGAAACTGGCCGACAATGCCAACACGGTGTCCATGAGCGGAGCCGAGCAGGCAGTGGCAGCCACCAGCGGCTACTGGAGGGCGATGACGGCGGGCCGGCTGTCCATGACCGTGGACTCCCGGGTGGCCGGATTCCAGTCGAGCGCCCGATCCACGGACAGTTACGGCACCATCATTTCCACGATCACCAGCGAGTTGAAATGGTCGGCGAGCCCCTACACGGCGCTGGTCATCTTCATCCCAACTTCCACGTTGTCCGGCAACGCACTGGGAGCCGGTTACAGCAGCGGGGGCTACAGCGGCCGGGTGCTGATGCCGCAGCTCAGCAGCTTCTCCAGCAATGTGATGACGCACGAGTTCGGGCACGTGATCGGCCTGATGCACGCTGACGCCCTGCAGTGCGGAAGCGGTGTGCCGGATGTGGGAACGGACAGCAGCGGCCGTTTCACGGATCCTTCCTGTTACATCCGTGAATACGGGGACACCACGGACATCATGGGTGCCGCGCAATACGCGCAGCCCGTGGTGAGTTCGTCGTTCTGGGACTACGCGGGCTTCGGCCGTGGAGACGAGATCCGGGATGTCGGGGTTGCCGGCGGAGTCAAGAGCTACACACTCAAGCCGTGGGGCGGAACCGAAGCGCAGCGGGCCATCAAGTTCACGGACCCCGTGAGCAAGGAAGTCTACTACCTCGAACTGCGGCAGCCGGTGGGCTACGACAGCTACCTCTCCGCAGCGGGTCGTGAGGGCAACCGCGGCGTGAAGATCGTCCAACGTGGGGGCGCGACCATCGCATCGTCGCTGATCCTGATGCCGTCCACTATCCCCTTCACTGAGCCCTGGTACGCCAAGAACCACGCGTGGCAGGCCGGCAGCACCTTCACCACCTACACCGGCACCCAGGTCACCATCAACGCGGTCTCCAGCACTTCCGCCACCGTCACCATCAATGCCGATCCGAAACTCAAGACCCGCATGCGCTTCTCGGCAGGGGATTTCGACGGCGACAAGCTCCCCGACGTGATCTCCCGTGAGGCTGATGGCTCGCTCCTTCTCTTCGGCGGCCAGTCGGGGAACCGCCTGAAGGATCCGGTGCAGATCGGATCGGGTTGGGGCATCTTCAACGCGGTCCTCGGCACTGCCGACTTCAACGGTGACGGCTTCGCGGACATCCTGGCGCGGGCCAGCGACGGCGGATTGTGGCTCTACCCCGGCAACGGGAAGGGAGGATTCCTCACGCGGAGCCAGGTGGGCTTCGGCTGGCAGGGCTTCTCGCAGGTCGTGGCTGTGGGCGATTTCGACGGCGACTCCCGCAACGACGTCGTTGCAGCCGGCAACGATGGGCGCTTGTGGCTCTATCCGGGCAACGGCTCCGGTGGCTTCCTGGCTGCGACGCAGATCGGGCAGGGGTGGGATGTTTTCACCACTCTCGCACCGGCGGGTTCCTTCAGCGGCGGAACTTCCGGACTCCTCGCCCGGGCCAGCGACGGGACGCTCTATGTCTACCCCGGCGACGGCGAGGGAGGCTTCCAGCCGCGGGCCGCCGTCGGAAGCGGCTGGAACAGTGCCGGCGACATCATCGGCGGCCCCGACCTGACGGGTGACAAGTCCGCGGATGTGCTGGCCGCCGCGTCGGGCGGCGGCATGACCCTGTATCCGGGCGACGGCAGCGGCTTCGCTGGCCGGATTGCCATCGGTGCCGGCTGGTCCGCGTTCAGCCAAGTCTGGGAGGCCGGTGATTTCGACGGCGACGCCGCGGCTGACGTCCTGGCGCGCGGCAAGGACGGGGTTCTGTGGCTCTACCCGGGGAACGGTTCGGGTGGCTTCCTGCCGCGCAAGCAAATCGGGACGGGGTGGAACATGTTCATCACGGTGCTCAGTGCCGGCGATTTCGACGGCGATGCCCGTCCCGATTTAGTGGGGCGGGCCCCTGACGGGACGCTTTGGCTTTACCCGACGGACGGGAAGGGGCAGTTCCTGGCCCGGAAGCAGATCGGCACCGGTTGGCAGTGGTTCACGCAGATGCTTGCCCCTGGCGATTTCACTGGCGACGGAAAGCCGGACATCGTGGCGGAGTCCTCGGATGGGACGTTGTGGGCCTACCCCGGAAACGGGCGCGGCGGGTTCCTGGCCCGGAAGCAGATCGGCTCCGGTTGGAACATGTTCAACCTGGTGCTGCAGGCCGGCGACTTCAATGGCGATGGCCGGGAGGACATCCTGGGCCGGAGCAGCGATGGTGGGTTATGGCTCTACCCGGGCGACGGATCCGGTGGTTTCTTGTCGCGTTCCTTCCTGGGATCGGGGTGGAACATGTTCTCCGGCATCGCGGCGTTGGGCAATGGATTTACCGGAACGGGTGACCCGTCAGTGGTGGGGGTAGCCGGGGATGGCTCGTTGCTGCTGTACTCCGGGACCGGTGCGGGCAAGTTCAAGCCTGTGGCGTTGAACCCGCGGTAGTCCCGCCAGTATTCCTTCGCCTACTCCCGGGTGTGCCCCCATCAGGCGGGGTGGCAGGGCACAGAAATGCCCGGCATGTTGGGAACATGCCGGGCATTTCTGTGTGTCGTCACTGGTGTGCGCTCCCGGGAGCCGGGAAGGAGCGCTCCTCCGCTGAAGCCTGGATTACTTGGTCAGGCCGAGCTGGGCGGTGGGGATCTTTGCTGATTCGCGGGCCGTCAGGGCGGAGACGGCGGCGATCACGCAAATGACAGCCGTGAAGACTGAAACCTGAACCCATCCGCCGGGCTTGGTTCCACCGATTGCCGTGACGATGGTCGGAGCGAAGCCTGCGGCAAGGAATCCAAGCTGCGTACCGATCGCCAGGCCGGAGAAACGGACCTTGGTGCTGAACATTTCGCCGTAGAACGACGGCCACACTGCGTTGGCGGCTGCGTAACCGAAGGAGAAGTAGACAACCGCAGCCGCGAACATCACCAGCGTTGAGCCGGATTCAAAGCTTAGGAAGAAGAACGGCGTCATGATGGCACTGGCGACGGCTCCGTAGATGAACACCGGCTTTCGGCCGATCTTGTCCGCCAGTATGCCGAAGAGCGGTTGGGTGCCGAGAGCCACCACATTCGCCACAACCACGAGCCAGAGCGTGATGGAACTGTTCACTTGGGCGACGTCGGTGGCGTACTTGATGGCCAAGGTGCTGAAGACGGTACTGACAGCGGCAATAAACGCGCAGCAGATCACACGCACAACGTCGCGCCAGTGCTGCTTCAAGAGGTCGGCGATCGGGAGTTTGGCAATCTGCTTGGTCTTCTGCGCCTCGGCAAAGGCCGGCGGCTCGTGGAGCGTGCGACGAATGAAGAACGCGACCATCACCACCACGGCACTGAGCCAGAACGGAATGCGCCATCCGATGGAGTACTTGACCTCGTCCGGGAGCGCCGTTACCGGGATAAAGACGAGGGACGCGAGAATCAAGCCACCCTGCGTGCCAGTCAGGGTCCATGAAGTGAAGAAGGCCCTGCGATTGTCCGGAGCGTGCTCCAAGGTCATGGATGAAGCACCGGCCTGCTCTCCGGCGGCGGAGAGACCCTGGGCCAGGCGGGCCAGCACAAGCAGCACGGGTGCCCACCAGCCGATGGTCTTGAAGTCCGGAAGGCAGCCGATCACAAACGTTGCCGCACCCATGAGGATCAGAGTGAACATGAGGACCTTTTGGCGGCCGATCCGGTCACCGAAGTGGCCCAGGAAGGCTGCGCCCACGGGCCGGGCGACGTACGCGAAACCGAACGTAGCGAACGACATAACTGCGGCGTTGGTATCAGCGTCCGGGAAGAAGACGTGCGGGAAGATCAGCGCGGCGGCGGATCCGAAGATGAAGAAGTCGTAGTACTCAACGGCGCTGCCCAGGAAGCTGGCGAGTGCGGCTTTCTTGGGCGTTCCCTTGGTTGTTTCTGTGCCTGGCGTCGCTGACGGCATTGTTTGGCTCATGGGGTGTTCCTTCTGTGACGACGATGTCGCGGATAAAGCTGTGCGGGATCCCGAGCGAGGTGCGGCTGGAGCTTCCCGATAAGTAACCACATGGTGAGAGCTACTTGTGTAATACAGCAATAGTGGCTGTGAGTGGGGTCACTTGTCAAGAGAAGTAATCACCATCTAGAAATAGCTCTCACAATGTGAGAGCATTTCACTTATGAGTGTGAAAGAGGACACAAAGACCGACATGGTCGGCAAGGCCTTGAGCCTTTTGGTATTGCTGGGCAACGAGCCGAAGGGCGCCAGTGCGGCGGATCTTGCCAGGAGCGCAAGCCTGCCGTTCAGCACCACATACCGTCTGCTGGGCTCACTGACCAGGGATGGCTTTGTGGACTATGAGCCGGACGGCCGCCGGTACCATCTGGGCCTCCGCGTGTTCCAGCTCGGCCAGCGCGTTTCCAATCATCACGGTTTTGCGGCAACTGCACTGCCTGTACTGCAACGGGTTACTGAACGCACGCATGAAGCCACCATCCTTTCCGTTCGCGACGGCGACCATCACCTGACGGTCAACAAGGTGGATGGACCCAAGTCCTTCCGGGTCACGAGCGACCCTGGACACCTTGGTGCGCTGCACACCACGTCCGTGGGCAAGGCGATCGTTGCGTTCGAGACGGAGATCGAGCGCAAGCGACTGCTCGAAGAACTTCCCCTCGAGGCCCTGACCGAGCACTCCATCACCGACCGGGACGAGTTCCGTGAGGAGATCGAGCAGGTCCGCCGCCAGGGCTATGCCGTGATGGACGAGGAGAACGAGATCGGCATGCGTGCAGTTGCCGTGCCGATTCTCAACTCCCAAGGCAATGCCTTTGCGTCGATCGCCGTCGCTGTGCCGGTGTTCCGCCTGACCATGGAGGAACTCGTGGCCCACGTCCCCACCCTGCAGGAAGCCGCGGCCGAGCTTGCGGCCCGCCTGCCCCAGCGCTGACCATGCGTTGCTGGGCCCGCTTTGCGCCCTGGTCGCACCAAATGGCACGCAGAGCAGGCCCAACAACGCAGGGCCGTCATCGCAGTTTGTTCGCGATAAGAACAAGCGTGCGGAATATGAACAACTGTAGTAACCTGAGTCATACGCCCGGTCGGGACCGCGTTGATACGCACCGGCGGGACGTGAAAGTAAAAGGAGCTTGAGGATGAGCAACCGAGCCGAATCCGTTCTGGTGGGCCTGATTGGCGAAGGCGTGATGCCCTCGCTCACTCCGCCCATGCATGAACGCGAGGCCGATGTGCAGGGCCTTCGCTTGCTGTACCGCCCCATCGACCTGCTTGGGCTCGCACTGCCGGCTACCGCCGTCGGGAATCTCCTCACGGCCGCCCGGCAGCTGGGTTTCAACGGCCTCAACATCACGCACCCGTGCAAGCAGTTGGTGCTGGAGTACCTGGATGAGATTTCCGACGACGCCCGTCGCCTCGGTGCCGTCAACACGGTCCTGATCCAGGACGGCCGCTTCATCGGCCACAACACAGACTTCTCCGGCTTCGGCTCGGCGCTCGCCGACGGACTTCCGGAGGCCAAGCTCGATCGCGTGGTCCAGTTGGGCGCGGGCGGTGCCGGATCCGCCGTCGCGTATGCGCTCCTCAAAGCCGGCGCCAAGCAGCTGGACCTCGTGGACATGGACCCCGACCGCGCGGCCGAACGTGCCGCAGAGCTCGGCGAACTCTTCCCGGCTGCAACCATCACGCCGCGGAGCATAGCCGAACTCGGACAGATCATGCCCCTCGCCGACGGCCTGGTGCACTGCACCCCCATCGGCATGGCCGCCCACCCGGGCCTCCCGCTGGACATGGACCTCGTGGAACCGCGCCATTGGGTGGCGGACATCGTCTACCGCCCCATCGAAACGCAACTGGTCCGCGAGGCGCGCGCCAAGGGCTGCGAAGTGCTCGACGGCGGCCGCATGGCAGTCGGGCAGGCGGCGGACGCTTTCAAGATCTTTACCGGAAAGGACGCCGACCGCGACCGTATGCGTGAACACTTCCTGGAACTCATCGCCTCTGAAGAGCGAGCACCCGCACTGGCAAAGGCGGCCCACTGATGCGCACTGGAATCGCAACCGTCTGCCTCTCCGGCACGCTGAAGGAGAAGATGCAGGCCTGCGCCATCGCGGGCTTCGACGGCATTGAAATCTTCGAGCAGGACCTCGTCACGTCATCGCTCAGCCCGGAGGATGTCCGGAAGATGGCGGCGGACTTGGGCCTGGGCCTTGACCTGTACCAGCCGTTCCGCGATTTCGACGGCGTCACTCCGGACCTGCTGAAGGCCAACCTCAAGCGCGCCGAGGCAAAGTTCAAGCTGATGGCCCGTCTGGGCATGGACACCATCCTGGTCTGCTCCAACGTGGCCACGGCGACTATTGACGACGACGACCTGCGGGCCGAACAGCTCCGCGAACTCGCCGAACTGGCGGGGGACCACGGCGTCAAGGTGGCGTACGAGGCGCTCGCTTGGGGCAAGTACGTCAACGATTACGAGCACGCCTACCGCCTGGTGGAGATGGTGGACCACCCCAACCTGGGCACCTGCTTGGACTCGTTCCACATTCTTTCGCGCGACTGGGACACCGCCCCGATCGAGGACATCAACGCGGAGAAGATCTTCTTTGTCCAGGTGGCAGACGCCCCCAAGCTCACCATGGATGTGCTGTCCTGGAGCCGCCACTACCGGGTTTTTCCCGGCGAGGGACAGTTCGAGCTCGCAAAGTTCATGGGCCACGTGGTCCGCGCGGGTTACACAGGTCCTGTTTCCTTGGAGGTGTTCAACGACGTCTTCCGGCAGTCGGACGTGGAGCGCACCGCCGTGGATGCCATGCGCTCCCTCATCTGGCTCGAGGAACAGAGCGCCAAGTGGCTGGCCGGCACCCCAGCGGAAAGCAACGCTGAAATGAAGGCCGCCAGCCGCCGTCGTTATCCCATGGAACTGGCCACGCTGCCCAAGGTGAACGAGCCCGCAGGCTTCAACTTCGCCGAGGTCAAGGCGGACGACACCGCCCAGCTGGAGAAGCTCCTGGGCCAGCTCGGCTTCGAATTCGAGGGCCGGCACCGCACCAAGGATGTCCAGCTGTGGACCATGGGCCAGGCCCGCGTGATCATCAACGAGCAGGCGGCGTCGCATTCGGAACCGGCTATCGCCGCTTTGGGGTTCGACGTCGACTCTCCCGTGATTGCCTCCGCCCGGGCCCAGCAACTCAAGGCCCCCGTGGTTGCCCGGAAGGTGCAGGCGGACGAGGAAGTGTTCCAGGGAATCGCCGCGCCGGACTCCACCGAAATCTTCCTGTGCCAGGGCAGCCCGGATGGAACGGCGGCCTGGACCCACGAGTTCGGCGAGGGACTGGAGCACCCGGCCACAACGCAGAACGCCGTGATTGACCATGTAAACCTGGCCCAGCCGTGGCAGCACTTCGACGAAGCCGTCCTCTTCTACACCAGCGCCCTGGCCTTGGAACCGCAGCCCTTTGCCGAGGTTCCCAGTCCCAGCGGCCTGGTCCGTTCGCAGGTCATGCAGACCACCGACGGCGCGGTGCGGCTGGTGCTGAACCTGGCCCCGGCGCAGCAAGCCGAAAAAGCACGCAAAACCTACCAGGAACACATCGCGTTCGCCGTGGACGACCTCGTGGCGACAGCCCGGTCGGCCCGGGAACGCGGCCTTGAATTCCTGCAGATTCCGGCCAACTACTACGAGGACCTGGACGCCCGGTTCGATCTTGAACCCGGCTTCCTGGACACGCTCCAGGATCTCAACCTCCTGTACGACCGGGACGCCAACGGCGAATTCCTCCACTTCTACACCGCCACTGTGGGCAGTGTGTTCTTCGAAATGGTTGAACGCCGCGGCACCTACGACGGCTACGGAGCGCCGAATGCACCAGTCCGCCACGCCGTCCAATACGACTCACTCCACCGGGCATAGCCGCCCGAACCTGACAAAGAATCCATAGAAAGGAGCCAGCCGTGCCACAAGACCACACTGCAGAAGCTCTCGAATCCGAGGAACTCGTGCCGCCAGCCGAACCACACGCCGCGCACACGCCCGCCAAGGCCGTGGAAACGCAAGCGGACCTCAGTGCCGAGATCAACGGCATCAAGGACCGCTACGCGGAGTCGCTGAGGAACGGCAAGGCTCCCGAGACCATGCCGCGCCTGGACTACGCGCCGTACCGCAGCTCCATCCTGCGCCACCCCACCAAGAGCCTGCACCACGCGGACCCGGAAACCATCGAGTTGTACTCGCCGGCATTCGGGCACCAGGACGTGCACGCGCTGGAGTCGGACCTGACCATCCAGCACAACGGCGAACCCCAGGGCGAACGCATCATCGTCGCAGGCCGGGTTCTCGACGGCGACGGTCGCCCTGTTGCCGGGCAGCTCGTGGAGATCTGGCAGGCCAACGCCGCCGGCCGGTACATCCATAAGCGCGACCAGCACCCCGCCCCGCTCGACCCGAACTTCACCGGCGTCGGACGTTGCATCACCGGCGAGGACGGCTCTTACTCCTTCACCACCATCAAGCCCGGCGCCTACCCGTGGAAGAACCACCTGAACGCCTGGCGTCCGGCGCACATCCACTTCTCCATGTTCGGCTCGGAGTTCACCCAGCGCATCGTCACCCAGATGTACTTCCCGGGCGACCAGCTCTTCCCGCTGGACCCGATCTACCAGTCGATCGTGGACCAGGACGCCCGCGACCGGCTCGTAGCCCAGTACGACCACGAGCTCACCAGCCCGGAATGGGCCCTCGGCTACAAGTGGGACATCATCTTGACCGGTTCCAAGCGGACCTGGACCGAAAACGAAGCGTACGGCGACGCCGGGGACGAGGAGTAAGCACATGACCAAGCTGACACCCACACCGGGCCAGACCGTTGGCCCCTTCTACGGCTACGCACTCCCGTTTAATAAGGACAACGAGCTCCTGGCACCGGGCAGCCCCGGCAGCATCCGCCTCCAGGGCACGGTGTATGACGGCGCCGGAAACACCATCCCGGACGCCATCCTCGAAATCTGGCAGCCGGACTCCGAAGGCAACATCGTGCAGCGCACCGGCTCCCTGGTCCGCGACGGCTACACCTTCACCGGCTGGGGCCGCGGCTCCGTGGGCAACTCCGGCGTTTACACGTTCACCACGGTGAACCCCGGGCCACTCAAGCCTGGCGCGGCGCCGTTCATCTCCGTGGCCGTCTTTGCCCGCGGCCTCATGAACCGCCTGTTCACCCGCGTGTACCTGCCGGAAAACGAGGAAGCACTGGCCAACGACCCCCTGCTGAGCTCCCTCGATCCCGAGCGCCGCAAGACCCTGATCGCCCGCCGTGACGCCGACGGCGGACTCACGTGGGACATCCGCCTCCAGGGCGGGGACGAGACCGTGTTCCTGGACTTCCAGCAGGACGGGTCACTGGACCTTTCGGAACAGCCATGATCGACGGCGACTTCGGCCTCCTCAGCCCCGTCACTGCCTCGCCTGCCGTGACGGCCCTGACAGGTGACCGTGCCGTGATCGCGGCAATCCTCGACGTCGAGTCCGCCTGGGCGTCCGTCCTTGAGGATGCCGGGCTCGCCCCGGAAGGATCCGCCGCTGTGGTGGCCGAAGCCGCCGATCCCGGACAATACGACCTTGCCGCTATCGCCGAACGTGCCCAGGGCGGCGCCAACCCGGTGATCCCGCTCCTCGGCGAACTCCGTGCCCGCGTCCGCGAGCTGGACTCGGCCGGAATCGGCGCGGCCTCCGCCGTGCACACCTCGCTCACCAGCCAGGACGTGCTCGACTCCACCCTCATGCTCCTGGCCAGCCGCACCGTTTCGGCGCTACTCGCCGAGGTACAAGGAACGACGACGGCGCTCGCCACCTTGGCGGAACGGCATGCGGACACGCTGTGCGTGGGCAGGAGCCTGACGCAGCATGCGCTCCCGTACACCTTTGGGCTTAGGGCTGCGCAGTGGTTCCATGGGGTGGCTGCTGCTGCATCGCGGCTCACTTCCTTGGCGTTGCCCGTGCAGTTCGGCGGTGCGGGCGGGACATTGGCCTCGGGAACCAAGCTGACCGGCGGTTCTGGCTTGGCTGCCGGCTCAAGCCTGGCGGCTAGCCCGGGTTCCGGGTTGGCTGCTGGCTCAAGCCTGGCGGGAAGCCCGGGTTCCGCGACAGCCTCCGCGGTTGGCCCGGGTTCGGGCCCAGCCTCCGGCTCGGGCTCAACCCCCTTCACGTTGGCCGATGACCTGGCTTCCAAACTCGGGCTCTCGCCGGCAGTTGCCCCGTGGCACACCAATCGCTTGGCCGTCACCGGACTCGGAGACGCGTTGGCTGCACTGGTGGATTCCTTCGGCAAGATCGCCGCAGACCTGCTGTTCCTGAGCCGCCCCGAAGTTGGGGAGCTGGGCGAACCCTTGGCGGCCGGACGCGGTGTTTCCTCCGCGATGCCGCAGAAGCAGAACCCCGTGCTGTCCGTGCTGATCCGGAGTGCGGCACTCCAGGCTCCGGGCCTCGCGTCCCAGCTGCACCTGGCTGCAGCGACCTTCAACGATGAGCGCCCCGACGGAGCTTGGCACACGGAATGGCCTGCCTTGCGTCGTCTTCTCGCGCTCACCATCGGGGCTGCCATCCAACTCCGGGAACTCGCCGAGGGCCTCAGGGTCTTCCCAGAGGCCATGCGCCGCAACCTGGAGATCTCGGGCCCGCTGCTCCTCAGCGAAGGCGTGACGGCCGCCGTCGCACCCCGCCTGGGCGAAGACGGAAAGCAAAAGCTGCAGGCCGTCGTCGACGAAACGCTCAAAGCACCCGCCGACCAGCAGGCGGACACGTACCGCAAGCTGCTGCGCGAAGCAGTTCCCACGGACAAGCTCCCGGACGAAGAACTCGACGCCCTGCTGGATCCCGCAAGCTACCTGGGCGAGGCCAAGGAAATCAGCCGCCGCATCCTCGCCGCCCACCCCGATTTCACCGCATCAACGAAGGGAGCCACCCGTGGCTAAGCCAACCGTCAAGGCTGTGCTGCTGTCCCCGCAGCGCGAACTGGGAGCCAAGCCGCTCCTGGTGGTCGGCCCGTCGCTGGGCACGTCCACCGTGCTCTGGAGCGAGACCGCCGCGTTGCTCGGCGACGAATACGACGTCATCGGCTGGGACCTGCCGGGTCACGGTATTTCGCCGGCCGCCGCGGAAGGCTTCGAGGTAGCGGAACTTGCTGACGCCGTCGTCGATCTTGTCGACTCGGTGATCCCGGGCGCGAGGTTCCACTACGCGGGTGTTTCGCTGGGCGGGGCCACCGGCCTGCAGCTCGGCATCAAGCACGGCGACCGCCTCCGCAGCCTGTCCGTTCAGTGCACCGGCGCCAAGCTCGGCACGCCGGAAGGCTGGCTGGAGCGCGCGGCAACCGTCCGCTCGCTGGGTACACCGGTGATGATCCAGGGATCTGCCGAACGATGGTTCGCGCCCGGGTTCATGGATCGGCAGCCCGAAATCAGCAGCCGCCTGCTCCACACGCTCCGCGACGCCGATCGCTTCAGCTATTCGTTCTGCTGCGAAGCCCTCGCCACGTTCGACGTCCGCGAGCAGCTCGGCAGCATCACCGTCCCCACGCAGGCGATCGCCGGCGTCGAGGATACCGTTGCGCCGCCTTCGTTTGCGGAGGAGGTGGCTGTTGGCGTGCGGTCCGGCGGGAGCTTCGCCGTGGCGGAAGCGCTCGACGGCGTGGGGCACCTCGCGCCGGCAGAGTCACCTGCCGTGGTGGCTGGTTTGATGCGGAACTTCATGAAGGAGAACGGACTGTGAACGGAGTAAACCCCCAGCGGAGCGGCGATCCGTCGCGCTACGGAGCTGTGCAGCCCGAGGCCACCGGCCAGGAAATCTACGACGCCGGCATGGTGGTCCGCCGCGAAGTACTGGGCGATGCGCACGTGGACCGGGCGAACGCCAACAAGGATTCCTTCACCGAGGACTACCAGGACATGATCACCAGGATCGCCTGGGGCGGGATCTGGACGCGGCCGGGCCTGAGCCGGCAAATGCGCTCCGCTGTCACCCTCACGGCGCTGGTGGCGCACGGTCACTGGGAGGAGCTCGCTATGCACGTCCGGGCGGCCCTCAACAACGGCCTGAGCAGGGACGAGATCAAGGAAATCCTGCTCCAGACCGCCATCTACTGCAGTGTTCCGTCAGCCAACTCGGCGTTCAAGACGGCCCAAAAAGTCTTCCAAGACATCGACGCTGCTTCTGAGGCGTCCCCCACCCCCAACTAACCCCCTCACCCAACTAGAGGGGACAGCAAACGTCCCACTGAACGCCCATAGCGACGCTTACTGTCCCCCAGTTGGGTACGTAGAAACGAAGGAAATCTTATGAACCAGGCTTTTGTGTACGACGCCGTGCGCACGCCGTTTGGCAAGTTCGGATCCGGACTTGCTGCTGTCCGTCCCGATGATTTGGCTGCGCATGTGGTGCGTGAGTCCGTTCGCCGGGCTCCGGGGCTTGATCCGGAGCGGATTGATGAGGTGGTGTTCGGGAACGCGAACGGCGCGGGCGAGGAAAACCGCAACGTTGCCCGCATGGCCACGCTGCTGGCTGGTTTGCCGGTCTCGATTCCGGGGACCACGGTGAACCGTTTGTGTGGCTCGTCGTTGGATGCGGCCATCATTGCTTCGCGGCAGATCAATGCCGGGGACGCTGATGTGGTGCTGGTGGGTGGTGCGGAGTCGATGTCGCGTGCGCCGTGGGTGTTGCCGAAGACGTCCAAGCCGTACCCGGCGGGGGACATGACCTTGGCGTCGACGACTCTGGGTTGGCGTTTGGTGAACCCGGCGATGAACACGGACTGGACCATTTCGCTGGGCGAGGCCACGGAGCGCCTGCGGGAGAAGTATGGGATCACGCGTGAGCGGCAGGATGCTTTTGCGGCTGATTCGCACAATTTGGCCGATGCTGCGTGGAACGAAGGCTTCTACGACAACCTTGTGACCGCGGTTCCGGGCACGGACCTGGTCCGTGACGAAGGCATCCGTGCCGGTTCTTCGGCGGAGAAGCTGGCCGGGTTGAAGACGGTGTTCCGTCCCGAGGGTTCAGGGCCCGACGGCGGTACGGTCACCGCCGGGAATGCCTCGCCTTTGTCTGATGGTGCTTCTGCGGCGTGGATCGGTTCGGAGAACGCTGCCGGGATTCTTGGTTTGGAACCGTTGGCGCGCATCGCCGGGCGCGGCGCGCACGGCAATGATCCGCAGTTCTTCGGGTTCGCCCCGGTGGAGGCCGCGAACAAGGCCCTCGCGAAGGCGGGCATCGGCTGGGACCAGGTTGGCGCCGTCGAACTTAACGAAGCGTTCGCCGCCCAGTCCCTGGCGTGCGTTGACGCGTGGGGTATCGACCCGTCCATCGTGAACCGTCACGGCGGCGCGATCGCGATGGGCCACCCGCTCGGGGCCTCCGGTACCCGGATCCTGGGGACCCTGGCGCGGTCGTTGCAGGCTTCGGGGCAGCGGTGGGGCGTTGCGGCGATCTGCATCGGCGTGGGGCAGGGACTGGCTGTGGTGCTGGAAAACGTAACCTCTGGCGTTGAAGGAGTCTAAGGGCGATGTTGAATTTCATTGACACTGTTGGCGAGGCCGTGGCCGGGATCCAGGATGGTTCCACGGTGATGATCGGCGGGTTCGGCAACGCCGGGCAGCCGTTCGAGTTGATCGACGCGCTGATGGACTGCGGCGCGAAGGACCTGACCGTGGTGAACAACAACGCCGGCCAGGGAGACCAGGGTTTGGCGTTGCTGATCAAGGAAGGCCGGGTGAAGAAAATGATCTGTTCCTTCCCGCGGCAGTCCGATTCGTGGCATTTCGACGCGAAGTACCACGCCGGTGAGATCGAACTGGAGCTGGTGCCGCAGGGCAACCTGGCCGAACGCATCCGCGCTGCCGGGGCCGGCATTGGCGGGTTCTTCACACCCACCGGGTATGGCACCACGCTGGCAGAGGGCAAGGAAACCCGGTTCCTGGACGGGAAGTGGCAGGTGTTCGAGACCCCGATCCACGCCGACGTCGCGCTGATCAAGGCGCTGAAGGCCGACGGGAAGGGCAACCTCGTGTACCGCAAGACAGCCCGGAACTTCGGCCCGATCATGGCCGCCGCGGCCAAGCACACCATCGTGCAGGTCTCAGAGATCGTACCCACGGGTTCGCTGGATCCGGAGAACGTGGTGACCCCGGGGATTTACGTCAACAGCGTGGTGCGCGTGGGTTCCGCTGCTGGTTCTGAAGCGCTTGGTTCGAACGGAAAGGTGGCCTGAGCATGGGCACGCAGACAAGCATCCAAACCTCCGAAAAGCCGCTGGGCCGCGACGAACTGGCCCAGTTGGTGGCCCGCGACATCGCCCCGGGCTCGTTCGTGAACCTGGGCATCGGCCAGCCCACTTTGGTGTCCAACTACCTCACCGAAGAGCAGAACATCACCCTCCACACGGAGAACGGGATGCTCGGCATGGGGCCCGCCGCCGAGGGCGAGGAGATCGACGGCGACCTCATCAACGCGGGCAAAATCCCCGTCACCGAACTTCCCGGAGCCTCGTACTTCCACCACGCCGATTCGTTCGCGATCATGCGTGGTGGGCACTTGGATATCTGCGTGCTGGGAGCGTTCCAGGTCTCCGCAACCGGTGACCTCGCCAACTGGCACACCGGTGCCCCGGACGCGATCCCCGCTGTTGGTGGAGCGATGGACCTGGCCACCGGGGCCAAGGACGTGTTCGTGATGATGACCCTGCTGACCCGCGAGGGCGCATCCAAGCTCGTGGAGGCCTGCACGTATCCTCTGACCGGCGTAGGCTGCGTCACCCGCGTGTACACGGACAAAGCAGTGTTCCTCACCGGCCCCGACGGCGTCACTGTCCGCGAGACCTTCGGCTGCACCTTCGAGGAAATCCAGGAGCTCGTGCCGCTGCCTTTGAAAAAGGCATAGCGGGCCCCGCAAATCTGGGCTCCCCACTGTGGGGCCCGCTTTACGTGCTACGCCCTCGGCATGGCCTGCAGAGCAGGCCCCGCAACGAAGCTCCTCCTGTTGCGAGGCCCGCTTTACATGTCATTTGCCCCGAATAGGGCGCAAAGCGGGCCCCGCAACGCACTCTAGGATTGGTATCCATGAGCGATTCCGCAGTTTCTCCGCAGGCCAGCGACCAATACGTCCAGTCGCTGGCCCGGGGTCTTGCTGTGATCCGGGCGTTCGATGCGAACAACCCGGTGATGACCCTCAGCGAAGTCGCTGCCCGCACTGACCTGACGAGGGCCACCGCACGCCGCTTCCTGCACACGCTCGTGGAGCTCGGCTACGTCCGCACCGACGGCAAGACGTTCGCGCTCACGGCCAAGGTGCTGCAGCTCGGTTACTCGTACCTGTCGGCGCTGTCCCTGCCGCAGCTGGCCCAGCCGCACCTTGAACAGCTCAGCCTGAAACTGGGGGAGTCCACTTCCGCCGCGGTCCTCGACGGCCAGGACATCTTCTACGTAGCGCGCGTCGCCACCAAGCGCATCATGAACGTTGGTATAACGGTCGGAACGCGCTTCCCCGCGTACGCCACGTCCATGGGTCGCGTGCTGCTCGCTGGATTGCCGCCGGCCAAGCTGGATGCCTACCTGGAGAAGGCCGAACTCAAGCCCCTCACCCCGCGAACCGTAGCGAACGCGATCGACCTGAGGGCCGCCGTCGAGCGTGTCCGAACGCAAGGCTGGTGCCTGCTGGACCAGGAGCTGGAGCTCGGCCTGATGTCCATCGCAGCGCCGGTGCACAACCGCAATAACGGCGACACGGTGGCGGCCATCAACGTGTCCCTGCAGGCCCAAGCGGTCGCGGCACAGCCGGACCCGGACGCGTACCTCCAGTCAGTGCGACAGGAAGTGGTGGCCACAGCCAACGCGATTTCGCAGGACGTCTCCGCGAAGCACTGAAACTAGAACAGCGCTGTGTAAGTACCCCAGCCAGGCGACAAATACTTCCGCGGTTTCCACGTACCCGATTTGAACGGGTAGATGAGAAGAACTCCCGATTGGTCTACGGCGTAGAGATCATTCCAGCCGTCGAAGTCGGAGTCTCCGGCGCTGCCGATGAACTTCATAAAGGACCAGCCGGTTCCTATGACGCGCGATCCCAACCAACCACTGGCTCCATTGGAAGAGTAGAGGTGGAGCTGCCCGCTTTTGTCTCGTGCCAGGAGATCCGCATGTGAGTCCCCATCGAAGTCTCCGGGTGAAAAGACCTTGTCGAAGATATTCCATCCTTGACCGACCTGCCGGGGCGAAAGCCATCCGCCGCGACCATTACCCGGGTACAGAATCAGCCGCCCTGAACCGTCCCTCGCCAAGACGTCAACGCGGTGGTCGCCGTCGAAATCCCCGGGGGCGATGAGTTCAGTCATGCCCTGCCAACCCCAGCCGACGGTAGTCGGGGTCAGCCACCCGCTGTGGCCGTCGCCGGGATACAGCCAGAGCTCTCCGTTGGGCTTGCGGGCAAGGACGTCAGGAAGGTTGTCTCCGTTGAAATCTCCCGGCGTGATCATTAGATTGAAGGCTCCCCATCCCCAGCCGATATAGGGCTGGGACTCATGCCTGTATTTGGAAGTCGTATAGTGCTGGATGAGGTCGCCCCAGCTCGTCCGCGCGATCAGGTTGTTTGTGCTTCCTCCGCCAAAGTTTCTTTTGGGCGTGGGATGGGAAATTGCTGGGGACACGTTCAACTCGGGGTAGTCCATTGTCGGTGAGCCTACTAAGCCGAGACGCTTTCCGCCGTAACTGATCAGCGCTACAGCCCGAATGCTGTGGCCCGCGTCCTGGGGTTGGATCGTGTAGGTGGGACCCGACCCTATTCGTGTTTGCAGATCGTTGTACCAGTCGAACGTTATTGTCGGCTTGGCTCCAGTGGGTAGACCCACGACGGTTGCAGGGTCAAGGCTTGCTTTCAAAGTCTCGCCGAACCAAGGGTTTCCTGTGATCTGAGGGAGAGCGGCGCCGGCAAGGGTAAATTGGTCGGTGGAGACCGTTACGGCCACAAAACCTGGCTTCAAGGTTGTGTATCTGATTAAGAGCGACTTTCCCGCGAACCCGTAGTCCACCCTGGAGTCGGGGTTCTCTTCTCCCCCGCCCTGGTTCCAACCGTCGATGAACGGTTCGACAAAGAACCTTGGGACAGGCTCGGACCAAACACCAGGTTGCCTCGTTACGTCGACTGCTCCCACGGTACCCATGTCGTATGTCTCCATGACATCGACAGTGGGCGGTGAGACATTCTTAAGCGTTTTGAGCAGCCGGTTCGGATTGTCGACCGTGAAGTCCAGATTCTGTTGCCGCCAATCACCTTTGTTGTCGCGGGACACGCGGCCCGAATCCCGGCTGTAGCTCGTTTCGAGGACCAATTTTGTACCGTCGTGGTCAATTGTGTCGTAGAAAATGGACACATACTTTAGTCGCTGCGTGCCGGCGTAGAAGTCTCCGGTGCTGATGGCCGTTGAGGCAGTGGCTGTAAATGGGCCGGATCCTGCAGATCCCTCCCATACAACGGATCGCAATTCGGTGAAGGAGTCATCCTGGTAACGGAATTCAACCCGTTTGGCTGGTTGCGAGAGCGTAAATGAGATCTTCGCTGTGTTCCCAGGTTTGAGCACATTGGTGTTGGTCGACCATGTTGCCGACAGCAGCTCCGGCGCCGTAGGGCGGATGACTGACATAGCGGTTGCGGCGTTTGCAGGGCTGGCGGGGGCCGGGAGCCCTGACAGCAGCGCAACGCCCAAGATCATCGAAAGCGTTCGCAGCACTCGCGACCAAACGGGCGCGGGCAAGGCGGAGTGATGGCGCAAGAGTCCCCCAGAGGTGCGGAAAGATAAAGGCAGTCAGCTGCCAACTCTGATGAGGATACAGCCATTCAAGACGGCACGGGAGGTAGTCGCAACTAGCGCCGGATCGCGGCCAACCGCGTCTCCAGAATCCGGCGTACCAACGAGTCCGGCACGGGATTGTCCGCCGAGAACCGTAACGTCCCCGGCGACCAGGAGTAGCCGCCTAGCTCCTCCGACATTTCAGGCAGGATCTGTCCGCTGAACGGATACAGTGCCAGGTGTTTCTTGGTTTCCAGCACGCTGAGGAAGCCCTTGCCATCAACCATCAGTGCGGGCATTCCATAGCTGACGCCTTCTTCAGCATCGGGGGCGAGTTCGCGGGCGATCCCCACAATCCGCTCAAGGATCCCGCGGTTGGCCTCGCTGACGTTCTCCAAATATTCGGTGACGGTTCCCATAAGGACATGGTTCACCCAAGAAGCCCGGGATGCCACACTGGGGGCATGAGCCCACTCGTCAGTGCTCGCTGGAGCCCCGTGGAGCTGGACCGTGCCAAGGGGAAGGCTGCCCGGCACTCGCTTCCCCGCAGCGATCAAGGGCTTTTCACGACGCCGGAGCGGAACCCTGTAGCCATTCTTGAGGAGCAGCACGATTCCCGCGTGGAGCATCTTGTTCCTGTACGTGTTGGGCGGATGCTGCAGACGCCGTTCGCGTTCTACCGGGGAGCTGCGGCCGTCATGGCTGGCGACTTGTCCCATGGGCAGACTTCCGGGCATCAGGTGGTGGCGTGCGGCGACGCGCATCTGGCGAACTTCGGTTTATACGCCTCCCCGGAGCGGCGCTTGGTCTTCGACCTCAACGATTTTGACGAAGTCTTCCCGGCGCCGTGGGAATGGGACGTCAAGAGGCTCACGGCAAGTATCTGGCTGAGCGGGCGCAACAGCGGGCACTCGGAGGAACAATGCCGCACCGCTGTGGAAGCTGCGGCCCGGTCCTACCGGCTGGCCATGCGACGGTTGTTCGAGGGAACAGCCGCAGAAAGGTACTACTTCCAAGTCGACACGGACATCCTGACGGCGACCATGGCGTCGGGTCCGCTTTCGGAGAAACGCCTTCTGGACAAGGACATGAAGAAGGCCAAGCGACGCACCTCGGAGCAGGTCCTAGCGAAAATGACGGCTGAAACTGTCCATGGAGAGCCGAGGATCGTTGACCAGTGGCCTCTGGTCTACCACCCGGAAACAGCGACGTTGGATCGCGTGAGCGCACTCTTCGACCTGTATCGAAGCTCCTTGAGGGCCGACACTGCGGTGCTGGTAAGCCAGTACCGGCTGGTCGACGTAGCGATCCGGGTGGTCGGTGTGGGCAGTGTGGGCACGCGGTGTTGGGTGATCCTGATGCTGGGCCCTTCCGGGGAACCCCTGTTCCTTCAGGCCAAGGAAGTCCAACGTTCCGTGTTGGAGAGTCACGGCGGCGCCACGCCATCCTCAGATGTTGTTCGTTTGCTGACGAACTTCGGCCAGGGCTACCGCGCCGTGGCGGGGCAGCGGATCATGCAGGCGCAGTCTGACCCGTTCCTGGGTTGGGTGGGTAACACCGTTGAGACTGATGGCCAGCTGCGCGACTACTTCGTCCGCCAATTCCGCGACATGAAGGGTTCCTTCGCGGTGGACGAACTCGGCCCTGGGCCGCTGACCGACTATGCCCGCCTGTGCGGCGGAGTGCTCGCCCGCGCCCACTCCCAAACGCCTGGCAGCGCGTTCATCGCAGGCTACCTTGGCCGTTCAGAGGTGTTCGAGAAGGCAGTGACGGGATGGGCGAGGCGCTACGCCGACCAAACCGAGAAAGACCATGCGGAGTTGGAACGCGCAGTTCGGACCGGCCGCCTCGACGCTGAGAGCGGCATCTGACCCGGCTGCGCGTTCCAGGAGGATCAGCGTTCCGGGATGACCGCGATGCCCTGGATCTCGATCATCGCTTCCTTTTGCCACAGCCGAGTGACGCCGATCCCTGCCATTGCCGGGTACTGCGAGCCGGCCATGTCGCGCCAGATCCGCCCGATTTCGCGGCCGTTGGCCATGTAGTCGTCCACGTCAGTGAGGTAGATGGTCACGTTGACCAGGTCCTCGGGCTGTCCTCCGGCTTCGCGCAGGGTGGTGAGCACGTTTGTGAAGGCCTGCGTGAATTGTTCCACGATGCCGCCGGGCACGATGTTCATGTTCTTGTCCAAGGCTGTCTGTCCGCCCAGGAACACGGTGTTTCCAGCGAGCATGCCGTGCGCGAACCCCGACGGCTTGGGCAGTGATTCCGGGTTGATGGTCTTGTGGCTCATGGTGGTCCTCCTCGGTTGTGGCGTTGGCGAAAAAGTTTTGAAAAGCCCCTATGCAGATCATTCCCGCCCTGCTACGTTGAGCATATGTGACGATCGTAAAAAAGTCGACACATCAAAAAATCGAAGGGAAACCAACCGATGAAACTTGCCACTCTGCGCACCGCAGGCGGACGTACGACGGCGGCACTCGCCACAGGCGATGGCGCTTACCTCGTGCTTCCGGCCAGTGATGTGGGCGCCTTCCTGGGCCAGGACAACTGGCGGGCTGTGGCTGAAAAGACAGCGGCCGAAGCAGCGGGCGAGGTCATGACCAATCCGGACTTCGCGCCCCTCCTGCCCAGTGCCGGCAAGGTGATCTGCTGCGGCTTGAACTATGGCGACCACATTCAGGAGATGGGCCGCGACCTTCCCGAATATCCCACGTTGTTCGCCAAGTACACTGACACCTTGGCGGGTGCCAATGACTCTGTAGAAGTACACAGCAGTGGCCGCGTCGATTGGGAAGCCGAGCTGGCCGTCGTCGTTAGTTCCGAGCTGTACCGGGCTGACGAGGACCAAGCCCGGGCGGCGATCGCCGGGTACACCGTGGCCAACGACGTCTCCATGCGGGATTGGCAGAGCCGGACGTTGCAGTGGTTCCAGGGCAAGGCCTGGGACCGCACCACTCCCGTAGGTCCGGTCATGGTCACTGCAGACGAGGCTGGCGAGCACTTCCAGGTCCGCGGCTACGTCAACGGAGAACTCGTGCAGGACGGCAACACTAAGACGCTCGTCTTCGGCCCTGCGCAGCTGCTGTCCTACATTTCGCAGTTCACCGTCCTGCGTCCCGGTGACCTCGTCCTCACGGGAACGCCTGGGGGAGTCGGTATGGGGATGAAGCCTCCGCGCTTCCTGAACGACGGCGACATTCTCACCACCGAAATCGACGGAATCGGCCGGTTGGAAAACCGGTTCGCGATCCACGCCAACGCAGGCGCCCTCGCCTAAAAACACAGCCTAAACAAGAGGAGCAACCCATGAGCCAGACCACCACCGAGTACCGCCTCGAAGGCGACAACTCCATCTACGCCCAGCCCGACGGCAAGGTTGTCCCCGTCGTCACCCGTGCCGGTGAAGAGGACACCAACACCGCCCAGTCCGGCGACTGCATCCGCGTCTCCGGCGTCAGCATCCAGCACACCCCGGCAACCAAGATCTGGTTCGGCCAGGTGTCCAACACTCCCGGTTACCGTTCCCTTCCGCACCACCACGGCGAAGCAGAAACGGGTGGCTACGTCCTTCGGGGCCATGGCCGGATCTACTTCGGCGAAAACTACTCAGAGTTCATCGACATGAAGGCCGGCGATTGGGTGTTCGTGCCCCCGTTCATGCCGCACGTCGAGGCGAACATGTCCGTCACTGAAGAGCTCGTCTGGCTGACCGCCCGGACCCCGGAGAACCTCGTGGTCAACCTCGAGGACGTCCCGGACGAGACCCTCGCCGACTACCGCCGGGCCTAAGCCATGATCACGGGAACCCTGACCTCCGAGACCTTCCTCCGGGCTGTTGAGCTCACGGAAACCGAGGCGCAGGTCTTCGACGAGGCGTACGAGGCCACCACGCAGTACGTTCCGTGGCCCAAGGCTTACGGTGGAGACATGGTGGCCCAGGCCGCGGCGGCGATGATGCGTTCGGTGGATGCCGACAGGAACCTCCACTCGATGCACAGCTACTTCATGCGTCCGGTGGATATCGGTTCCACGGTCCGTTACGAAGTGGAACGCCTGCGCGATGGACGTGGCTACTCCACCCGCACGGTCCGGGGTTTCCAGAACGGCAAGCCCGTGTATGCCGCGATGGGTTCCTTCCAGGTTCCCGAAGCAGGACCGGACTTCCAGCCCCAGGCGCCTGCCGCCGTCGAGCCTGAATCGCTGCGTTCAGCGGCTGAAGTGCTGGCCGACACTGAAGGAAGCTCTGCCGATTACTGGGGAACGGGCCGTAGTTTCGATATGCGGCATATTCCAGGTCCGGTATATGTCGAGCTTGAGGGCGGGACCGCGCCGCAGCAAGCCATTTGGGTCAAGGCGTTCGACTCACTCCCGGACAGCAAAGACCTCCAGCGCACGGCCCTCGCGTACGTATGCGATTACACCATCCTCGAACCGCTCCTTCGGGTCAACGGCCTCAACTGGTCCAGCCCCGGACTCGCCACCGCCAGCCTTGACCACTCCATGTGGTTCCACCGCGATGGACGCGTGGACGACTGGGTGCTCTACGCCCAGGAAGCCATCTCCGGCCAAAGCAACCGCGGCCTCGCCATGGGCCGCTTCTTCGACCGGCAAGGCAGACTCCTGGCCACGGTCGCCCAAGAAGGCATGATCCGCGCCGGCGCCTAGCGCCTGACTCACCCAACCCCAGCTCCAACGACGCACCACTGAAAGGAACGGCCATGAGCATGTTGCCATCGGCCCACGTGGACACGTTCACCCGCCACCACTTGCCGCCTGCCGAAACCTGGCCGGCGTTCGAATTCACGCTCCCCGAACTCAACTACCCGGACCGGCTCAACGCTGCCGCCGTGCTGATCGACGACGCGGTCGAACAGTTCGGCGCCGACCGCCCTGCCCTCCGCACTCCAGACGGCGAAGTCTGGAGTTACGGCGAGCTGCAGACACGCTCCAACCAGGTGGCCCAGGTCCTCACTGAAGACCTTGGCGTGGTCCCGGGTAACCGTGTCCTCCTGCGCGGCCCGAACAACCCGTGGATCGTCGCTGCCTGGCTCGGCGTCATCAAGGCCGGGGCCGTGGTGGTGACCACCATGCCGATGCTGCGCTCTACCGAGGTTTCCACCATCATCCAGCTCACCAAGCCCGTGGTTGCCATCTCGGACCACCGCTTCGTGGACGAACTCGCGGTCGCGGCGGGCGAGGACGTCACCGTGCTGACCTACGGAAAGAACGACGACGGCGACCTCACCTCCCGCTGCTCGCGCAAGAGCGGGGAGTTCACGGCGGTGGACACGTCCTCGGATGATGTTGCCCTGCTCGGCCCGACATCCGGCACCACGGGTGTGCCCAAGGTGACCATGCATTTCCACCGGGACATCCTGGCCAATGCGGATACCTTTGCCCGGTACATCCTTGAGCCCACCGCGGACGACGTTTTTGCCGGTTCACCGCCGTTGGCCTTCACGTTTGGCCTGGGCGGACTGGTGGTCTTCCCGCTGCGGTTCGGGGCGTCCTCGCTCCTGACCGAAAAGGCAGGGCCGGTGGAACTGGCCGAACGCGCTGCCGAGGCGGGAGCCACCATCCTGTTCACGGCGCCGACTGCCTACCGGGCCATCCTCAAAGAGAACCGTGGTGAGCTGCTGAGCCGCCTTCGGATTGCCGTTTCCGCCGGAGAGCACTTGTCCAAGGAGACGTGGGAAGCGGTCCACGAGGCCACCGGATTGAGCCTGGTCAACGGGATCGGTGCCACGGAAATGCTCCATGTCTTCATTTCCGCCGCGGGCGACGACATCCGCCCCGGAACCACGGGCAAAGCGGTTCCGGGCTACCGTGCCACGATCCTGGACCAGGACGGCAACGAACTGGGCGCCGGGCAGTCCGGACGCCTCGCGATCATTGGGCCAACCGGTTGCAGGTACCTGGACGATCCCCGGCAATTGAACTACGTCGTGAACGGCTGGAACGTCACCGGAGACACGTTCTCCATGGATGAGGACGGCTACTTCACGTACCAGGCCCGCTCGGACAACATGATCGTCTCCTCCGGCTACAACATCGGCGGACCCGAGGTTGAGGCCGCCATCGACCAGCACCCGGACGTCGTGGAAAACGCGGTGATCGGCATCCCGGATGAGCAGCGCGGCAGCATCGTCTGTGCGTTCATCGTCCTGCGTGAAGGCGTCACTGGAGACGCCACGAAGCGCAAGGAAATCCAGGACTTCGTGAAGCAAACCATCGCCCCGTACAAGTACCCGCGGGATATCCGGTTCGTCACGGAACTGCCGCGCAACCCCAGCGGCAAGCTGCAGCACTTTAGGCTGCGCGACCGTGTCCTCGCCGAGGAAACACCAACCCACCAACTTACCGCCGCCAGCCAGGGCCAGGCATAACCGGCCCAGCCGCGCGCAACAAAGGAGCAACACCATGAAAATCGCAATCGTCGGAGGCGGCCCGGGTGGCCTGTACTTCGCAGCACTGATGAAGCAGTTGGACCCGTCGCACGACATCACCCTGTGGGAACGGAACGCTGCCAGCGATACGTTCGGCTTCGGCGTCGTGTTTTCCGATGAGACCCTCGGCGGCATCGGCAACGCCGATCCTGTGGTGGCCGAGTACATGAGCCGCCGCTTCGCCCGCTGGTCGGACATCGACATCCACTTCCGCGGCGAAATGATCACCGTGGGCGGCCAGGGCTTCGCCGCGATGAGCCGCAAGGAACTGCTGGAACTGCTGCAGCGCCGGTGCATCGAACTCGGCGTCGATGTCCGCTTCAGCACCATGGCTCCAGCCATCGAGGAACTTGAAACCGGTTACGATCTGGTCCTTGCCGCGGACGGCGTGAACTCGCAGATCCGTGCCAAGTACGCGGACGCGTTCGGCCCGGACCTGGACCCGCGCACCAACAAATACATGTGGCTCGGCACGGACCAGGTGTTCGAAGCCTTCAAGTTCTTCGTGAAGGAAACCGAGTGGGGCGTCATGCAGATCCACGGGTACCCGTACTCGGACGAAGGCTCCACGTTCATCGTCGAAATGCATGAGGACGTCTGGCACGCAGCCGGCTTCGACGAGACCGCCAACCAGGTTTTCGCGCCAGGTGTTTCCGACGAGAAGGCCATCGCCAAGATCCGCGAAATCTTCGCGGAGGAACTTGCCGGCTACGAGGTGTTGTCCAACAACTCCAAATGGCTGAACTTCAACACGGTCCGCAACCAGAGCTGGCGCAAGGGCAACGTGGTCCTGCTGGGCGACGCCGCGCACACGGCACACTTCTCCATCGGCTCCGGCACCAAGCTGGCCATGGAAGACTCCCTCGCCCTCGCCGCCTGCTTGCACGAGCACGCCTCGGTGGAAAAGGCACTGGAAGCCTACGAAACCGAGCGCCGTCCGGTGGTGGCGTCCACGCAGCGTGCCGCACAGGCCTCACTGGAGTGGTTCGAACGGATCGGCCAGTATAAGGACCAGGACCCCACCCAGTTCGCGTTCAACCTGCTCACCCGCAGCCGCCGAATCACCCAGGAAAACCTGCGCCTGCGCGATCCCGAATTCGCGGAGGCTGTGGACCGCAACTTCGCTTACTCGCAGGGGCTCAACGACGTCGCCCCGGCCATGTTCCAGCCCTTCAGCATCGGCGAACTCGAGCTCAAGAACCGGATCATAGTTTCCCCGATGGACATGTATTCCGCCACGGACGGTGTCCCCGGCGACTTCCACAAGGTCCACCTCGGCTCCAAGGCGCTTGGTGGCGCGGGGCTGGTCATGACGGAAATGGTCTGTGTTTCCGAAACCGGCCGCATCACCCCCGGTTGCAGCGGCCTCTACACCGATGAACAAAAGGACAGCTGGAAGGAAATCGTCGACTTCGTGCACTCGCGTTCCACCGCGAAGATCGGTGCGCAGCTGGGACACTCCGGGCGCAAGGGCTCCACCAAGCTCATGTGGGAAGGCATCGACCAGCCGCTCGACTCCGGCAACTGGACCGCCGTCGGGCCTTCCGCCTTGCCGTACGGTCCCGAAAACCAGACCCCGTTGGAACTGGACCGGGCAGGAATGGACGCCATCAAGGCCGAGTTCGTCGCAGCTGCCCAGCGCGCGGAGCAGGCCGGCTTCGACCTTCTGGAGATCCACGCAGCCCACGGCTACCTGCTCTCCTCCTTCTTGTCTCCCGTTTCCAACCAGCGCACCGACGAATATGGCGGCAACCTGGAGAACCGGCTGCGGTTCCCGTTGGAAGTGTTCGACGCCGTCCGTGCAGCGTGGCCGTCCAGCAAGCCTTTGACGGTACGCATCTCAGCGACGGACTGGATCGACGGTGGTAACACCTCCGATGACTCCATCAGCATCGCCAAGGCGTTCGTTGACCACGGCGCTGCCGGACTGGACATCTCCACCGGCCAGGTGGCCAAGGAAGAAAAGCCCGCCTTCGGGCGCAGCTACCAAACTCCGTTCGCAGACCGGATCCGCCAGGAAGTGGCCGCTCCAGCAGGCGTGGCAGTGATCGCCGTCGGTGCCATCTCCAGCTACGACGACGTCAACTCGATCCTCCTGGCAGGACGCGCCGACCTTGTCGCCCTGGGCCGCACCCACCTGTACGATCCCCAATGGACCCTGCATGCAGCAGCAGAACAGGAATACCACGGCCCCGGCGCCCAGTGGATTCCCCAGTTCCGCGCAGGTCGCCGCAAGCCGCCAAGCTCCCGCACGGACGCCGTCCGCCCGCGGTTGTCCCTGCTCAAGGAACCGGAAACCGATGAATCGAACACACATCTCCGCTGGACTCCCGCATCAACGGCAGCATCGGTCCTGGTGAAGTAGCCGTGGCCGCCGCAACCGTCAACACCTGGAACGTGCCCAAACGCACTACGGGTGTTGTGCTCCTCTGCTGCTGGCTGGCGATCCTCGCCGAAGGCTACGACGTCGGTGTGCTGGGAGCCGTCCTCCCGGCCCTCGCCGAGTACAAAGAGTGGAACCTCTCACCGCTGGCTCTCGGTGGCTTGGGCTCATATGCCCTGATCGGCATGCTTATCGGAGCACTTTTCATCGGCACCCTCAGTGATCTGGTGGGCCGCAAGAAGATGCTGCTTGCATCCATGATCATCTTCACGGTCACCCAGGCCGGCGCTGCCTGGGCTCCGACGCCCGAACTGTTCGGCCTCTTCCGGCTGATCGGCGGCTTGGGCATGGGCGGTGTGATCCCCGTGGCCGCTGCACTGACCATCGAGTATTCCGCGCCGAACAAACGCTCCTATAACTACGGCCTCATGTATTCGGGCTACTCGCTGGGCATCGTGGCGGCCGCGCTGGCTGCGCTGTTTGTGCTGCCTCTCGGTGGCTGGCGTGCAGTAATCGCGATCGGTGCAGCTCCCGTAATCCTGCTGCCGGTCATCTGGAAGTTCCTGCCCGAGTCGCTCGAGTATCTTGAGTCGAAGGGCCGCAGTTCAGAGGCAAAGACGTTGGCTGCCAGGCTCGGAATCACTGACTACCGCCCGGTGGTGGCTGCCAAGCCTGCCGGCAGCCAGGCCGCCGATCCGTGGTGGAAGACCATCACCACCATGTTCTCCCTGCAATACCTCCGCTCGACGCTCTTCTTCTGGATCTCGCTGTTCTGTGGCCTGCTCTTGGTCTACGGATTGAACACCTGGCTCCCGAGCATCATGAAGAAGGCCGGCTACGACCTCGGCTCTTCCCTGACCTTCCTCCTGGTGTTCAGCCTCGCCTCGGCGATCGGTGGCCTGCTCCTGGGCCGTGCGGCGGACAAGTATGGCAAGAAGCTCATCCTGGTGGTGTTCTATATCCTGGGCGGCCTGGGCATCATGCTCCTGGTCTTCCCGAACACCATGGTGGTCAACCTGCTGTTCGTAGCGTTCGCCGGCGTCGGTTCCATCTCCACATCCCTGGTGCTGACCGGCTACATCGCCGATTACTACCCGGCAAAGGTCCGCGGAACGGCCACTGGGTGGGCCCTCAGCTTCGCCCGGCTCGGCGCCATCTCCGGGCCGTTGATCGGTGGGTGGATCGCTGGTTCCAAGCTCCCGTTCGAGGCGAACTTCGCGATCTTCGCCGGTATCGCGGTCCTGGCCGCTGCCGCCGTCGCACTTATTCCGAAGCCGCGGCCCGAGGTACCGGTGAATGCCGTGGACCCCGACGACCAAGACGCCGCCATCGGCGTCCGCTAGGAGAACCATGCCGGAAGCGAGCGTCCAGCGGACGGTGGAGTGGGTGGACACCGACGCCTCCGGTCACCAGCACAACTCCGCGATCATGCGCTGGGTGGAAGCCGCGGAAGCTCAGCTGTTCCGTTCGCTGGAACTGCCGGACTACTTCCCCAACGCTCCCCGGGTGCAGCAAGTGATCAACTACCGGGCCAAGTTGTGGTTCGGCCAGCGTGTCACCGCTTCCGTCAGGGTGCAAGCGCTCGGCCGGACCTCGCTGACCCTTGCGTTCGAGGTGTCCGGCCACCCGCTGCCGGTCTCCACGGGAACGCCCGACGCCGGAACCCCCGACACCGGAACCCCCGACACCGGAACCCCCGACGCCGGAACGCCCGACACCGGAACCCCCGATGCCGGAACCCGCGACGCCGGAACCCCCGACGGCGGCAGCCCGCCAGCCGCCGTCGTGGCCGCTTACGGGACGGTCACCACGGCGCACGTCCCGGCGGGGTCCGCGACCGCACAGCCCTGGCCACCCCACATGGCCCAAGCCCTCACCCCCGACGCTCTCTCACCAAACACCCCATAAAGCCCGACGCTCGTTACCTTTTTCGTAGCCTGTTTCCTGGTGCAGGATATGGGTGTGCTGGCCTGCCGGCTCCGGCATGATTTTGACGCTCTGTCGCT
>NZ_JBIVGD010000018.1:0-13873 GCF_044748465.1 Paenarthrobacter sp. NPDC089988
TCAAGCGACAGAGCGTCAAAATCATGCCGGAGCCGGCAGGCCAGCACACCCATATCCTGCACCAGGAAACAGGCTACGAAAAAGGTAACGAGCGTGCGGGAAAACGGGCGGTTAGGTGAGAGAGCGTGCGGGAAAACAGGCGGTGCGGTGAGAGAGGGTCAGTCTTTGGTGGGGGTTGGGGGGCGGAGGTTGGCCAGGAGCTCTTCGGCGTCGGGACCGGCCTGGGTTGCCGCGAGGTTGGCGGCCGCGATCGCCTCCACCACTTCGCTGCGTTGAATGGACACGCCGCGGGGTGCTTCGATTCCGATCCGCACGCCGTCGCCACGGCCCTCCATGACGGTGATGACAATGTCCTCACCAATCATGATCTTCTCGCCCGGCTTGCGCGTCAGTACCAGCATGAATTCAATGTACCTTTCCAAGGGCGGGCGTGCTCGCGGGCTTGCCGTCCACCCAGCCCACAGGGATGCCCAGGGAGTCCACGGTTTCGGGCGTGGCGGTTTCCGAGGCGCCGATGACGGCCAGCGCCGCAATCCCGGCGGGGTCGGCCGGAGGTGTTGACTGCGCAGCCAGCAGCGACTGCAGCCCCTGAACCCAGGCTTTGGTGTCCTCGGCCTTGCGTTGGGCATCGACCACCACCCAGAGCTGGTCGGCAGACAGGCTCGCGAGGTGGGCAGCTTGCGTGGGCACGTCGCGCACGCGCCCCAGCCCGAAGGCGACCACGACGCTTTGGCCGGTCAGCACCGCTTGGGCGCGTGCCGCCGTCGCGCTTTGACGCCCTTGGACGTGCAGGTGGCCGAACGCGCTCAGTTCACCGGCCGTCCGGACATCGGAACCCCCAGCGGCAATGGACATCTCCAACGCGGGCCCCAAAGCGTCGTCGCCCAGGCCCAGGAGGACGATGAGGTTGCCGTCGCCCGTAAGCGGCTGCGGCACCGTGGCGGATGGAGCGTCCGACGGCGGCAGGACGGCCCCGGCGCCGACGGGCACCGCCGGTGGGGGCAAGGCAGGAGAGGACACCCCAGACGGAAGCACGGCAGACGCAGCAGGGACCACCGGAGCCGTCTCGAGCTCCTTGCCCAGCTGTTCCAAAAGGCCCGCGAAGTCCGGCGATGCGGTGGAGACCGGCGCCGGCTTGTGGAGCTCGATCTCCGCGGCGTCGGCCCGTTCCAGGAGCGAGGCAATGGCCGGACCGTGAAGCTGGTGGGCATCGGCCGGCAGAGGCGCGGCAGCCGACCCAGGCGCAGCCGCCAGCCCAGGCGCAGCAGCCGGCCCAGGCGCGACGGTCGACCCAGCCGCGGCGGCAGGCAGAGGCACCGAGGCCGGCCCAGGCGCAGCCGAATCCGCAGGCGCTTCCCCCACCTCCACGGTCGCTTCAAAACGTGCTGCCGCGAACAGTCCAACAATGCCCGGATTCGTCACTTTCTCGGCGGCGACAATCCGTGCACCCGGCCCGTACTGCTGGAGGGCCTTCTCGCGGATGGCCTCCAACGAGGCGCCCCTAAGCTTGAAGCGCTTCTGCAAAGCGGACCACCCCCACGGTTTCGATCCGGATGTTGGCTGACGTGACTTCCCGGTACGAAAGGACGGGGACACCGCCGTCGGGAGTTCCGACAAGGCGGCGGATCGCAGGACGCAAGGCCGGCGCGCAGACGAGGACCGCCTGCCGTCCGGTGGCAGCCGCGCCTTCCACCGCGGACTTGAGGGAGGTCAGGACCGCGTCGAGCTTGGCCTGGCCCATGACGATCTGGGTGCCGCCCTCCGCCGGGCGCATGTCCTCCAACATGGACTGCTCCAACAGGGGATCGATCATGATCACGTTGAGGACCGAGCCGTCCAGGTACTTGGTAGCCAGCACGGGGCCCAGAGCGTGGCGGGCGGACTCGATCAGCGCCTCGGGATCGGTGGAGGCCTTGGCCCGCAAAGCCAGGGCCTCGTAGATGCGCGGGAGATCGTTGATGGGGACCTGCTCGTCCAGGAGGCCCTCCAGGACCCGCTGGATTTCGGCGAGCGAGAGCAGCGCGGGCGTGAGTTCTTCCACGGCCGACGGGCTTTGCTTGCGGACTCCTTCGGTGAGGACGCGGACGTCCTCGCGGGTGAGTAGCCGCGCGGCGTTGGCGCTGATGATGGAGGACAGGTGCGTAACCAGCACGGACACGCGATCGATCACTGTGGCACCGGTCATTTCGGCGCTGTGCCGCATTTCCGTGGGGACCCATTTGCCGTTCAAGCCAAAGACGGGCTCAACTGTTGCGGTTCCGGGGAGGGCGTCCAGGAATTCGCCCAGGGCCAGGAGCTTGCCCGACGGCGCCACTCCCCTTCCGGCTTCCACGCCGGCGATGCGGATGGCATAGGTGGAGGGCGGCAGGTCCATGGCGTCGCGGGTCCGGACGGGCGGGACAACGAGGCCAAGTTCCAGGGCGATTTTGTGGCGCAGGGACCGGACCCGGGCCAGGAGGTCATCGGAGGCACCTGAGACGATGTCCACCAGGTCCGGCGCCAGCAGGATTTCCACGGGGTGGACGCGCATGTCTTCCATGAGCCGCTCGTTGGGGTCCTCCTCGGCGGCCACTGCGGCGTTGTCTGCTGCCTGGGCTGCCGCGGCTGCTTTCTGCTGGGCGGCCACGCGCCGCGATGCGATCACCAAGAGGGCTCCGACCAGCAGGAACGGCAGGATGGGCATGCCCGGAATGACCGCCATGCTCGCGGCGGCAAGGCCCGCGATCAGCAATGCATTGGGCGACTGCATCAGCTGCGAGGACGCCGTACGGCCCATGTCCTCCTCGGCGTTGGACCGGGTGACGATCATGCCCGTGGAGACCGCCATGAGCAGAGCGGGGATCTGGGTGACCAGGCCGTCACCCATGGTCAGGAGACCGTAGGTGTTCAGGGCATCCACAGCGTCCTGGCCGCGCTGCAGCACGCCGATCGCGATGCCGCCCACGAAGTTGATGATGATAATGATGATGCCTGCGATGGCATCGCCCTTGACGAACTTGGACGCGCCGTCCATGGCGCCGTAGAAATCGGCCTCGGCGGAAACTTCGGCGCGGCGTTTGCGGGCTTCGGCATCCGTGATGAGTCCGGCGTTGAGGTCGGCGTCGATGGCCATCTGCTTGCCGGGCATGGCATCGAGGGTGAAGCGGGCGCCTACTTCGGCCACGCGTTCGGCACCCTTGGTAACCACCACGAACTGGATGACCACCAGGATCAGGAACACCACGGCCCCGATGATCAACGATCCGCCAACGGTCACCTTGCCGAAGGCCTCGATCACCTGGCCGGCGAACCCCTGCCCCAGGACAAGCCTGGTGGAGGCCACGTTGAGGCCCAGGCGGAAAAGCGTCGCCACGAGGAGCAGCGACGGGAACACGGAGAAATCCAGGGGCTTCTTCACGAACATGCTGGTGAGCAGGATCAGGAGGGCCAGCAGGATGTTGCACACGATCAGGAAATCAAGCAACGGCGCGGGCAGCGGAACCACCAACAGCAGCACGATGGCCACGATCCCTACCGGCACTGAAAGCCGGGCGAACTTGTTGTTCATGCCAGCAAACCTTCCTTCATGCGATGGATTCCGCGTGATGTCCCGCGGTTCTTCAGCGACATCACGAAGGCCAGGACCGCGGCCACCGACCGGTACAGCTCCACGGGGATCTCCTGTCCCAGTTCACAGGCCGAATGCAGGGCACGCGCCAACGGGATGTCCTGCACCATGGGCACTCCCTTGCTCTCGGCTTCCTCCCTGATGCGGGCAGCAATGACCCCCGCCCCCTTCGCCACGACGCGCGGTGCCGATTTGCCGGCGTCGTACTTCAACGCAACTGCCACGTGCGTCGGGTTCACCAGCACGACGTCGGCGTCCGCGATCGAGGCGATCATGCGGTTGCGGCTCATGCTCAGTTGGCGGGAACGCCGGTGGGACTTGACCAGGGGGTCACCGTCGGTGTTCTTGTTCTCGTCCTGGACTTCCTTCTTGGACATCCGGGTCTTCTTCCGGTTGCGGCGCATCACCACGAAAATGTCGGCCGCGGCCAGGATGAGACCAGCCACCACCGCGAACTGGATCAGCGCGCCGATCCCTCCTGCGGCCGCCGCGAGCACGCCCGCCACCGGCAGTCCGCCCGCGGTCAGGAGCACGGGCATCAGCCCCTGGATCACGGTGTACAGGACCAGACCCACGACGGCGGTCTTCAGCAACGCTTTGACACCTCCCCATAGTGCCTGCGCACCGAACATCCGCTTGAATCCTGCGAGCAGGTTGAAATGCTCGAACTCGGCGCGGAAGTTCTTGAAACGGATGCCGCCTTGGAGGGCGGAACCGGCGAGCACCACCACCGTGACCACCAGGAGCAAAGGACCGAGGATGCCGGCGAGGGAACCCAGTCCGTCCTCCAGCGCGGCAATGGCTTTGGCGGGGTCGGGATCGGCCATGACGCTCTTGACCGTGAACAGTTGGTCGACGGCCGCATTGGAGGCGTGGCCGATAGTGGCCGGGAGCATCGCCGCGGCACCGCCAACAGCCAGCCAGGCCATGAGGTCCTGGGACCTGGAAAGCTGGCCCTTCTGGCGGACCTCGCGCATGCGTTTGTCCGTGGCTTGCTCGGTTTTCTCCTGTGAGTCCGCCACTAGCCCACCCCCAATACGGTCCTTGCGGCCTGCTCTGCCAGGTTCGCGACCAGCCGCGGCAGGGCCAGGAACAGGAAACCGGCCAAGGCCAACGTGATGAAGATCTTGAGCGGGAACCCGAGCGAGAAAGCGTTCAGTGCCGGAGCCACGCGAGTGAGGAGGCCAAGTCCGACGTCGGCCAGCACCAGGACCACCAGCAGCGGGCCTGCGATCTGGACCGCGGAGATGAACATGCCGGTCACCGCGCCGATCATCGCGTCGACCGGTTTGCTGAGGTCGATGCCGCCAGCCAGCGGGAGCGCGTTGAAGCTGCCCGTGAGGCCGCCGATGACCAACTGGTAACCGTCCGAGGCGAAGAGCAACGCAAGGGCAGCCATCTGCAGCAGCCGGGTGAACTGGGCGCCATTGACCATCATTTGGGGGTCGAAAGCCTGGGCCATCTGGAAGCCGCTGAACAGGTCAACCAGGCTGCCCGCCGATTGGATCGCAGCGAACACGGCCATCACCAGGAAGCCCAGGACCAGGCCCGTAACGAGTTCCAGGATGACGGCCGTGATAAAGCCCGCCGTGTCCTTGGGGACGGCGTCGGCGGAGAGCCGCTGCGAGACAGCCAGGCCCAGGCCGATGCCGAGCATGGCCTTGATCCGGGCCGGAATGGCGTGGTGGGCAAAGGGCGGAGCCACCACCAGGAAGGCCGTCATGCGGACCGAGGCCAGCAAGAGGACCTGGATCCAGGACTGGTCGATGGGGATGTCCACCTCACGCGCCACCGATCAGCCCGGGAATGCGGGCGAAGAGCTCATTGGTGAACGTGACCATCTCCGAGATCATCCAGTGGCCGCACACCACCAGGGCGATGGCTACTGCCACGGCCTTCGGGACGAAAGAAAGGGTGGCCTCCTGCAACTGGGTGATGGATTGCAGGAGCGAAATGGCCAGGCCAACCACCAGCGCGGTGACCAGCGTGGGCGCGGCCAGCTTGGCGGCCACGATCATGGCCTGGAGGCAAATGTCCAGGACGGCGTTGGTATCCATCAGCCGCTCGCATAACTCTGGATCAGGGACATGATCACCAGACCCCAACCGTCCACCAGCACGAACAGCAGGATCTTGAAGGGCAGCGAGATCATCACGGGCGGAAGCATCATCATGCCCATGGACATCAGCGCCGCCGAGACCACGAGGTCGATCACCAGGAACGGAATGAAGATCACGAAGCCGATGATGAACGCGGCCCGCAGCTCGGAAATCATGAAGGCCGGAACCAGTGTCTGCAACGGAACGGCCTCGGGGTTGGCCGGGTTGTCCATGTTGGCGGCCCTGGTCATGAGGGCGATGTCTTCTTCGCGGGTGTGGGCCAGCATGAAGTGCTGCAGCGGCGTCCACCCGGCGGACATTGCTCCGTTGAAGTCCAGTCCTCCGTTCAGGTAGGGCTGGACCGCCACCGTATTGATGTCAGAAACCACCGGCCACATGACGAACAGGGAAAGGAAGAGGGCCAGTCCAGCGAGGACCTGGTTGGGCGGAATAGCCGGGAGTGACAGGGCATTCCGGGTCATGGCAAGCACCACGAAGATCTTGGTGAACGAGGTCATCATCAGCAGCAAAGCCGGGGCCACGGACAGCAAGGTGATCCCAATGAGCGTGACCACCGCCGAGGAGGGTGCGCCGTCCAGGCCGTTGATGTTGATGCTGACGTTGCCGCCGGACTCCGGTGCCGCCGGCGGGGTGGGCGGAGTGGGAGCAGTGGGATCGATGGGCGCCGCATGTGCCGCAGCCGTACCAACCCACACCAGGACGACGGCAAGCAGGAGTGCCCACAGCGCCACCAGCCACACCCGCTGAGCCGGGCGTGGCCGTTGTGATGCTGCTGGCTGTTGTGTTGCCGGGAGGAAACCGAAGACCCCGGAACACACGGAATGGATCAATTGCGGCGTCCCCTGAAGGCATCGGAGGCCTGGCGCCACGTGGAAGCGGAAAGGATGGAACCGTGCAGGGGGTGGGCCTGGGCAGGAGTGCGCCGGTGCAGGTCCGCCCGGCGCCGGACCACGGGGATCTGACCTGTGACCAACTCAGTCCGGGGAACAGCTTCCGCCGACGCCTGCCGGAAGAGCTGGGCGAAGCTTTGCTCCTCGATGACCTTCTGCGGCGGGGATTCCACTACCTCGGCAGCCATCACAGGAGCGTCGCTGGTGTGCAGGACCCTGACATTGTGCTCGGTGACGCCCAGCAGGAACCGCTTGTCTCCCGCGTCCACCACCACCACGGAAGCCTTCTGCCCCAGGGCCTGGCGGCTCACGACGCTCAGCGTGGAATCGGCACGGCGACGGCCCTTGCCTTTGCCGAGCCGGCGCTGCAGCAGCCAGATCACGGCCAGCACGGCGCCAAGGGCAACAACCACCCGAAGCCCCAGGATGAAGGAATCCATCTAGAACGTTCCCTCTGCCCCGTCCAGGATCCGGGTGATGCGCACGGCATAGTCCTGGTCCACCACCACAACCTCGCCGTGCGCGATCAGGCGTCCGTTGAGCAGGACGTCCGCCGGAGCCCCGGCCGAACGGTCAAGCTCGATCACCTTGCCCGGTTCCAGTGCCAGGGCGTCACGCACGGACATCCGCGTCCTGCCGATCTCCACGGTCAGGGCCATCTCCACGTTGCTGATGAGGCCGAGGCGGGCAGAGACATCGGCGTCCTGGGCGCCGCGGGAGGGACCGGCGTCGTTATCCCGGACGCGGACGGCGAACCAACCGAACGGGGCTCCCCCGTCGCTCAACTCAAAGACCACAGTGGCGGGGTCCTGCAGCAGCCCCGCGGCATCTGCCTCGCGCAGCTCCCCCAGCACACCGGCGTCGAACGCCGACGCTGCCTGTTCCAACGCGGGACGCAAGACGTCGCCTGCCGAGAACTGCGCCCCCACCACGGCTCCGCTGGCTGCGGCCAGGAAGGAGTTGTCCACCAGCAGCAACGCAAAGTCGGCCGTGGAGGCGCCCACAAACGTCGCCGTGACCGCGGGCGAAGCGTAGGCGGCGGCCGCTTCGGCGGGGACGATCCCCGCCACCGTCAGCAGCGACGAAGCCGGCAGGTGCTGGGCCAGTCGCTCGGCTGCCGCTTCCTGCAGGGTCAGGGTGATGCTCATCGCTGGTGCTCCTCGGTTGTGACAATGACGGCGGCGGCGCGGGAGCCGTGCCTGGCGGCGGCGGCAGTGGCCAGGCGGGTACCGTTGATGGTGACGTCGAACGGCCGGTTTTCCAGGTGCGGAAGCGGCAGGACATCGCCGACGGCGAGTTCCAGGATCTGCGCGGGAGTCACCTGCGCGGGGGTCAACTGGATGGCGACATCGACTGGTACCTGGGCGAGCTGGGTGCGGACCAAGGCCTCGTTGTCCACGCTGTGGACGGTGGGGTTCACGTCGCCCAGCTTGCTGAGCAGGACGTCCGCGGGAAGGGCGAGGGTGGCGGCGCACTGGGTCTCGCCGACGTTCACGCTGAAACCGGCCACAATCATCAGCTCGGACGGCGCAGCCGCTTGGGCGAACTGGGAGTTGTACTGGATGCCGTCCATGGTCACGGACTGCGTCAAGAGGTTGCCCAGGGAGTACTTCAGGTCCTCAAGGACCTCCTCCACCATGCGGGAGACGAGGGCATGCTCGATTTGCGTGAACTTCCGCTCGGGCACGGCCGTGTCCGCAGAGCCACCCAGCATGCGGCTCAACCAGGACAAGGCCGCCGTTGCCGGGAACTGGATCACCAGGCGGGAATCGCTGTCCTCGATCCGGCACAGCACCATGGAGGTCACCGAGGGAAGGGAAGCGGAGTACTCGTCGTAGCTCTGCATGCTCAACTGCTCCAGCGTGGCCGTGGATTTCAGCCTGACCTTGGCCGTGAGCTGGGTGCCCCATTGCCGGGCGAAGGTCTCGAAAGCCACTTCCAGGACACGGCTGTGCTGGCGGGGCAGGGTTGTGGGCCTGCGGAAGTCATAGACGTCCACAGTGCGCTGGCGTTCGGCCGCGCGATCTTGCTGATCTCCCACGGATGGCACTATCGGCAGGTAAATTGCCCGTGTAAGGCTGTTTTATCCCCTGTTTCCGGCCTACTTCGTTCCTGCCTACTTCGTTCCTGCCTACTTCGCTGCCTTGGCCGCAGCCGCCGAGTCATGCGTCTGCGCCTCGATGGCTTGCGGGATGAGCGCGCGGATATCCTCCGGCCGGTTCGACACCAGCACCACGTCCACGCGCCGGTTCAGTTCCATGAGCTCTTCGGTGGAGTCGTCCGTCACCTGCCGTGCCGAGCCGAAGGCGACAGCCCCGATCTTGGCTGCCGGCATTCCGGACTGGTCCACGAAGAACCGGAGGACGTTCACCGATCTCGCCGCGGACAGTTCCCACGTGGAGGCGTAGGCGGTGTACCCCTTGGCCGCGTGGCCCTCGATCATCACTTCGAGCCCGGAACCGACAACGGTCGGCGCGATGGCCGTGAGGATCTGAATGGCTTTGGGTGTCAGGTCCGGCATGTCCGGCTGGAAGAACGTCTGCGAGCCCACCAGTTTCACGGTCAGGCCACGCTCACCCACTACGAACTCGACGTTCTTATCCAGACCCTGGGATTGAAGCTGGGTCTGCATGGCCCCCTGCAAGGCAGTGAGTTTGTTGACCTCCTGCGTGGCCAGGTCCAGTGGGGAGAATCCTTCACCATTGGAGGTAGTCAGTTCGCCCGGGACAACCACGCCGCTGGCTGTGTCCACCTTCTGGCTGATCTCCGTCCCGAAGCCCGTGGCCAAGGAATTTCGGAGCTTCTCGAACTTGATCTGGTCCACGGAAGACATGGCAAAGAGCACAATGAACATGCACATGAGCACCGTGACCATGTCCATGTAGGACGCCATCCAGCGTTCGTCCACATGGTGCTCTTCGAGTTGCGCGCCACGTTTCCTGCGCTGCCTCATGCGGCCCTTGACGCTGTCAGCTTGCCGGTCTTGCCGCCGTCGTCCGCTTTGTCCTTGGTGCCCTTGGATTTGGACTTGGCATCCGCCGGAACCATGGCGCGGAGGCGCTCCGCCAGGAGCAGCGGCTGGGTACCGCTCTGCACCGCGAGCAGGCCCTCCATGAGCAGGTTCATCCGCTCCACCTCAAGTTCGGAGAGGCGCTTGAGCTTGGCGCTGATGGGGAGCCAGATGAAGTTGGCCGAGAGCAGGCCCCACAGGGTAGCGACGAAGGCTGCGGCGATCATCGGGCCCAGGTGGTCCGGCGAGGACAGGTTCTCCAGCACGTGGGTCAGGGACACAACGGTGCCGATGATGCCGATGGTGGGCGCATAGCCACCCAAGGCTGCGAAAAACTTGGAGGCCACGTGGTCGGCGCGCATGCGGGTATCTATCTCGTCCTCCATGAGGAGGCGGAGTTCCTCGGCATCCGTGCCATCGGCAATGTTCTGCAGGGAGCGGGCAAGGAACGGGTCCTTGGCGTTGTTGGCTTCCTCCTCCAAGGACAGCAAACCCTCGCCGCGGGCTTTCTCCGCCAAGCGGACCAGTTCATCGATGCTCGCGCTGGCCTTGGCCGGCTTGCCCATGAAGACCTTGGGGACCTGCTTGAAGGACTGGATGACGTCCGGGAGGGTGTTGCCGGCCAACCCCACGGCAATGGTTGCCCCGAAAACCAGCACCATGGGAGCCGGCAGGAGCAGGGACATCAGGTTGGCGTGCTCCAGGGTGACCATGACCACCACGGAGGCAAAGGCGAGCAGCAGACCGAAGATTGTCACGGGCTACCTTCCGTTTCGGGGGTCGTGTTGTTCGTTCGCCTGGGGCACCAGGCTGAGTGGGTAACCTGCCACCCGCGGGAGGTCCTGTGCCCGCCGCAGCACACTTGCCCGGTACTCAGCGATCAGTTCCACCACCTCAACCAGCGATTCGCGCACCACGTAAGCGGCGCCGTCGAGCGTCACCAGATGCGTATCCGGACTTTCATGGATCCGTTCTAGGATGTCCGGATTGACGGCGAAGCGTGTGCCGTTGAGGCGGGTGACGACGATCATGTGCTGTTCTGCTTTGGCTTGGGATGGCTGTACTTCCTACTGTCGGCCGGGAAGGGCGGAGCGTTAGCGGATCCTGCCCTGTTGGTCCATGCGGGTTGGCATGGGGGCAGGATCCGCTGCCGGTTAACGCTTCAGGTTGCTCAGTTCCTGCAGGACCTCGTCCGAGGTGGTGATGATGCGGGCGTTCGCTTGGAAGCCGCGCTGGGCCACAATCAGGTTGGTGAACTCCTGGGACAGGTCCACGTTGGACATCTCCAAGGAACCGGAGGTGAGTGAGCCCAAGCCTGCGTCGCCGGGGACACCGAGCTGGGCTGCGCCGGAGTTGGCCGTGGCAACGTAGGACGAGCCGCCGGCTCTCTCCAGTCCCTCGGCGTTGGTGAACTTGGCCAGCGCCACCTTGGCCAGTACCTGGGTGCTGCCGTTGCTGAAGGCGCCCACCAGGGAACCGTCGGCAGCCAAGGTGAACGACTCTAGCTTGCCGGCCTCGGCGCCGTTCTGGCCCGTTACCGTCAGGGTGTTCAGCTGCGCGAACCCGGTGACCGCGCCTAGATCAACGTTGATCCCGCCCACGTTCAATGAGCCGCCGGACGTCAGGGCACCATTAGTGAAGGTCAGGGCACCCGAACCCGTGGCACCGTTGGCGTCGGCACCGGCAACGCTCCAGCCCGTGTTCGTGCGGCTGAACGTGAGCGTGAGTGCGCGCTCAGCACCGTTGCCGTCGAATACCTTGACTTGGCGCTCCAGCGAGGTGCCCACGGCTGCGTCCGAAGGCAGGTTGCCGCCCAGTGAGGCGGCCGTGGTGGCCACTGCAGGAGCAGTAGTGTTCGGGGACAGCGTGATCGGACCAGTGAGTCCTCCCACGTTCACCGCGCCATTGGCGGCGGACCAGCCCTGGAGGATGCCGCCGTCGGGCGTGGTCAAACGGCCGGCCGCATCCAGTTGGAAGTTGCCCGCGCGGGTGTAGAACTGCTGCGTTCCCTTTGCCGTCACGAAAAAGCCCTCGCCCGAAATCATCAGGTCCGTGCCGCGGCCGGTGCTCTGCGACGAGCCCTGGCCAAAGTTGGTGCTCACGCCGGCCACCCTTACACCCAGGCCCACCTGGGCGGGGTTGGAGCCGCCCGTTCCTTCCTGGGGTGCCGCGGCGCCCTGCGTCATCTGCGACAAGGTGTCCTGGAACTGCGCGGACGAGGACTTGAAGCCCGTGGTGTTGACGTTGGCGATGTTGTTGCCGGTGACGTCGAGCATGGTCTGGTGGGCGCGGAGGCCGGAAATTCCGGAGTACAGCGAACGGAGCATGGTGTTGCCTTTCTTCGGGGGTCTGTGTGTTGTGCTGTGTTCAGGGTGTTTAGGCGGCGGGTGTTTAGGCGGTTGGTGTCCCGGCGGTGATGCCGGTGATGTTGTCCAGCGGGACCTTTTTGTCGCCGATGCTGACCAGCGGAACTCCGTCAGCGAAGGACACTGAGGTTGCAACGCCGGACCCCTTGGTTCCGTCGGCGAGCGCGTAGTCCACCGTGGTCCCGATGATCTGGGCCGCAGCCGTGCGCATCTGGAGCGAGAAACTCTCCTTGGAACCTGCCGTGAGCTCGGTCATTTTCTCCATCATGGACAACTGGACCGACTGGCTCATCATCTGGTTGGTGTCCATCGGCGCGCTGGGATCCTGGTACCTCAGCTGCGTTACCAGCAACTGCATGAAGACCTCGGAATCCATCGTCTGGACGGGCTTGCGCACGGTTTGGCCGGTGGTGGCTTGTACCGCGCTGGGTATGGCTTGGACGGTCATGCTGTTCTCTCCTTTGCGTCAGACGAGGATGTCGAGCCGGTTGGTTTCGGGGTCATGCTTTGGTTGCTCCGGTTCACGTCCGGTTGCGACGTTTTGGGGCGCCTGTGCTTGGAAAACCGGTTCGTGGCGCCGTTGGTCTCCCCTGTCCGTAGGGGCATCCTGCGGGTTGTCGTGGGGACTGTCCTGCGGGCTGTCCTGCGACGACAGGTTCAGTGTGGCCCCGGCGTCCTCCAGGCCCCGACGGAGTTCCGGCAGCACGTGGCGGACCGCTTCCCGTCCGGCGTCCCCCGCGGCGAACAGCTCGATCCGCACGCCCGCGTGGTCGATGTGAGCCCGCACAGTCAGCGGCCCCAAATCCTCCGGCGACACGCGCAGCGTCATCACGTGCTCCCCGGGCTTGGCTGAGGCCAACTCGAACAGGGGTTGGGCGAGCTGGTGGTTCAGGGGCGGGTGGTTCAGTGATTGTTGGTGCAGCTGTCCCGGGTTTGGGGGCTGGGTCTGCGTGGGCTGTGCTGGTGTGGGTTGCACTGGTGTTGCTTGGCCCGGTGCGGTTTGGACGAGTACAGCTTGGTCCAGAGCAGCCCGGGCATGGTGGGAGCCCTCCGGCCCGGACTGACCCGGCGCGGCTTGGACGAGTACAGCTTGGTCCAGAGCAGCCGGGTCCGGTGCGGCTTGGACGAGTACAGCTTGGTCCAGTGCAGCCCGGTCCGGTGCGGCTTGGACGAGCGCAGCTTGGTCCAGAGCAGCCCGGGCATGGTGGGAGCCCTCCGGCCCGGGTTGACCCGGCGCGGTTTGGCCCGGTGCCGCTTTCCCGCTGGGGTGCACGACGGCGGCGCTTGGCTGAGGCGCTGCCTCGACTCCCGGAGTGGCTGGCTGAGCGACGGCCGTGCCGGGGTCGGCTACGACCGCCGAGCCCGTTTCGACGGCTTCCTGTGCACTAGACGGCAGGAGTCGTCGAATGGACAGGGAGTCGTCTAAACGACCGTTGGACGATGCAACACCGTCGGCCGATTCGATGCCCCGCTGCGGATCATGCCGTGCGCCCGGCATATTCCGCAGCGAGCCCACGAATCGGCCGGACGAAGCGTCGACATCTGAGCCCAAACCGGCCAAGGAGCCACCAGCAGACATCGCCGCTGCGGAGCCCACCCCACTGGACATCCCTGAGCCCTGGACAACTCCAGCGAGCACAGCACCACTTCGGCCACCGCCAACGCCTGTCCCGACGACACCAGGTACACCGCCGAACAGGGGGCTCGAAGCCGAGCCCCCTTCGACGGCTTCCTGTGCACTAGACGGCAGGAGTCGTCGAATGGACAGCGGGTCGTCTAAACGAACGGTGGACGACGCAACACCGTCGGCCATTTCGATGCCCCGCTGCCGATCATGCCGTGCGCCCGGCACACCCTGCAGCGAACCCACGAATCGGCCG
>NZ_JBIVGD010000018.1:13961-109848 GCF_044748465.1 Paenarthrobacter sp. NPDC089988
CGGACGTACCCTCCGCCGCATCCGTGCCCGAACCCGCAATCCCGGCACCACCCTGGCCCCGGCCAACGCCTGTCATGCCGGCAACAGGCACACCGCCGCCGGACACGAGGCTCGAAGACGAGCCCGTTTCGACGGCTTCCTGTGCACTAGACGGCAGGAGTCGTCGAATGGACAGCGACCCGTCTAAACGGACGGTGGACGACGCAACACCGTCGGCCATTTCGATGCCCCGCTGCCGATCATGCCGTGCGCCCGGCACACCCTGCAGCGAACCCACGAATCGGCCGGACGTACCCTCCGCCGCATCCGTGCCCGAACCCGCAATCCCGGCACCACCCTGGCCCCGGCCAACGCCTGTCATGCCGGCAACAGGCACACCGCCGCCGGACTCGAGGCTCGAAGCCGAGACCGTTTCGACGGGTACCTGCGTAGAAGACGGCAGGAGTCGTCGAATGGACAGGGAGTCGTCTAAACGGACGGTGGACGACGCAACACCGTCGGCCATTTCGATGCCCCGCTGCCGATCATGCCGCGCGCCCGGCACATTCCGCAGCGAACCCACGAATCGGCCAGACAGGGAGTCGTCTAAGTGGTCAGACTTCCCAGCACCGGATAGCTCCGATTCGATGCCGCGCTGCCCATCATGCCGTGCGCCCGGCACACCCTGCAGCAAGCCCACGAATCGGCCGGACGTAGCACCGGACGCAGCAGCTAAGGATGCCGCCTCGGACGACGCAGCCTCGGAGGGCACCGCGCCTGAACCCCCGGAGCCCGCACCACCGGAGCCCGCACCACCGAAGGTCCCAACTCCTCCGCCCGTGGCAGGGGTCTCCAGCATCCCGCCCAGCACGGCATCGAAGGACCCGTCCGCAACGCTGGAAGCATCCGTGCCACCCAAAAGGCCCGCCAGGGGACCCTTCGGGGACCAGCCGAGCACCTGCATCACGAACCTCCAGCCGGGACGATCCGGCGGATGGAGGTCAGGTTGGAGTACTTCTCCCAGGCATCGCGGATCTGGATGGTCTGTCCGGGTACGGGCGCATCGATGGCCTTGCCGTTCCCCAAGTAGATGGAGATGTGGTTGCCACCGTAGCTCACCAGCAGGTCCCCGGGCTTGGCCTCGGCGAGGGAGGCCACCGGCGTGCCTTTCTGCATCTGGTCGCTCACCACGCGGGGCAACTCAACCCCCAGGTCCTTGAACACCCGCTGCACAAAGCCGGAGCAGTCCATTCCCGTAGCCGGGTTGGTCCCACCCCATACGTAGGGCACACCGATGTACTTCTTGGCTGCAGCAACCACGGCGTCACCCGTGACTCCCCCGGCGGCGCTGCCGGTAGCGGCAGAAGGGGCGACCGCCGTCGTGCTTCCTGCGGTGACCGCCGTCGTGCTTCCTGCGGCGGAGAGCAGGGCGGAAACGTCGGAGGTCCCCGTCGCCGAACTGAGCGCCGAGGCAAAAGAGGCGGATGAGGCGGAAGATGCAGCGGCGGCACCCGAAGCGGCAGCAGCCGAACGCTCGGACAACTGCTGCAGGGACGCCTCAATGCTCTGGATCCGGCCCAGCGCCTCAACCATGCTCACGAGCCGGCCTTCCGGTGCCACGCGGCGGAGGCAATCTCGTCCAGGGCGCCTTGTTCGGCGTGGAGTTCGGCGGCGAGGAAGGCGGCGTCGTGGCGGGTTTCGAGTTTTTCCAGTCCAACGGCCCTGCGCTTGGCCTCGGTGTACTCGTCCCGGGCAGCCGCGGCCTCGGCGTCCGCAACAGCAGCCAGGGCATCGAGTTCGGCAAGCATGCTCTGCGAGGCGGCACGCGCGGCGGCAATGGCCAGCAAGGAGGCAGAATCCCCCAGCGAACCAACGGAACCCGACGAATCCGCCAGGGCTGCACGGGCTTCGGCCCGCCGTTCACGCACAGAGGATGACCGCGAGTTCGCCGTGGCCAGGCCGGATTCGGCAGCCTTCTGCTCGGCCTGCCGCAGCCTGAGCAGCCCGGCCAGGGAGAATTGTCGGTTCATGCGGATCCTTCCACGCCGAAAAGGGAAGACAGCCTGGACAAAGCCGCCCAGGATTCGCCAAATGAGGAAGGCATGCCCATCCCTTGGCGCAGGAACTGGTTGATGGCGGCCTCGTTGTCCAGGGCAGCATCCACCAGCGGGTTGCTGCCGTGCCGGTACGCCCCGACGTCGATCAGGTCCTGCGCTCCGCGTCGGGCCGCGAGGACCCTCCGCAACGCAACGGCGAGCGCGGCATGCTCGGGTGCAACAACTTTCGACGCCACACGGGACACCGAGCCCAGCACATCCACCGAGGGGAAATGCCCGGTGACGGCGAGCTTCCGGTCGAGGACCACGTGGCCGTCCAGGATGGAACGCGCGGCATCGGCGATGGGTTCGTTGTGGTCGTCCCCGTCCACCAGGACTGTGTAGATGCCGGTGATGGAGCCGGTTTCCGCGGTCCCGGCACGTTCCAGGAGCCTCGCCAGCACGGAAAAGGTCGACGGCGGGTACCCGCGTGTCGCGGGCGGCTCGCCTGCGGAGAGGCCGATTTCGCGTTGGGCCATGGCGACGCGCGTCAAGGAGTCCATCATCAGCACCACGTCCTGCCCCGATTCGCGGAACGACTCTGCGATCCGGGTTGCCGTGACTGCTGCCCGGAGCCGCATGAGCGCGGGTTCGTCGGAGGTAGCGACCACCACCACGGAACGCGCCAGGCCTTCGGCGCCGAGGTCGTCTTCGAGGAACTCGCGCACTTCACGGCCGCGTTCCCCTACCAAGGCAATCACGGAGACCTCGGCGTCAGTACCCCGCGCCACCATGGACAGCAGCGAGGACTTGCCCACGCCCGATCCGGCGAACAATCCAAGGCGTTGCCCGCGCCCCAGGGTACAGAGGGTGTCCAGCACACGGACTCCGGTTTGGAGCGGGGTGTCGATGCGGGCCCGGCGCATGGCATTCGGCGCTTCCTGGTCCAACGGCACCTTGCCGGCGCAGAGCAAGGGTCCTTTCCCGTCAATCGGCCTGCCGAGCGCATCCAGCACGCGCCCGAACAAGCCGGCACCGGTAGGAACCAACACCGAATTCCCGGCAGCCCGCGCCGGAGCTCCGGCGGCGATGCCCGTCAGCCGGCCCAGGGGCATGCACCGCACTCCCCCGGGAACGGAGGCCACAACCTCGGCGTCGATCGTGTCAGCTCCCGCGCCCACGGTGACCAGCTCACCGACCGCGCATTCCAAGCCGGCGATTTCCAGCCCGAGCCCCAGCACGGATGTCACTGTTCCCACGCGTTGCGGCGCCGCTGCGGCAACGGCGGCCGCGAGGCCCCTCACGCCACGCCGCCCAGCAGCGCCTGCCGCGCCCGGTCCAGCGCGGATCCCAGCCGCGCGTCGATCCACCCGTGCGGATAGTCGCCGACGGCGTCGCCCGGGTTGAGTGTGGGATCGGCCTTGAGTTCAACACCGCTCGGAGGCACGACGCCGGCGGCTTCCAAGGCGGCCATGTCACCGGGGTGCAGGCGAACGGCAGTCACGGTTCCGTTGCCATGTCCGAGCGCGCGATCGAGTGCAGCCCGGGCAGTCCGTTCTCCGTGGGCAAGCTCGTAGCCGAGAATCGCCTCGGCAAGTTCCAACGCACCGGCTGCCAGCGCATCCTCAATCTGACCCACGGCAACCTCCTGGCGGCGTTGCGCGGCCGAAGCCGCCGCCTCCAGGACGGTGACGGCACGCGCAACAGCCGAGCGCCCGGCGTCGAGCATGTCCGCGTGCTCAGCGAGCAACTGTTCCCGCAGGCGGCGCTGTTCTGCTGCCGCGGCCTGCATCCCGGCCGCGTAGCCGGCAGCGTGGCCCTGGGTGAATCCCCGGTCCGCGGAAGGTTGCTCCGTGCGGAGTTCCGGGAACGTGACGCGGGTGTAGGGCTCAGTAGACAAAGTCGTCCTCGTCCCCGCGCCGGACCACAATGGCACCCTCGGCCTCGAGCTCGCGGATGGACCTGACAATGTCCGCCCGTGCTTCCTCTACCTGGGAGGCGCGGACTGGACCGGATGAAGCCATCTCCGATTCGAGGATCTCCAGGTTGCGGCCGGACATGTTGGCGCGGACCGTGTCCAGTACCACTGGCGGGGCGCCTTTCATGGCAACGGCCAGCACGTCGGCGCTGACTCCGCGCAGGATCTGCTGGATGTCCCGCGGTTCCAGTTTCACGATGTCCACGAACGTCAGCATCCGTGCCCGTACTTCGGTGGCCAGGTCCGGGTCCACGGTGCCCAGTCCGTCCAGCACGGAGCGTTCGGTGTTGACGTCCGAGCGGTTGATGATGTCCACCAGCGGCTGGATGCCGCCGACAATCTCGTTGGTTTTCCGTTGCGACATCACGGCACCCGCGCGGATCTTGAGCGTTTCCGCCACGATTCCCACGGCTTCCGGGGAGGCCGAGCCCATGGTCGCGATGCAGCGGGCGACGTCGATGCGCTGTGAATCGCCCAATCCGGACATGACGGCGGATGCCTTCCCGGGACGCAGGTGCGCCAGGATCAGTGCGATGGTTTGCGGCAGTTCCCCGTCAATCAACGCCAGGATCTGCCCGGGGTCCATCATTTCCAGGAACTCGAAGGACTTCCCGGCCATGGTTGAAGCGAGGCGGTCCATGAAGCCTGCGGCTTTGTCCGCGCCGAAGGACGCTTCAAGAAGTCCGACGGCGAATTCCTGGCCGCCGCGGGCAGTGCGGCGGCCACTGACGGCCAGTCCGTGGAACTCGTTGATGACGTGGTCCGCCACCACGGAGGAGACGCGGCGGAGACGGACGATCTCTGCGGCGATGTCCTCCGCCTCGGACTCGGAGAACTGGGCCATGACCGCTGCAGCACTCGTTGGGCTCATCTGCATGAGCACCACCGCCACCTTCTGCACCCCGTTCAGGGCTGAGGCTTCCGGGAGGCTCACACCGACTGCCTTTCGTCCATGAGTCCCCGCAAGTACTCCGCGGTGCGGGCCGGGTTGTCTGCCACCATGGCCTCGATCTGGGCCCGCTTGAGCTCGCCGTCGAGTGCTTCGGAGCCGGGCACAGGCAGGGCCGGAGTGGGTTCCAGCGGGGCTACGGGCTGGATGGAGGTGAGCTCGATGGCCGTGGTGGGCGGCCCGGCAATTGCAGGCGTGGGGATGGCTTCGGGCAGTGCCTCGTAGTCCATGCGTTCGCCGAGGTCCACTGGTTCGCGTTGCTGGCGGCGCTTGAGGATGATCAGCACCGTTACGATCAGCGCGATCGCCGCGAGGAGGATGCTTCCGGCCATGATGAGGGTGTTCATGAGCGCCGCGTCCTTGGCAGCCTCGGCATCCGCCTGGGCAGTGCCGAGTGCCTGTGCCGCCTTGTCCGCCGCGGCTGTGCTGAACGGCAGGACCTCCACCGTGACCACATCGCCGCGGGCAGTGTCGATGCCCGCAGCGGCAGTCACCAACGCGCGGACGGAGTCAACGTTCACTCCCCCGGCGGCGGACTGGTTGATGGCAACCGAGATGGTCTGGCGCTTGACGGCCCCCTGCGGGATGGTCCGGTCTTCGGTGACTTTGTTGACCGCGTTGTTCTTGGTGGTGTCGCTGGAATCGTAGGAACCATTGGCCGCCGTGCCGCCGGGAACAGCAATGTTGTCCGGGCCAAGCACACCCGATGCGCCGCCGCCGGTGCCCGTGTACTTCTCGGTCTTGGTGGACTCGCTCAGTGCCGGGGTGTTGGTGGCGGGAGTGAAGGTTTCGCTGCGCTGCTGGGCGGATTCCGCGGTGACATCCGCGGCCACGGCCACGGTGGCGTTCCCCGGACCCACCACGCTGTCCAGGACGGACCGGACGGCATCCGAGGTGCGTTGCTGGTAGTCCGTTGCCTGCTTGGACGAAGACCCCGTGGCCCCGGCACCAACCGTGGAGAGCACGTTGCCCTGCGAATCGACTACCGAGACGTTGGTGGGTTTCAGGTTCTCGATGGCCGCGGAGGTCAAGTGCACAATGGCCTGGACCTTGTCCGAGGACAACGTGGTGCCCGGCTGGGTCTGCACGAACACCGAGGCCGTGGCTTCCGGCGTGGTGGAGACGAACACCGACTTCTCCGGAATGGCGAGCTGCACGGCCGCGGACTTCACGCCGTCCATGGCCTGGATGGTGGTGCTGAGTTCCCCTTCAAGTGCGCGCTTGTAAGTTACGGATTGCTGGAACTCCGAGGACGTGACACCCAGTTTGTCCAGCAAGGAGTAACCCGTGGCCGCGGCCGTGGGCAGCCCGGCCGCAGCGGCCTTCAGGCGTTCGTCGTACACCTTGTCTTCGGGGACCAGGATGGTGGATCCGCCGTTGCTCAGTTCGTAGGGAATGTTGTCCTTGCGGAGCTGCTCCACGATGCTGTTGGCGTCCGTGTCCTTCAACCCCGAAAACAGCGGTGAGTATGCGGGCTTCCCCAGCCAGGCGGTCAATGCCACGCCGCCCAGGACCAACACTGCAACACCCAGGATGGCGAGGGTGCGCTGGGCAGGGCTGAACGCCTGCATCCCGCTGCCGAGCTTGCGGAAGAACTGGGAAATCGCCGGTGGCATCAGGCCTGCATCCTCATGATCTCGTTGAACGCGTCAACACCCTTGTTGCGCACCGCTGCGACCAGCTCGAACGTCACTTGGGCGCGAGTGGCAGCAAGCGTTGCCTTGTGGATGTCATCGAGGTTGCCCGTCACTGCGGACACGGCCAGTTCCTTGGAGGCCGACTGCAAGGACTGCAAATCGTCGACGGCGCCAGTCAGGGCCGTGCCAAAGTCACCGCTGGTGCTGGTTGGCTTGGCACTGCCCAGATACCCGGTTCCGCTGACGCCTTGGACGCTCTCAACAGGACCCAGGGCCATCAGGATTTTCCTATCTCAAGTGCTGCCAGGTACGTTTCACGGGCGCGGTCCACTACTTGCGCGTTGGCTTGGTAGCCGCGCTGGGCGACGATCAGTGTGCCCATCTGTTCGGCCAGATCGATGTCCGGGTACTTCACATTCCCGTTGGCGTCGGCCAGGGGGTGGTCCGGCTGGTAGACGATCCTGCCGGTCGCATCGCCCAGCGGCGTGCTCTTGACGTACACGCCTTGGCCGTCGTTGCCCTCGGCGGCCTCGATGTAGCGGGCACGGAACACTTGGCCGTCCGTCCGCGAAGCGTTGTTCATGTTGGCGAGGTTGTCCGAAACGGCATCGAGCCACTTGCGGTGGACGGTGAGTGCGGAGCCGGCGATTCCGATTGCGTCGAAGGTCATCAGTTGGTCCTCAAGGCCGTGCGAAGGGACGTGAATTCCCCGGCAACTGCCCTCGCGGCGAACTGGTACCGCAGCACGGTATCGATGTTGGAAAGCGTCTCGGTGTCCAGGTTGACGTTGTTACCGTCCGTGCGGGTTGGTTCGTCCGAAGGTGAGATCGAGGCGTTGACGGTGCCATCTCCGGAGCGGACCGATGCAGCCAACTGGTCCTCGAAGGAGACGCGCTTGGCCGTGTAATTGGGCGTGTTGACGTTCGCGATGTTGTTGGCGATGGTCCGTTGGCGCAACGAAAGCGCGTCCATGGCGCTGGCCAAGGCGACGGAGGTCACGGATTCAAGCACAAAGTCCTCACCTGGTGGTGTTCAAAGGCCAATCCGTGGCCAAGCATCGAGCGATCCCTGCTCAGCAACAGCTATCGGCACCGTTCAAAAGGGCGTTAGGTGAATCGCCAACAAATTTTGTAAACGCCGTACTGGCTTCTGTTGCGAGGCCCGCTCGACATCCCCGCACAGCGGGCCTCACAACGTGTCTGTTGGGGCCGCCTTGGTGTCCACGGCTGCTGTGAGCTCATCGATGTGGTCCATGGCGTCGCTCAGGCGGCCGACTGTTTCCCACAGTTGAGGGTGCTGCGACCGGACGTCCTCCAACGGCGTCCCGTCCTTCGCGAGGGCAGCGAGATCAAAACTGACGTTGGTCCGTGCACCGGCAATCGCAGCACGCAGGGCCCCGAAAGCCACAACGACGTCCGCAATCAACGCGGGATTCCCCTTCGTTGCCAACCACGCCAGGTCCTCGATCGCGTCCACTGCGTGATCCCCCAGCACGGCCGAAGCCTTGGCTGCCTCAACCGATGCCCGCCGAACAGCCTCTTCACGTTCCGGTCCAGGGTCCAGGCGAAAGGCAGCACCGAAGGCCTTGGAAGCAACCGCGTCTTCGTCAGCCAAGCGAAGAGCGGTCTCCCGCAAAGTGCGTGCCCGATCCAGAAGTTCCTTCCCTGCATCCTCCGAATACCCCGCCACCATGGAGGTCAGGGAAGCCGCGATGGCGAGCATCACTCCCGTCCCGGCCCCGCCACCGGGTGAGCCACTGGACTGGGCCAGGGCCTCGGTCCATTCCTCCACAGTGGATTCCTGGGTGGTGATCTCTTCAGAAGCAGCCATGCACCCAAGTCTGCACCGGACGGGTGGAACCAGCGTGCCAGGCACCGTCCGACCACGCCGTCGGCACCAAGGCGAGTACCGCCGTCGTACTTCCAGTTGCGGGACCCAGGCGCCCATCAGCCCCACTCGATACACTGGCCCCATTCCCAGGCGTCGAACGGTAAGGGGTAAGTCCGTGGGCATTGACCTAGAAGAGCTGTACAAAGACCTGCATTCGAATCCGGAGCTGTCCTTTCAGGAAGTCCGGACGGCAGGCATCGTGGCGGGGCACCTCGAAGAGCTGGGCCTCGCTGTGCACCGCAACATCGGCAAGACGGGCGTGGTGGGTGTACTCGACAACGGCGAAGGTCCCATTGTGATGCTTCGCGCCGACATGGACGCCCTCCCCGTCAAGGAAGCCACCGGCCTGGACTACGCCAGCACAGTCACCGGTGAAGACCATGAGGGCCGGGAAGTGCCCGTGATGCACGCGTGTGGTCACGATGTCCACGTAACCTGCCTCCTGGGCGCGGTGGAGAAACTCGTCAACCAGAAGCAGGAATGGCAGGGCACGCTCATCGCCGTATTCCAGCCCGCCGAGGAGTGGGGCGGCGGAGCGAATGCCATGGTCAAGGACGGCCTGTACGATCGCATCCCCAAGCCGGATGTGGTGCTCGGCCAGCACGTGGCGCCCTTCCCGGCAGGCTGGTTCGGGCTCCGTTCCGGCGTTGCCATGGCTTCGGCGGATTCGCTCAACGTCACCCTGCATGGCCGGGGCGGTCACGGCTCCCGTCCCGAAACCACAGTTGACCCCGTCCTCATGGCTGCCGCAGCAACCGTCCGGCTCCAAGGCGTGGTTTCCCGCGAAATCGCCCCGGGCGATTCGGCGGTGGTGACAGTCGGCCAACTCCACGCCGGAACCAAAAACAACATCATCCCCGAAACGGCCACCCTCGGCCTCAGTATCCGGTCCTTCAGCGAGCCAACACGCGAGAAGGTGCTGGCCGCCGTCGAGCGGGTTGTGCGGAGCGAGGCCACTGCCTCGGGCGCCACCCAGGAACCTGACTTCCACTACGAGGAGCGCTTTCCCCTGACCGTCAACGACGATTCAGCGGCGCAGCGGGTGGACGCCGCCTTCAGGACCACTTTCGGCGCCCATCAAGTGATCGATCCAGGCCCGGTTTCCGGTAGCGAGGACGTCGGGATGCTGGCGACGGCGGCCGGCGCGCCGCTGGTGTTCTGGTTCCTGGGCGGGATCGAACCGCATTACGCCAAGGATTTCGCAGAGAAGGGACGGCTCCCGGAGGATGTGCCGTCCAACCACTCCCCATACTTCGCCCCGGTGATCCAGCCGACTCTGGGCATTGGCACGGACGCCTTGGTCACGGCCGCCCGGGAGTTCCTGGCCTGACGCGCCGGCCCAACTGGGGACGCGCGGGGAAGGGTTAGCCGCGCACGTCAAGGAGCAGCGGCCGCGAGGAACCCGGCCCGGACGGGACCGCAGCGAGCGCCCCGAGTTGCGAGCCGGCGTCGTGCTTCAAGCGGGCCAGGAGGTCCATGGCGTCGGCCTGGGCATCGAGGACCTGCCGCGCCCGTGCCTCCAAGGCAACGGGCAGCGGCCCGGCATCACGCGGCGGCTCCCACGACGGCGGGAACCCACCGGAAACAGCTAGGGCGATGTCCGCCTCCAACCGGTCCAGGACGGCGGACCAAGCGTCAAGCGACACCGAGCGCCCGCCCCGAAGCAGCACCAGTGCCGGAAACAACAGGCGCTTCCACGGGCAACTGCGCCGCCGCCTCGTGCCACCCCTGCCGCAGCGGTTCCAGGAGCTCGATGCACTCCTTGGTCCGCTCCACGTCGCGGTAGATGTTGGCGCCAATGAGGGCCTGCATGGCGTACTCGTAGATGCTGGCAAGCGAAGCGGCTCCGTCCCAGAGGTCCACCCGGAGCGTCGCCTGCAACTCGGCGACAATTGCCTGGGCGTGCAGCAGATTTTCGCGGGCCGAGTCCCAATTGCTGTTTTCCTGGGCAAGGCGGGCGCGCTTCACATCCAGCAGGAGGCGGTCGTACAGCATGGTGAGCAGTCGGGCCGGCGGCGCGGAGAGGACGGCGTCGTCGTTGTAGCGCGAGAGCTGCTGGGCGCGAAGGGCACTGTAGGTCATGGCTATTCTCCTGTGGACTGCTTCGGGAGGCTGGAAATTTGCCCGGACAACCAAGCGGACTGCGATTGGAGGCCGCCGAGCAGCACCTCCATGTTGGTGTAGACGGACTGGAGGGTGGCCCGGCGCGTTGCGAGGCGCTGGTCCCAGTCGGCGATTCTGGTGCCCAGGTCCCGGACTTCGGATTCGCGGCCCTTGATGAGGCTGGAAATGGAGCCGTTGTACGGATCTGATGCGGCCTTGGCTGCGTCGGCTACCCGCCCCGCCAAAGCCTGCACCGCCGCTTGGGTCGCGGCCGGATCGGCCGACAACGCTGCGGCAAACTTCTCCGAATCGAACGTGAAATTGCCGTCCTTGGTGATGTTGATGCCGTACTCGGCCGGCGACTTCCCGTCGATGGGTCGGGACAGTGCTGCCACCACCTGGTCATTGACGGCGCGAACACTGGTGTTGCCGGTCAGGATCCCGGCTTTGGGGACGGTGGCTCCGCTGGAGTCCGTGGTCTTGGAGACCGCGCTGTACATGGACACGAAGCTGAGGACGTCGTTGACGGACTTCACCAGGTCTTCTGCCTTCTTGGTGATGCCGGGAACGTCGCTGGCAACGGTCACGGTCACCGGCCCGGTGCTCACTGCAGTGGCCGTCACGGACACGCCCGGCAGCACATCCGTAAATGTGTTGGTCCCCGAGGTCAGGACCTGCTCGGCGGCGGTGCCCGCGTACAGGGTCGCTTTGGCGTCCTGGGCGGTGCGTACGACGGCGGCGGTCGGGTCCGCCATGAGGTCCACCGCGGTGCCGCCCGCCACTTGGGCGGCTGTGCCTTGGTAGGCGGTAAAGGCTCCGGCTGCCCCGGACGCGGATGCCGTGAGTTGCAGGCGGTACGTGCCTGCCGGAACCTTCACCGCATGAGCGCCACCGGACGCTGAGTTGATGGCCGAAACCACGTCATCCAAGGAAGTGCTCGAAGGAGCAATCTCGGTCGTCTTACCCGTGGAATCAACGATCGTCAGGTGTGCCGGCGCACCACCGTCGGTGGGCCAGGAGGCCATGGCCGCGGTGACGTTTACCTGCGTCTGGGCCAACTGCGTCACGGTCAGGTCGATCGATCCCGCGGTGGCCGCCGTCGTGGTCTTTGCCGTGACGGAAGGGGAGCTGCTGGTGGCAGTGAACAGGTTCAGCGCACCGGTGGCGGAACCTGCAACGGAAAGATTTTTCAGCGCGGTGAGCTTGGAGTTGAGGGACTGCAGGGTGGAAATGACAGTCTGGTTGGAGGCCAGCTTGGTCTTGAGCTGGGTCTGCGGCAAGGCTTCGACGGACATCAGGGAGTTGATGATCGCCGTGGTGTTCAGGCCACTGGCGAGTCCGTCGATGGCGGTTGTCACAGGTTCTCCTTCCAGGTTTGTTCAAGAGCCGCACCGGGCGGCGTCCGGCCGGGATGGGGGCCCGGCCGGTCGCCGCATCAGGCTCGTACGGCTCAGCGCAGGAGCGGTTTAGCGCAGCAGCGAAAGAACGCCCTGGCCGGACTGGTTGGCCTGTGCCAGCATGGCCGTGCCTGCCTGCGACAGGATGTTGGCCTTGGTGTACTTGACCATTTCCGCAGCCATATCCGTGTCCGCGATGCGGGACTGGGCAGCCTGCAGGTTTTCGCCGGCAACGTTCAGCGACTTGATGGCGTGGTCCAGTCGGTTCTGGCTTGCGCCAAGGTCCGAACGCTGGGTGGAGACTGCCTTGATGGCCGCGTCGATCGCCGTGATGGTGGTCTGGGCGTTGGCGTTGGTGGTGACGTCGAAGCCCGTGGCACCGGTTGCGCTGGACAGGGTGCCGGCCGCCGTTGCTACGTCGCCAAGTTTGACTGCAATGACATCGTTGGCCGAACCGGCAGTGCCCACCTGGATGTTCAGCGCCGCGCCACCCTTGAGGAGGTCGATGCCGTTGAAGTTGGTGGACTGGGTGATGCGGTCCAGTTCCTTGCCCAGCGAGTCGGCTTCGGTCTTGATGGCCGTACGTGCGTCGGCGTTGTTGGAGTCCGAGGCACCCTGGACTGCGAGGTCGCGCATGCGCTGCAGAACGGAGTGGACTTCGGTGAGGGCACCTTCCGTGGTCTGGATGATGCTGATGCCGTCCTGGGCGTTACGGGCGGCAACCGACGAGCCGCTCACCTGGGACTTGAGGCCCTCCGAGATGGCAAGACCGGCCGCGTCGTCAGCGGCACGGTTGATGCGCAGGCCGCTGGAGAGCTTCTCCATCGACTTGGCAAGGGTGTCCTGCGTGGCATTCAAGCTGCGGTACGCGTTGTTTGCCATCAGGTTGTTGTTGATCTGCATGCCCATGATTTTTCCTCCGTGATCTGGACTTACTGTGTGGCAGCCCATCCGTGGGCCGTCATACCGCACTATCGGCGGCGTCCACCCGAGCGGTTAGCAAAAACTTCGGACAGCTTTTGACCCCGGGCGTACCTAACGCTTGGGCACGCCCGGCCGATAGCAAATGGGGACATCCCCAACCCAGAACTGGAGTTGACCTCAGTGGCCATCCATGAACTGTCAGCCCTGCTGTGGCGCGAACGCGAGCTCCTGGATCTCCTGACGTTCAAGCTCGAAGAAGAGCAACTGCTGCTGACGGCCGGCAAGTCCCGTTGGTTGCCGCACGGCACCCGGGAAGTGGAACAGGTCCTGGAGCGTGTCTCCAAGGCCGGACTTGCCAGGGCTGTCGAGATCGCCGCCGTTGCCGAGCAATGGGGCATCTCCCCGGATTCCTCGCTCGCCGAACTGGCGGCCTCCGCACCGGAGCCTGCGTGGGCCGACGTCCTGACGTCCCACTTGACGGCCATGCGGCAGCAAACAGCAACCATCAAGGAACTCCGCGACGCCAACGAACAGTTCCTCCGTGCAGCGGTCCGGTCCACCCAGGAGACCCTGGCTGACTTGAAACCCGCGGCCGGTACCTACGACGCCCACGGACGCACCGGCGATTCGTCCTCCGCCCACTTGGTGGACCGGAAGTTCTGAGGGGAAACACATGAGCACCTTCGGCGGACTCAACACGGCCTACCGTGGCCTCACCGCAGCGCAGCAAGCCATCAACCTGGCCGGACAGAACATCGCCAACGCCTCCACTGCCGGCTACACCCGCCAACGGATTGAACAGTCCGCCATCGGTGCACCCCTCCCCGTGGGGCTCAACGCCGGCATCGGGCAGGCCGGACAGGGTGTCTCCGTTGATGGGATCGCACGGCTGGGCAGCAGCTTCCTCGACGCTGGCGTCCGCAACACCGCCGCCGCGTCCGGTTACGCAACCATCCGGTCCACGGAATTGCAGAGGCTCGAGGACTCGTTGCAGGAACCCGGCCCTCATGGACTCTCGACGGCGTTGCAAACCTTTTGGGCGGCGTGGCAGGGAGTGGCGAACCACCCGGGCGAGTCCGCTCCGACGTCGGTCCTGCTCGAATCAGCGGCCACCCTGACGGAAACGGTGTCTGCCGCCTATAAAGCCCTGGACGCCCAGTGGAGCCGGGTCCGGGGTGAAGCCACAACTAACGTCAACGAGCTCAACGCTGCCGCCGGGCGAGTTGCGGACCTCAACGGACGGATCCGCTCCACGGTTGCTGCCGGCGGGTCCGCGAACGAGCTCATCGACGCCCGGAACCAACTGACGGAGTCCATCGCTGCCATGGCTGGCGGCACGGTCCGAGAGAATGCCGACGGCACGGCGGACGTCTTCATCGGGGGCAACGCGCTGGTCTCCGGGACGTCGGCACGCCAACTGGCCCTAGCCGGCCCCACGGCCCTCGCAAGCACGACGCCGGTGCAGCTGGAATGGGCGGACCGGCCCGGCACCGCGGTAAACCTCGACGGCGGTGAACTCGCCGGAGCGGTGTCCCTCCTGGCGCCGGCCAACGGGAGCGGCACCGGCGGCGCCCTTGCCCAGGCAGCAGCGTCCTACGACGCCTTCGCGACACAGCTCATGAACGACGTCAACGCCATCCACCGCACGGGGCAGTCCACCACAGGTGCCGGCAACCTGGACTTCTTCGCTACCACCCCCGGTGTCCCCGCCGCCCTGTCACTCAGGGTGGTCCCGGGCAGCGCGGCCGGGATCGCCACGGGAGCTGCGGGCGCGGGTGCCTTGGACGGAAGCATCGCCGATTCCCTTTCCCAAATAGGTTCCTCCTCCACCTCACCCGACGTTTTCTGGAGCGGAGTGGTGTCCGGGATCGGCATGGCCTCCCGCTCGGCACAACAGCATTCGCAACTGGCAGACGCAGCGGGAGTTGCCGCCGTCGGGCAGCGAAACTCAGGTGCCGGAGTCAGCCTGGACGAGGAAAACATCAACCTCCTCGCCGGGCAGCACGCCTACCAGGCCGCGGCCCGTGTGATGACCGCGATCGACGAGGCCTTGGACGTCCTGATCAACCGCACCGGACTGGTGGGAAGGTAAGCCATGATCAACCGCGTTACCACCCACATGATGGCGGCCTCGTCGCAGCGCAGCCTGCAATCGGCGCAAACCCGGCTGGCCGAGCTGCAGGACCGGGCACTGACCCTCAAGAACATCAACCGCCCCTCGGACGATCCCGCCGGTGCCGCACAGGCCATCGCACTCCGGGGCCAGCTCAACGCGGCCAACCAATACGGCAGCAACATCAGCGACGGAAACGGCTGGCTCGCAGCGGCAGATACGGCGTTGGGCCAGTCCACCAACATCCTGAACCGGGTGCGGGACCTCGTGGTCCAGGTGGCCAACGGCACGCTGAACGATTCCGCGAAGGAGGCCATCGCCGTCGAAATCGAAGGCCTCGGCAAGGACCTCCTGACGCAGGCCAATACGCAGTACCTGGGCCGCAACGTCTTCGCCGGCAGCTCGGATACGGACGGCGCGTTCACCAACGCCACTCCCCCGGTGTTCAACGGTGGAGCCGGAGCCTCGGTGGAGCGTCGCGTGGATGCGTCGCGAACCGTGCGCGTGGATTCCGACGGCGGTGCGATCTTCGGCAGCGGCGCCGGCTCGGTTTTCGCCATGGTGGGCGACGTTGTGGCTGACATCCGCGCCGGGGTCAACCCCAACGGACGGCTTGCGGCCATTGGCGCGGGGATCCAGTCAGTCATTGATGGCCGCGCCGATGTGGGCATGCGGCAAACACGCCTGAGCCAGGCCCAGGACTCATTGGAAGGGATGAAAGCTACGCTGGAAACGCAGAGGTCGCGGGTGGAAGACTTGGATTTGGGAAAGGCTGTCATGGATTTGAAGGTGCAGGAGACCAACTACCAAGTGGCCCTCGCGGTGACCGCCAAGGTATTGCAGCCCACATTGATGGATTTCCTGCGATGAGCACGGCCTTGGCTTTCGCGGCCCCCCTGCCCGGACTCGAGGCCGCAGAAGGTTTTACCCTGCGTGGTGTTCCGGGTGCCGAAGGATTGTTCGCCTTGGAGGCCACGAATCCGCAGGTACGGATGTTCGTCGCCGACGCTTCGGTGTACGTGCCGGACTACGCCCCGGCCATTCCGCGTTTCGCGTTGGAGGCCGTGGGGCTGGCCCCCGCGGAGGGGACCACATTGGTGGTGGTGAACCCCTCGGCGGAGAAAACCACGGTGAACCTCATGGCACCCATCCTGCTGAACCCCGCCACCGGGGCGTGCATCCAAGTGATTCTCGACGCCGGTACGTACCCGCTGCAGGCAGAGCTCGGTTCATAAACGCAAAACCCCGCCCAACGGCCAATTCAACGTGGCGTTCCCGGGTGAATTGTCCGTTGGACGGGATCAGCGGATCAGGCGGGGACGTTCAGCGACGCTTCGAGGGCGGCGTCGGCGTCGCGAAGGACCTTGGCTGCGACTTGCAGTCCCTCGATCCGGCCGAGGGAGACGTCCTCGTGTTCGATGTTGACGAGCATGTTGGGGTCAACCTCATGGAGGGCACGCAGGAACTCGGTCCAATAGGCGGTGTCATGGCCGCGGCCCAGGGCGACAAAGTCCCAGGCTGAGTTCTTCGGCCACTCATTGGCCCACTCGTCCCCGCCCAGGTTGGTGCGGTTCTCCTCGGCCGAGAGCCTGCGGAAGCTGTTGTCCAGCACGCCGTAGAGGGCGGCGTTGTCCGTGTTGACGCGGACGTCCTTCGCGGCGGCCTGGAACACCAGCGGGCCGAGTTCGCGGACCACGGTGACGGGGTCCATTTGCTGCCAGAACAGGTGGGAGGCGTCCAGTTCAACGCCCACGTGGGTGGCTCCGGTGAGTTCGATGAGCTTGTGCACGTCTGCGGTGTTGAAGACGATGTTCTGCGGGTGCAGTTCCAACGCGACCTTGACGCCGTGGTCTGCTGCGAGGCGGTCGGTTTCCTTCCAGAACTCCGCGGCGACGCCCCACTGGTAGTCCAGCACATCCAGCGCGGCGGAGTTCCAGGCGTTGACCACCCAGTTGACCACGGTGGCGCCGGGTTCGCCGCCGGGCAGCCCGGACATGGTGACCACGCGGTCCTGTCCCAGACGCTGCGCCAGGCGGATGGAACGGCGGATGTCCTCGGCGTGCTTCTCCCCGATGTCCCGTCGCGGGTGCAACGGGTTTCCGTTGCAGTTCAGGCCGGCGATGGACACCCCGGTGCTCTCAAAGAGTCCCAGGTAGTCATCGCGGGCGGCATCGCTTTCGAGGATTTGATCCATGGTGGGCACGTGGGTTGCGGGCAGGAACCCGCCGGTGTTGATTTCGATGCCGGTCAGGCCCAGGTCCGCGATGACCTTCAAGGCCTCGGGAAGCGGACGGTCGTGCAGGATCGCGTTGTAGACACCGAGTTTCATAGCGTGATCTTCTTTCCGTTGTTCAGGGCGGACTCGGTGACGGCACCGAGGAGTTCCATGTTGCGGACCCCTTCGTCGAACGTGGCGCAGCGGGGCAGCGATTCTGCCTCGGAGAGACCAGCGATCTCTTCGAGGAAGGCGCGGGCCTGGTAGCCGAAAGCGTCGTTCTGGCCGAATCCGACTTCGGGGGCGTCCATGGCCAAACCACCGGCAATGTACGGGTGTCCGGGGCCGAGGATCACTTGGCGGTAGCCGTTCTGCAGGCCCGACTCGTCACTGAGGAAGAGTTGGATTTCGTTGGGGCGACGCTGGTCGAACTTTGCGCCGCCGTTTTCGCAGAACACCTCGAACTGCAGGCTGTTGGCGTGTCCGGCAGCAACCCGGGACACTTCGAAGCTCCCGGCTCCGTTGGCGAATTCGGCGTTGAAGGCTGCGTAGTCGTCGTTCTCCACGGCCTCGACGGTGTCGCTGACGGCCACGTGGTCATGGCCCATGACTGCGCTCAATGGCAGCGGGCGCTTGTCGATCGCGGTGGCCAGGCGGCCGCCGCTGATGGACTTGATGTCGCCACACAGGAACTCGGATACGTACGTGAGGTGGCTTCCGACGTCGGCCAGCGCACCCGAGCCGGGGCCACCCTTGTAGCGCCAACTCATGGGAGCGGAGGGGCTGAAGCCGTAATCGGTCCAGTACCGGCCGCTGAAGTGCAGCACGTTGCCCAGCAAGCCGTTCTGGATCAGTTCACGGATGTATGCAATGCCGGGGGTGCGGCGGAACGTGAAGCCGATGCGGGCCAGGTTGCCGCGGGCCTCGGCAGCGCGGGCGGCATCGGCCATGGCGCGGGCGTCCTCCAAAGTGTCGCTCAACGGCTTCTCGCACAGCACGTGTTTTCCGGCCGCAAGGAGTCCTTCCACCACTTCACGGTGCAGCGAGTTGGCAATCACCACGCTGACCACGTCAATATCGTCAGCTTCGGCGATCGCCTGCCACGACGTGTCGTTACGCTCATACCCGAACCGGCGGGCAGCCAGGGAGCCGAACTCGGCGTTCACGTCACCGATCGAGACGAGCCGCACCTGGGGCAGCACCGGGCTGTAGAGGGCAGATGCCGTGCGGTACGCGGCGGCGTGGGCTTTGCCGGCCATGCCTGCACCGATAACGGCGACGCCGAGGCTTTCAGCCATGATTTCTCCTTCGAAATTCCGCCGTCAGATGGGGCACTGAACGGCATTTTGTAGCGCTACAATTTTTGCACTGGCATTGATCGTAGCCATGTCCATATGTCCTGTCAATCATTCGCCGACTATCCTCGTAGACAGACCCGAAAGGCATGCTGAACTCCGTGAAAACACCCAACGCGCGGCCCACTCCCCAGTCTCGACGCCCCACCCTCTACGACGTCGCCACCCAGGCCGGCGTCTCGCCGTCGTTGGTCTCGCTGTTCCTCAAGGACCCCGAAAGGGTCAGCGCCAAGCGCCGGGACGCCGTGCACACCGCGATCACAGAACTCGGCTACCGGCCCAGCCGCGCTGCGACCACCTTAGCCAGCAACCGCACCAAGAGCATCGGATTGGTCATCGACGACTACCGGAACCTCTGGTTCGTGGACCTGCTCCGGGGCATGGAATCCGTCCTCTCCGAGCCCGGCTACCAAGTGACCCTGGCCGATTCGCGGCCGTGCGAGAACCGGATCAAGGAAGCGACGGACGGCCTCCTCGCCATGCACGTGGACGCCTTGGTCATCGCAGCCGAACCCAGCGAATCCATGCTGGCCCGCACCTGGGTGCCCACCGTCGTCGCGGGTTGGCGCAAAGGCGTACCCGCCGGAGCCGACCTAATCACCAACGATGACGACCTCGGCGGCGCCATGGCAACGGACCACCTTCTGGAGTTGGGCCACACCCGGATTGGCCACCTGTCAGGGCACGACGGCGCCTCCGACCACAGGCGCGCAGGTTACCGGCGCGCTGTGGAGGCAGCCGGTTTGCCCGGCGTGGTTGCCGAGTCCGGCGGAACCTCGGAGGAGGACGGCTACACTTCCGCATGCTGGCTCCTGGACCACCATCCGGACACCACCGCAATCTTCGCCGCCAACGACACCATGGCGCTCGGCGCCTTCGCCGCGCTCAAGGCACGCGGACTGTCGGTGCCATCGGACGTCTCGGTGATTGGCTACGACAACTCGCCCCTGGCCAAGTCGCGTTACCTGGACCTCACATCCATCGACAACCGAAGCGACGTGGTGGGAATGGACGCGGCACGCCGCCTGCTGGCGAGGCTCGACGATCCTGACCTCACAGCGGAGCAGACCTTCATCGAACCCACACTGGTTCTCCGCAGCACCACCGCCCCGGCTTAAAACAACGCGGGGATCCTTCTACGGATCCCCGCGTTGCTTGGATCAGACCTTCTCGCGGATGCGTTCGATCTTCGGTTCGGATACCTCAAACTCCCGACGGCGGCGGGCCAGGAACGTCCACAGCGTGCCTTCTGTCTGCGGTCGCTTCTCGACCGGCTGGACCGGGGCTTCCTCAGTCTTGCGGGTTTCGGGTTTGCGCGCGGAGTCCTTCTTCGTGCGCCGCTCGAAGTCCTGATAGTACGCGTAGCACATACCAACCTCCTTCAATGGCTGCCCTTTAATCGTCCTCGCCTTCAGGCCACAAGTCGACCGTTAATTGCTTGGCCGCAGAGCTTCCGCCACGCGCAGCTTACCGTTGGCGACGAGCCACTGGATGGATTCGAGCACAGCCGCTTCCGGCTCATAGCGCGGCTGGTATCCGAGGAGCCGTTCAGCCTTTCGGATGGAGAAGCAATGGTTGCGGTGCAGGTGCGCCCAGCTGGCTTCCGCGTGCTCTTCCGGAGTGGAGCCACGGAACTCTTCCCAATTAACGGGGTTGAGCCGGACTGCCTGCCCGAACCACCCGGCAGCGATCTCGGCATAGCCGCGGACACTGAGGGCCGTGGGCGCAACGATGTTGAAGTCCTCGCCCGGCGCCTCCTGCCGGCGCTCCACTGCCTTTTCGAAGGCCTGTGCCAGGTCATCGGCGTGGACGTGGTGCATGAGCTCCGTCCCGCTGCCGGGAATTGTCAGTGGTTCGCCTGCGGAGAGCGTGCGCCAGACTTCCGGGTCCAGGTTCCCGAGCGGGCCGATCGGATGCCAGCCCGGACCCACAATGTGGCCGGGATGCAGCGACGTGGTGGCCAGCCCACCGTTCGCGGTTTCTTCCTTCAGCATCCGGGCGATCCGGTCCTTCTGGATTCCGTATTCACCGTACGGCGGCAGATCGGCTTCCTCGGGAATGGGAACCTTCCGGCTTGGCCCGTAGCGCCAAATGGAACCGCAGTGCAGCAGGTGTCCCGTCTCGCCGCGCAAGCGTTCAACCAACGCCGTGGCTGAGTCGAGCGTGAAGCACACCAGGTCAATCACGACGTCGGCATGCAGTTCCGCGATCCGCTTACCGAAGGTGCCCTCCCGGTCCTCCTGCTCGCGGTCCGCGGCGACGCTGTGGACCTGGCTCCATTCCGGGCTTTCCACGTAGGGCGCGCGGTTTCCGCGGCTGACGTTGATGACCTCATCGCCACCCCGCACCAGCCGCGGCACCAGGAAGCTGCCGATGTGTCCACTGCCGCCAATGACAACGATTCTCATGGTGTCCCCATCTCAAGGCTTGAAAGGATCTGGGCACCACGCTAGTCCGTCAGTAAACCGTTGCGGGAGACCCCTGACGCGCGGCCTCCACTGCCATACGCGTTTCGGCCACCATGAGATCGGCGTTGATCACCGCTCCGGCCATGTTGCCCGCGGCAGCAGCGGCCACCACCTGCCCAGTCAGGTCCGTGACATTACCGGCCACCCACACGCCGGGGATCGATGTCGCACCGCCGAGGGCCGTGGTTTCCACGTGGTGTCCCACGCCCATGGGATGCTCGGCCGGTTGGATGCCGAGCGACTCAAGCACAGCTGAGCGGGCTTCCATCCGTGGACCTACCACCGCGGCTTCCACGGGAATGGTCCTGCCCGATTCCAGGGTGACGCCGGACAGGGCATCATCCTCGACCTTAAGGGACGCCACTTTGCCGTCAACCACCGTGATGGAACGGGCCGCGAGTTGCTCCCACTCCTCCTCTGTGGGTTCCAGCAGGTCATTGAGGAACAGGGTGATGTCCGGGCTCCATTGCCGGAACAGCAAGGCCTGGTGCATGGACATCGGCCCGGTTCCCAGGATCCCGATCGCCTTGTTCCGCACCTCCCAGCCGTGGCAATACGGACAGTGCAGCACGTCCTTGCCCCAGCGTTCACCGATGCCCTCGATGTCCGGAAGCACGTCCTTCAGGCCGGTCGCAACCAGCAAACGCCGCGCACCAACCAACTGCCCGTCGGCCAACTCCACCTCAAAGGCGGGCTCCGCACCCGGGCCGGGCTCCGCCGTCGAACGTGCCGCTACCGCAGTCCCCTCCACGATGCTGCCGCCGTACTTCCGGACTTCCTCCCGCCCCACGGCGAGCAGTTCCAGCGGGCTCATGCCGTCCCGGGACAGGAATCCGTGGACGCCTGCCGCCGGCGCATTCCTGGGCTCTCCAGCGTCGATGACCAGCACCGGGCGCAAAGCCCTGCCCAGGGTGACGGCCGCACTCAGCCCGGCCGCCCCTCCACCGATCACTACAACGTCATACTGCTGTTCCATGCGCTTCCCTTTCTTCCCTTGCGAGGCCCGCTCTGCGCGCTACCCCACACTCACAAGGCGCAAAGCAGGCCCCACAACGCTTGGATTCAATGGTTTCGCGACCACTCGCAAACCGGCAAGAAAGTTTGCTGCTATGGCAAACTGGGAGCATGGATTCCGATTTCAGCAAACTCCTCGATTCCGTCGGCCCCAGGCTTCGAGACCTGCGCACCCGGAAAAACGTGACGCTCGCAGAGGCCTCCGAAGCCACGGGCATTTCGGTGAGCACGCTCTCACGTCTCGAGTCCGGCCAGCGCAAGCCCACGTTGGAACTCCTGCTGCCCATTGCCCGCCTGCACCAGGTCCCCCTCGAGGAGCTCATCGACGCGCCGGAAACGGGCGATCCCCGCATCCACCTCAAGCCTCACGTCCACCACTGGGGAACCGCCTTGCCGCTGACCAAGAGAGCCGGCGGCATCCAAGCTTTCAAGATGATCCTGCCGGGAAGTACAGGCAAGCAAGAACCCAATCCGCAGTCCCACGAGGGCTACGACTGGATGTACATCCTCAACGGAAAGCTCAGGTTGATCCTGGGAGAGAACGACTTCATCCTCAAGGCCGGCGAAGCCGCGGAATTCGATACCCGTACGCCGCACTGGTTCGCGAGCGCCACCTCGGAGCCCGTCGAGTTGCTGACGCTATTCGGCCAGCAAGGCGAGCGCATGCATGTGAGGGCCCGCCCCAAGCGCTGAACGCCGCCACTGCACGCCGTCACTCGAGCGGTCATAAAAGAACGAGGTTCATTTCTACCCTTGCGCTCAGGCGTGACTCCCGCCATACTAAATGAACGCTATTCATTTAGTGACAGTCGTCTCATCGGAGTACATGCCATCATGATTGAAATTACCCGCCTCGAAGCCCCGACTTCCCTGGCACGCACCGAACCGTCCACCCGAACCCCGCTGCGGGTCGGCGTCGTCCAGCACCGCTGGCACGCCGACGAAGCCGTCCTGCGCGCCGAGCTCACCGAGGGCATCGAGCGTGCGGCCAAGCTGGGAGCCACTGTTGTCTTCCTCCCCGAGCTGACGCTCTCCCGTTACCCGGCGGACACCCGTCCGGAGAACAACCCCGCTGCAGGCATCCGTCCCTCGGATATCACCGAGGACCTCCTCACGGGCCCCACCTTCACCTTCGCAGCCGAGGCCGCCAGGACGTTCGGCGTCTCCGTACACGCGTCCTTGTACCAAAAGGCCGAGAACCCGGACGGCAGCGATGACGGGCTGGGCCTGAACACCGCCATCCTGGTGTCCCCCGCAGGCGAACTCGTGGCCCGCACCCATAAGCTGCACATCCCCGTCACGGCCGGCTACTACGAGGACAAGTTCTTCCGCCAGGGCCCGGACTCCGATGACGCCTACGCGGTGCACGCGCCCGCCGAACTGGGCGGCGCCCGCCTGGGCATGCCCACATGCTGGGACGAATGGTTCCCGGAGCTGGCCCGCGTGTACTCCCTGGGCGGCGCCGAAATCCTGGTCTACCCCACAGCGATCGGTTCCGAGCCGGACCATCCCGACTTTGACACCCAGCCGCTGTGGCAGCAGGTGATCGTGGGCAACGGCATCGCCAACGGCCTGTTCATGATCGCCCCCAACCGCCATGGCAGCGAGGGCACCCTGAACTTCTACGGTTCCTCCTTCATCTCCGATCCCTACGGCCGCATCCTGGTCCAGGCACCGCGCGACGAGTCCGCGGTCCTGGTTGCCGACCTGGACCTGGACCAGCGCAAGGACTGGCTGACGCTGTTCCCGTTCCTCGCCACCCGTCGCCCGGAAACCTATGCCCGCCTCACTGAACCGGTGAACGCAGATGCGCCGCTGGGTGCCGCTCCTGCACAGGCGGTCTCCGCGTGAGCGCCTGGCGCATGCCGTCCGAGACGGCCCCGCAGGACCGCGTCTGGATGGCCTTCCCCACGGGCGGCTACACCCTGGGCGACACGGAGGAAGAGGCCCACGCGGCGCGCTCCACCTGGGCGGCTGTCGCGAACGCCATCCTTGAGTTCGAACCGGTCGCCATGGTGGTAGCGCCCGACGACGTCGAAACGGCCGCGCGCTACCTGGACCCCCGCGTCGAGGTACTGACAGCGGAACTGAACGACGCCTGGATGCGCGACATTGGACCGTCGTTCGTGCTCGATGCCAACAAGCAGCTCGGTGCCGTGGACTGGATCTTCAACGGCTGGGGCGGCCAGGACTGGGCTGCGTGGGACAAGGACTCCCTCATCGCCGAGTTCGTATCCGGCCGTGCCGGGGTTCAGCACCTCCCGTCCGGCATTGTCAACGAGGGCGGTGGAATCCAGGTTGACGGTGAAGGCACCGTACTGGTGACGGAAACCGTACAGCTGGACCAGGGCCGCAATCCGGGCCTGACCAAGGCCGACATCGAGCAAGAGTTGGCCCGCACCATCGGAGCGACACATGTCGTGTGGCTCCCACGCGGCCTGACCCGTGATTCCGAGAAGTTCGGAACCCGAGGCCACGTGGACATTGTGGCAGTCATCCCCAGCCCGGGAACGCTGCTGGTCCACTCCCAGCAAAACCCGGAACACCCCGACTACAAGGTTTCCCGGGAAATCATCGACTTCCTGCGCACCACCCATGACGCAGCAGGCCGGGAATGGAACATCATCGAGGTTCCCGCACCGGAAACACTCACGGACGACGAGGGGTATGTGGACTACAGCTACATCAACCACCTCGTAGTCAATGGCGGGGTCATCGCCTGCAGCTTCAACGACCCCATGGACGAGAAAGCCCTCCGCATTCTCGCCGATGCCTACCCCGGACGCCGCGTGGTCAGTGTTGACGCCCGCGAGCTGTTCGCACGGGGCGGCGGCATCCACTGCATTACGCAGCAGCAGCCTACGGCCATCTAGAAAGGGCCTTCCATGAGCCAGACAATCCGAAGCAGCGGCACCGACGCTGCCACGTCGCACAACATCAGCGGCAAGGGACTGAAGACGGGGCAGTTGGGGCTCCTCGCCGTCGTCGTTCTTGGCATTTCAACCATCGCCCCGGCGTATACGCTCACCAGCGCGCTTGGACCGACGGTCAACGAAGCCGGGCTTCAGCTGCCCGTGATCTTCCTGATCGGGTTCATTCCGATGATCCTGGTGTCCCTCGCCTACCGCGAGCTCAACGCAGACTCTCCGGACAGCGGCACCACGTTCACCTGGGTCACCAAGGCGTTCGGCCCCTGGGTGGGCTGGATGGGCGGTTGGGGCCTGCTCGCAGCCAACATCATTGTCCTGTCCAACCTGGCTGGAGTGGCGGTGGACTTCTTCTACCTGTTCCTGGCCCAGGCAACCGGGAACCCGGAACTCGCTGACCTTGCCGGTGACAAGGTCCTCAACGTCCTCACCTGCTTCGTCTTCGTGGCCTTGGCAGTATGGGTCAGCTACCGGGGCCTGCACACCACCAAGATCGTGCAGTACGGGCTGGTTGGTTTCCAGTTGCTGGTTTTGGGCCTCTTCGTGGCCATGGCCTTCGCCAACTGGTCCACTTCGGAGACCGCCGTCCCGTTCAGCTGGGACTGGTTCGACGTCACCAAGATTGAAACCTTCGGGCAGGTAGCGGCCGGCATCTCGCTCTCGATCTTCGTGTATTGGGGCTGGGATGTCTGCCTCACGGTGAACGAGGAGACCGCAAACGGAAAGAAGACAGCGGGCGCAGCAGGTACCCTGACCGCAGTGATCGTGCTGGGCATCTACCTGCTGGTCACCATCGCCACCATGATGTTCGCCGGCGTGGGCGATACGGGAATCGGGCTGAACAACGAGGAGAACCACGCCAACGTGTTCACGGCGCTGGCGTCCCCTGTCATGGGCCCGTTCGCTATCCTGATGTCCCTCGCGGTCCTCTCCAGCTCGGCGGCCTCGCTGCAGTCCACGTTCACATCGCCGTCCCGCAGCCTGCTGGCCATGGCGCACTACGGCGCCCTGCCCGAGCGTTTCAGCCACATGAGCAAGAAATTCTCGACGCCGGGCTTCGCCACTATCGCTGCCGGCGTCCTCTCTGCGGGCTTCTACGCGGTGATGCACGTGATCAGCGAAAACGTCCTGAACGACACCATCCTGGCCCTGGGCCTGATGATCTGCTTCTACTACGGACTCACCGCCATTGCCTGCGTTTGGTATTTCCGGAACAGCGTCTTCACGAGTGCCCGCAATTTCTTCCTGCGGCTCCTGTGCCCGCTGCTGGGCGGCGTTGGCCTGTTCGTGGTCTTCCTGCAGACGGCAGTGGACAGCTGGGCGCCGGAATTCGGCAGCGGCTCGGAGATCTTCGGGGTGGGACTGGTGTTCGTCCTCGGCGCGGGGATCCTGGCGATGGGCGCGGTGGTCATGCTCATCATGTCCCGCGTGCGCCCGGGATTCTTCCGGGGCGAAACCATCCGCAAGGACACCCCTGCGTTGGTGGTCCCGGAGTAGGCCTACCTGGCCTACTCCGCGCTGCCAAACCACGCGCAGTTCGCTGGAAAGCTGCCGGTTCGTAAGGAAGTTTCCCTACGAACCGGCAGCTTTCCCTGTGTTTAGCCGTGTCTTGGGAGGCCTACCAGTGGTGCGCCACGTCCACTACCAGGCGCGAGCCGCCGTCGGGCCCGTCCAAGGTGAACACCCGGAACGGAAGCCGGGCACGGACACCCAGCCCCACGCTCGTGTAGCCCTCGAAGCTGCCTGCATAGGCCACCTGTCGGAACGTCTGGTAGCCCGAGACGTTGGAGAGCTCGGCCTTCGCCGCAGGAACATACGTAGCTTGACCGCCCTGGTTGTAGGACGGAGCTGTGACGGTCACCTGGAGATCGGCGTCGCCCAGCAACGGGATCTCAAAGCCCGAGCCATCCTGGACCACCACCGGGACGTACTGCACGGAGTATCCGGCCACTTTGCCGGAAAGGTCGATCACCAAACGGTCGTAACAGGCCTGCTGGCCCGTGCGGACGTTCGTGACCGTGGCAGAACTCATGTCCGGATCGGCCTTGGCCAGCGATCCCCACATGATCCCGCAATACGGTGTTGCCGAGGCTGGGCCCGGCGCCACCAGCCCGAGACCGGCAACCGCAACCACGGCTCCCACTCCGGCGCTGATTTTCCTCATTTTTTTGCCCCCTTCAAGGCGGGTTGGATAACTCCAGAGTAGGAGCGTCAGGCCGGGTTTGGACCGTTCGTTTCCGCTTCGGCGCCCAACCGTTAGAGGGGTAATTCGGTGGTCACGGAAAGGTCATGCCGGAGGCGTTTTGAGTTCCTTGAAACGCCATTCCTTGTAGTTCCGGCACCCCGTTCGTAACCCAAGATCACGTGACCATGGCGTGATCTTGGGCAATTAAAAACCCCACCCGGCCATTCCTGGCCAGATGGGGTCCGGTGCGCTGCGAATTGGCTTAGCCTTCGCAGTCCTTGCAGTATTTGAGCCCGTTCTTTTCCAAGGCCACCTGGGACCGGTGACGGACCAGGAAACAAGAAGCACAGGTGAATTCATCCGACTGTTCGGGAACCACCACAACGGTCAGTTCTTCATTGGAAAGATCGGCGCCCGGGAGGTCGATGCCTTCGGCGGTGTCGTTTTCATCGACATCGATGACAGCAGTCTGGGCACCGGTCCCGCGGGACTGTTGAAGGGCCTCAAGCGATTCAGCGGGAGACTCTTCTTCGGTCTTGCGCGGGGCGTCGTAATCAGTAGCCATAGGGTTCGCTTTCGTTGCTGCATAAGTGCCATTCCGGCACCTCAGTGCAGCAGTTTAGGGCAAGCAACCCGCATTCACCGAATATTGTGGCCAACACGACATTCCGAGGCATTTCGTCCCGGATTAGTGCGGGTTTTTGGGGCCCATCACCGTGCCAATGCCTGCTGGACAATGTACTCGGCAATGGCCATGGAGGACGTAGCCCCCGGCGACGGTGCGTTCCGCACCAAAACTGTGTCCCGGCGTCGGGCAATCACAAAGTCGTCTACCAGCGAACCGTCGCCATTCATGGCCTGGGCGCGCACGCCGCGTGTGCCCGGGACAACCGTGGCACCTTCCAATGAGGGCACAAAGCGCATGGCTTCCTTGATGAATTTCCTTTTGCTGACCACCGTTTGGAACTCACGGACGGCCGAAGGGACATTCTGGCGGGCGAAATTCCAGAACCCTGGGAAAAGTGCGTAATTCAGCACGTCCCGGACATTGACGTCCTTCCAGGAATAGGATTCCCTGCCGAAGGAAATGAAGGCGTTGGGACCCAACATCATTTCGCCGTCAATCCGTTTGGTGAGGTGCACACCAAGGAAGGGGTGCTTGGGATCCGGCACAGGGTAGATCAGGCCCTTCACCTGATCACGCATTTCCGGACCCAACAGGAAATACTGCCCGAAGAAAGGCACGATCCGCGGCGTTCCGGATTCCCCGGTGGCTGCTGCCAGCCGGTCCGACTGGAGCCCTGCGCAGGCAACCACCAGGTCGTAGTGGTCGGCGCCGTCTCTTGTATGGACCACCACGCCGTTTGCCTGCTGTTCCAGGGAAGTGACCTCCTGGCCGAGGCGGATCTGCCCGCCCGCCATGCGGACGTCGTCGGCGAGCGCGTTGGTGATGGCCGCGTAATCGACGATCGCCGTCTCCGGCGAGTGGAGGGCGGAAAGCCCGACGGCGTTCGGCTCCACCTCGCTGATCTGGTGGGCGTCAAGCATGCGCGCACCCGGCACCCCGTTGGCCGTGGCGCGGGCGAAGATGTTGTCCAGGCGCTTGGCCTCTTCTGGGGTCTGGGCAATGACCAGCTTGCCGCAGGCCTCATAGGGGAGGTTCTTGGTGGCGCAGAATTCCTGCAGCAAACCCACTCCCCTGCGGCACAGGGTCGCCTTCAGGCCGCCCGGTTCGTAGTAAAGCCCGGCATGCACCACCCCTGAATTGTGGCCGGTCTGGTGCCCTGCAAGTTTGTTCTCTTTTTCGTAGAGGGTGACCTGGGCGCCGTCGAGTTTGTTCGCGAGTTCGCGTGCCACGGCCACCCCGATGATGCCGCCCCCAACCACTGCGCAACGTTTGATGCTCCTGGCCTGTGCAGGGTTGGTCATGTCACTCCTCGTCGTTGGGGCAGGTCTTCAGCCTGCCACGGCTTGGTCGGTGGAAACGAAAAGGGGCGGCACGTGGTGTGCCGCCCCTTTCGGGTAATGCGAGGTCCTTAGGCGGTGGGCACGTCGAAACGCTGGCCGGCCGGGTTGGACGGGAGCAGCGTCAGGACGAGAACAGCCAAGGCTCCGAGGAACGGAACCAGGACCAGCAGGACAAGCCAGCCGCTGAAGTTGCCGTCGTGCAGGCGACGAACGGTCAGGGCGATTGACGGAACGATCGTCGCGAGGCCCCAGACGGCAATCAGGATGAAGCCAACAACGGCACCCGGTCCGGGAACGGAGGTTCCGTTGGAAACCGTGGCACCGGCGGCACCCAGGATGGTGGTCAGAAGGTTCAAAACGAAGCCGACGACGGCTGCCACGAGTGCCCACCACCAGTACTCGCTGCGGCTCGCACGGCCCGTGAACGCCGTGTACTTCTTGAAGAAACGCTGAACAGCAGCGCCAATGGGTGCGCCGTAGTAGGGAGCCCACAGCGGCGGTTCGCCGGTCTGGGCGCCGTAAGGCTGGGTCTGCTGAGGTTGTTGCTGATAGCTCATTGGTATTTCCCCCGGTTAGGTGTGAGTCGAACTCAGACGCGTACTCATTCTGATGAGTCGTTGCTCATCGTAATGCTCTTGGAGCGGCAAAGGCAGTTGAACGGACAAAATTAACCGGGATTTATCCCTTTGACGGAATGTTTCCGGCCTCGTCGCTATCAGTCAGCCAAGCCCCCCGCCATCAGCCCACCTTCACATGGAGGCCCAAGACGTTGGCTATCGCAGGCATCGAATCGGCAATATCCTGCCGATTGCGCACAGGGCTGCTTACTCGTCGCTCCTTGGATAAGCGCCCATCACCGCCGCCGAAATGATCCAGATCGCCCCCATGGCCACCACCATCACGGCACCGCCCAACCCCGCGGCCGAGGCTGCCACGGCTGCGCCACCCGCGGATGCACTGGCCCGGAATCCGGCGCTGACTGTGAAGATCTGCGACTTCAGGTGCGGCGGGCTAAGCCGGTTCCGTAGGAACAGCATGGCGGCTGTCGAGGGTGCGGTGAATGCGCCGGACAAGCCGATGGCCAAGACCGTCCACACAGTTCCGAAGTTCAACGCGGCCACGGCAGTCAGCAGTCCTGTGGCCAGGAAACCGGCCAGCATCACGAATTCCGGCGAGCGCCGCGTGGGCCGCGCCGTCTCGTAAAGCGCTCCAAGAAGACTGCCCACGGCAAAGGACGTCACGACTGCTGCGCCTTCGCTGGGCGATCCGACGCGCTCCACGGACAACGCGATGGCCGCAACGGCCAAACCTCCTTGCCCCAATTGGGTGAGGGTGGACGACGCCGTCATCACAGCCAGCGGACGATGCGAGAAGATCATGCCCAGGCCCCCTTTGACGGCCTGCCAGGGCGAGCCGCCCGATCGGCCATGGGGCCGGAGCCGCACGGCACGTATCGCCAGGGAACCGAGGGCCGCCGCAACAGCCAACACCCACAGGGCGGCCTGCGCCGGGAGTAACACGGAAATGACCGCCACCAATGCCGGGCCGGCCACGGCGGATACGTTGTAGGACAGCGCGTCATAAGCGAAGGCCCGGCGGCCGTCCGGAATCGCACCGGACACAAAACTGGAAAGCCCACCCATATAGAAGGGCGACACGGCGCCGGCCAGGACCAAGAGGACGAACACTACCGGCAGCGGAACCTGCCCAATGAACGCTGCAGCGGCAAACGCGATGGCCGTCAGGACACCGGATCCCGCCACCAACAAACGGGGGCGGCGGGTCCGGTCCAGGGCAGTGCCCACCAAGGGTGCGGCCAGCACGCTGGGACCCAGGGACGCCGCCACCAGCAAGCCCCCGACGGCGACATCCCCCAATTGCTGGACGGCCAGGATGGGCAGGGCTAGTGCGGCACCGGCACTCGCCATGCGTGGTGGAACTGAAGCGGCGAGATATCCGAGCGCGCCCATGTGTGATGGAACCCCTTGTGAGCCTGGGAAGTGAGTCTTTCCAGCACCTTAGCCCACGCTTGACAGGACCCGTTGCGCGCACGACTCTTGGCGTCGTGAGATGCTTGAAGCGGTCATGGGGGCCTGCGCATCTGACAAAAATGTAGCGGTCGTGGTCGTTTCTACTATTTGGAGTTGTCATGGGTCCGCTGCTTGCCGATGTTGAAACACCGCGCCTCGCGGCCGCGGAGATCGGCAACGATGTTGGTCTTTTGCTGGGGAAGCTCCACGACGCCGGCTCCGCCCTCAACAAGCACACCCTGGGCGACTTCCGCCTCCGCGAGCGCACCTTCTCCGTACTGACACTTGCCTGCAGTGGTTTGGACGCCACGCAGCGCGAGATTGCCGAATTCCTCAGCCTCGACCTTAACCAGGTGGCGGGCTTGGTGGATGATCTGGAACACCGAGGGCTGGTGGAACGCGCCCCCGGCCAGCGGAACAGGCGCTCCCGGGCCATCGTCTCCACGGGTGAGGGACGCCGGATCCACAACAAGATCCGCTCGGAGCTGGACGCTTGCGAACAACAGCAGCTCGCCCACTTGAGCGAGGACGAAGTGACGCAACTGAAGACCCTGCTCCGCAAAGCCCTCTGGGGTTAGCCTCCCAAAACCCGTGGACAAGTGCACAAGCAAATGCCAGGCCCATATGCATCCGTCCATATCACCGCGTTTTCAGTTATGCAAGGATCAGAGTTCATATCCCTTTGAGCGTCTCCAAGGCTGCACCCGTGCTGCCCGCACTTCCCGGAATGGACCCATGAATCTCCCTCTCTTCCACGACCCCCTGCAGGGCACCGTCACCGTTGACGCGCCCATGCGTGAACCGAGGACGGCACGCGACGCCGCGTTCCGCCGCAACACGCAGCCGCGGACATCCCAACCGCGACAGGCCTCGAAGCCCAAGCACGGTTCAGGCGTCCTGACGCGCAGCGCCCGCCAGGACAAGGTTGCCGAAGACCTTCAAGCCCTCATCGCGCGCACCGCAGACCGGCACTGACCGCACGCAACGAGGTTATCCACAGTTCCGCCAGCCGCAATTTGCCTGCCCGCCGGAAGCCATGCCTAGGGTGGCCGCATGACTGTGCCCAGCTTCCAAAACGTCGTCGATGACGCCGCCGTCCTGTTCCTCGAAACCCACCAGATGCAGGACAACCGCTTCGAGGAGTGGGAGTACCAGCGCTGGGATACTGCGGACCAATTCACAAGCCTCGAGTTCCATTTCGCAGGGAGCAGCTCCAAGCATTCGGACACCGCCTTCCTGGGAACCGCGGCTCCCGGACCGCAAAGCTTCCTCTGGGCGTGGGCCAATCCGCATGTTGAGGCATCACCCGCCCAGCAAGCCGTCTTGGACCAGATCCTCGATTTCGGCAAGCACCACGGGATTCCAGAGCTGACCACGGGCGAAGTCCCGTTCGCTGCGATCGTGCCGGCGTATGCCGATGACGAGGTCCGCCAAAACGGCGCGAAGGGCGGGGCCACGCTGGTTGCGTTCAAGGTCGCTGCCGCCGCACTTCTGGTTACCGGCAGGCCGAACCATTTCACGGCGGACATCGGCCGCGGTTCCATGGCAGTAGTCACCTACAACCATGGCAGCCTGCAGTTGGGTCCCCCTTCTGCTTTGACGTTCCAGATGCGCCTGATGGAGGGCATCTCCGGCTTGATGATCGAAGACCATCGGCGGGCCGTCGAAAGTTACGCCAGGTTCCGGCTGGGGAGGCCGGTTACGGAAGTGTCGCCGGGCGTCGTTGAACTATCGTTCGACGACGGCAAAGTCACCATCGATTTCGACGAGGCGAACCGCGTGGCCAACCTCCATGCATCCTTGGGTGGCGGGAAGTAGGCCAGTGAATGAAAGCCATGTGACAAGACCAGTGTCTGCCGGCCCCGCTAGGATCTCTGGTTGGGGCGTCGCCTTGGCGCCGTATGGAATATCGAAGGGTGCAGCGATGGAACTGGGGGCCACACGCGTTGAAGTGTTCGCCGACGGCCGGGTAACAGTCGGTGGAGAATCCATTTCAACCACCGAGGGCACGGATCCGTATTCGGCGGCCATCACCGTCCTTGCGGGCTATGCCAAGGCGTCCGGCGCTCCGGTCCTCGCTGAGGCCATCGACCACGTTAAGGGACAGGAAGGCCGCTTTCACGTCCACCCGGATGGCAGGGCGGAGGCTCTTGGAAGCTTCCCTGTCGCCGAAAAGACCACCCAGGCACCGTCCGTCCCCGTGGCAGCGCCCTCGGCCCACTTGGAGACCCAGTTCGTGCGGCCGGACAAACCGCGTCCCAGCACCGGGTTCCGCAGCGTCCTGTATTCGGCAACGGGCGGCTTCGTGAACCTTGGCCCCAGCGCGAAGGACCAGGACGAGGCCGAGCTGGAGCGCCGCATCGCAAGGCCCCTTTCAGGCAGTTTCAACACGGCCATCCTCAGCTTGAAGGGCGGCATCGGGAAAACTTCCACCACCGTGGGCGTCGGCATGATCCTGGCCGAATACCGGGGAGACCATCCCTGCGCGATTGATGCGAATCCTGACAGCGGCGATCTGGCAGAGCGCGCACTCGGGGAAATGCTGTACCAAAAGGTCAAGCCCCGGACCATCACGGATATTGTCCGCGACATCGACCACATCAACTCGCTGACCATGCTCACCGATTACATGCACCACGCCAACAGGCTCCACCTGGTGGCTGGTGAGCAGGACCCGGCTTTGTCGGATGCGCTGACTGCCGAGGAATACCTCCGGATCAAGCAACTCGTTTCCCAGTATTACTCGGTCACCCTCACGGACTGTGGCACCGGCGTCTCACACCCGGCCATGGCGGGCGTCCTGCCCGAGGCAACCAACCTGGTCATCGCTTCCGGGTACGCGGTCAGCGGCGCCAAGCGGGCACGCAACACCCTGCAGTGGCTTGCCGACCACGGCTATGAAAACCTGGCCCGCAACGCAATCGTCGTTGTGACTGACAAGGACCAGGTTTCCAGCCGCGTCAACAAGCGCGCCATCGAGGAACACCTCGCGGGGTTCTGCCGGCAGCTCATCACGGTGCCCCACGATCGCGGGGTGGCTGATGGCGACCGGATCTCCCTGGACAAGATCGCCGCCGGAACCCGGCGGGCCTACAAGGAGATCGCAGCGGCAATCGTGGATGGCTACGCCTGAGCAACGGCTCCAGGGAAGGTAGCAACCAAGTGCTGGAACGGGGGCCGGCCGCGCAGCTCGGCGTCCCCGTCCAGCTTTTCCGGTAAGCCGTGGTGCAGTGAGGGACCCAATACCCTCAGCCGGGGTTCCCTGGATAGTTCTCCGCGCTCACGCACAAACCCGTCCACCAGCCCGTGATGAAGGTCGATGCCGATTTCCTGGGCGTTCGCTTCCACGGCTGCGTCCGCCACTGCCGATGCCGAACCTGCTTCCGGTAGCCCGGCAGGCAGCAGGACATCGAAGCCTTCCACCACGCCGGCCTCAGTGCGGTACGCGCTCACGGTGCCGGAAAACCCGTCGCCAGACACCAAGGCGACCCCTTTCGGTGCCTGCCCCCTCAGCTCAGCGGTCAAGGCATCCATATCCCACACCTGGTGCAGTGGCTCCCTAAGTCCCATGTACACCGGACTCAGGGAGCACGCCGCAAGCATCCGCGTCGTAAAGGCGCCCACGGGAAGGTCACCTCCTGCGGCGTGTAGCACACTGCCGAAAAGCACGACGGCGGTACTCGCCGCTGGTGCATGGTCCCAGCCGGCGTCGGGGCCAAGCAGCCCATTCCTGATTTCTCCGTGAGGCCCTTCCACCACCCACAAGATTGCGCTCGCTCTAAGGAAGGACACCAGCGGATAGCTCAGGCACGCCTCGGAAGATGTCTGAAGGGCCAAGGCGTAGCGTTCCGGTGCATTGGCCACTGCTTCGGCCAATTGCCTCCGCAGCCCGGTCCCCAGTGAAGGCCGTGGGCCGTTTACTGCTACTGTAAGCAGCGGCGCCGGTTTCACGATCCCCAGTCCGCGTTGATCACCTGCTGGGATTGGGGATCGATCAGCACGCCCTTGGTGCCGATCACGGCGATCATCAGAAAGGCCCGGACCGATTCAGCATCTTCCTTGTCAAGAGGGATGTTGACGTCGGAAACCCAGCCCTGCCCGCCCAACTGCGCGGCTACGTCGTCGCCGAAGAGCCGACGGAGCTCGCTCTGCGGAACCGGGATTGGCTCGGTGATGAGGGCCAAGGCTTCTCCAGCGAGGCTCAGGATCAGGTCCTGGGAATCCTTGGCTTTCTCATAGGTGAACTTGTTCTCGAACTCCCCCGCGGCATAAGCGAAGCGCTCTTTCCGCGGATCTTCTTCGCAGATCAGGTGGAAGTCATAGCTCATGGGTTTGTACCTCGTTGTAGTGGAAAGACTCGTTGTGGTGGAAAGACTGGATGGTGGTTGGTGGGCGACCGGTCCGGACCACCCTTGCCCGGCCGGTTGGCAGGGAAACGGGCCGGACGCCACTGGCCACCGCTCCTTCGCTGCGGTCGCCCGAGAACATGATCACGGGAGCACCGGACGCCCTGGTTCCGGCGATGAAGGTGTCATGGATCAACAGGCTGCTCCCAGTGGTCCTTGTGGTGACCATGGCGTGGTAGCCAATATCCGCTCCGGATGGCAAGTAGCTGGCCAGCGCGTGGAGCGGTTGGTTGCCGGTGGCTACGAGGATGTCATAGTCGTCCACCAGCAGCACGATTCTGGGCTTGCGCAGGGGTTCTTTGGAGCCGTCGCCCAGCCGCTCCTTGGCTTGGTCTGAAAGGTAGACGGCCAGTTCGGAGGCCCGGTGGCTGTTGGCCGCGTACTCGCCCAGATAGTCGTCCGGGATGAACCCCTGCAACTGCTGGCGCGGGTCGAAGACAGCAAACACCAAGTCACGGGGCTTGTGGGTGGCCATCAATTGGGCTGCGGCACTCCGCAGGAGGTTGGTGCGGCCGGTCTCCGGGTCACCCACCACTATGGCTCCCCTGTCCGTGCCGAACAGCTCAAGGTTCTCCGTGCCGCCGTCGAGCTCCCTGACCCCCAGCGCAATGGTGCCTGGCGCCGCGTCATGGTCCCCGGGCAGACCCACCAGGCGGGGCAGGACCCGCACGGGCGCAGCGCTCGTGGAAGCATATTGCCGGAGCGTGCCAGCAAGGGCGGCCAGTTCCTGCCCGGCATTGTCGCGGTCAGGTTCGGTCTCCAACGACGGCAGTGCGAAGTGGCCGATCTTCTTTTCCCTGGTCAATGCCCGGCCCGGGCGATCCGCACTAATACTGCCCGCAAGCCTGCGGTCCATCGAGTCGGCCGGATCGGTCAGGTGCAGTTCAATCCGGTTTCCGAGCAGCGACTGCCGGTTCATCTTGATGTCGGACCAGTTCCGGGCGCTGACAACCACGTGAACGCCCAGAGTGCTGCCACGCATCATGACGTCGTCCACGGCTTCTTCAAGCTCGGGGAACTCCGAGCCCAGGCTGCCGAACCCGTCGATGAAGAGGAAAGCGTCGGTGCAGCTCAGTTCCGGCAACGCTCCCCGGCTCCGCATGGTCCGCATGGCGTGGAGCGAGTCGAGTTTGTGCCGGTCGAAAACGGTTTGCCGGGCGTTGAGCAAGCTTTGGACTTCTTCAACTGTTCGCCGCAGCAGTTCCCGGTTCCCCCTGCCGGCAACACCACTGCAGTGTGGCAACTCGGCCAGTCCCGCCAACGAGTTTCCCAGCAGGTCCACCGCGTAAAGGTTGACCTCCCCCACACTGTGGCTCAGCGCCAGCGACGCCGCGATGGTACGCAGCGCCGTCGACTTCCCGCTTTGCAGGGCGCCAAGGACGGCCAGGTTGCCACCGCGGCCGGCCAGGTCCAAGTGCCACGGCCCCTGCCACTGTCGGGCGGGGTCGTCCAGGATCCCGACGGCGGGGCTCAGGTACCGGGGTTGGGCCAGCCGTGGTCCCGTGGACGTGAGGTCCAAGGACGCACCGATCCCGGACAGGGAGACAGCGAAGGGCAACGGCGGCAACCACACAGGCGGGGTCAAGCGCGGTTGCCCGGCCGCGAAACCCACGACGGCGGAAAGGATGGTTGCGCTGTCAGCGTCACGGGACTCGGAGTGGCCAGGCGATGACGGCGCAGGGGTAGCCACCGCCGGTACGGAAAGCGCCGGGGTTGAGTCACCCGACAAGCGGAATGTACGGACGGGGACAGCCTCGGGAACCAAGCTGCCGGCGTCGTTGTCAGCAGAAGGCAAGGGACCCGAAACGTAAGCTGCGCGGAACCGCTTGAACACCGAGGTATCCACCTTGAGGATGCCATGGCCGGGGGTGCTGGGCAGGTGGTAGGCGTCCGGGACGTCGATGATGGTGCGGCTTTCCATCTCCGAGTTGGTGTGCAGGGCGATCCGGTAGGCCAGGTAGGTGTCCAGGCCGCGCAGCATGCCATGTTCCACTTTCTGCGACGCCAGGAGCAGGTGGATGCCGATGGACCGCCCGATCCTGCCGATGGACAGCAGGAGGTCGATGAAGTCCGCTCGGGCGGTGAGGAGCTCGCCAAACTCATCGATGCACACGAACAGGTAGGGCATCGGCTCCGCGAGCGCAGGGTCGTCGGGATGCCGTTTCCGGGCCTCGCGGTAATCGTTGATGTGTGCGAAGTCGCCGCCGTTCTTCAGCAGCTCCTGCCGACGCTTCACTTCTCCTGCCAGGCTGGAGTAGATCCTGTCGATGAGGCCCGCGTCGCTGACCAGGTTGGTGACAAGCCCAGAGACATGCGGCGCCTGCTCGAAAGGCGCAAAAGTAGCGCCGCCCTTGTAGTCCACCAGGACCATGGTCAGGTCTTCCGGCGGATGCGTCGCGATCAAGGAGAGGACTATGGTCCGCAGCAACTCCGACTTTCCCGAGCCCGTGGCACCCACGCACAGTCCATGCGGTCCCATGCCCTGCCGGGCCGGTTCCTTCAGGTCAAGGTGCACCGGAGTGCCGTCCTCGTCCTCACCGATGGCCACGCGGAGGAAGTCAGCACCCCGTGGCGTCTTCCAGAGGTTCAGCATTTCCCCAACGGTGTAATCGCCCAAGCCCAGGGCTTCGGCGTAGCTCCGCGAGGACCTGTGCTCCCCGAATTCGTGGGACAGTTCGGACAGCCGCAGTGGAGCGAGCGCCCGGGCCACGGAGTCGGCCACCACCGCCGGGACTTTGTCCGCTGTGCCCCGGATGGTCTGGCCCGTGGCCGTCCATTCAAGGGTGACCTCGTCGGGAGTGGCCCGCAGCCGTAGATCCACCCGTTCCGGCTCCTGCTGTTGTTCGGCCAGCAGATGGATCCGGGTGACGGCCAGCCTGGCCGCAGGCATGTCCGACGGCATTCCGGGAAGGGCGGCGGCGTTGTGCCCCGGACGATCCGAGATGACGATCAAACGGGGCAGGGCGTCAGGAGCCACCTGTTGGAAATTGCGTGCTGCACTGTTCATGACGGCCAAGCGGGCGGCCAGGGGACCTTCGAGGAGAACAGCCAGCTCCGCAGGAGTCGACGCCCGGCGCAGCGATCCGCGGTCCTGCAGATGGGGCAGCCACTTGGCCCACTCCCAATCCTCGGCCTCGTTGTTCCCGGCCAGGATGGCCAGCTCAACGTCCTCCGGTGATTGCGCTGACGCGAGGTGGCACAGCAGGCTGCGGCAGATGTCGAGCGCCGTTGCCCTGTCCCCCACGATCGATATTTCAGAGGCCGCGGCCAGTGGCAAGGTCAGGGGCATATCCGGATTGGCGGCGAACCGCCCACGCAGCTGCTCAGCTTCGGACAGCATGAAGGCATCGGGCCGTTCGACGGCGTCTCCGCTGTCCTGGATGGTGATCCTGCGGCGGGGCACGCTTCCCGTTCCAAAGCGGGTCACGAGGAAGTCCGGACTTGTCCGTCGCCGTTCCCACAGCCGGTGTGGGTGGTTCACGACGGCCTGGACAAGTACGTCGGCCCGCGGGTGGGCTGCGTTTGCCCTGGCCCGGGCAGCTTGTTCATCTGCCTCGAAATCACTCCGGCGGCGTCGCAGGTAGTCCATGTACAGCCTGCGCTTGGAAGCCCGTTGCCGGGTGGCCTTGCCGCGCTGCGAGAACATGAGGACCACGGAAGCCAGCACAGTGGCAACCATCATGAGCGCACCGATCCCGGCCAGGGACGAACCACGGAACAACATCATCACTGTGACTGACGTGGCCGCGCCGAGCATGGGTACCAAGGCCAGCAGGTTCATTCCGCCGGCACCGCTGGCCAGCTGGGGAGGTGCATCAATGACCGCGGCTTCGGGCGATTGTTCCGGGAGCGTGGTCCGGGCAGGGCGGTGAACCAGGCGGGTGGTCATGGGGTCACGCCCCGTTCGCGGCCATGAGTGCCCTGCCGGCGAGTTCGGTGGCCGCGACCCTGGTGCGCGCTCCGAGCCCGCCAAGCTGAAGTGTTCCTCCGGCGGAGAGGTGCCGGTCAAAGGGCAGCACACCATCGGCGAGCACACCGCCGTGGCCTTGCCGCGAGTGCACCGTGACGGGCACCTGTTGGACGTCAGGATAGGAGCCCAGCAGGTCCTCCCTCAGCTCCTGCAGCCTTGACGGGTCCGCGTCCGCAGGCGAAACGACCACCACTGCGTGCGCGCTGCCCAGCAGTGCGGCGGCGTGACGTGAGAAAGGCGAGGCGCCGCCGTCGACGATCGTGACGGCCATGAATCGCGAGAGGGTGGCCGAGACGTCGGTCCATTCCTGCAGGCCAATCGGTGCATCAGCCATGGCGGGCACGTCCCCGCGTCCCACCGCGAACACCCTGCTTCCGCTGCTTCCGGCGGCAGCAACGGCATCCGGCAATGTCCTGACGGGTTGGGCCGTGTATTGCCGCATCAAGTCAGACAGCAAGGCCGTTTCCTCAACACCGAGGTACTTCAAGAGACGGCCGTGGAGGTCCGTGGCATCCACGGCCATGACCGGTTCCTGGCGGATGCTACCCAGGAGCTTTGCGAGCAACGCCGTCGCGGTGGATGTGGCAGCTCCCCCGGCCGTTCCCAGGACCACCACCCGGCGCCCGGTGGTGATGGGAGCTTCCACGGCCGAACTCGCCCGGATCAACCGCTCGGACAACGATCCGGAGGTCACGGCATCGGTCACCTCGAAACGAACCCGTTCCCACCAGGTATCGCCGCCTTTTCGGGGCACCTTCGTCGGGCTGGCAGGTGCGGAAGGAGCAACGCCCGACGGCGGCAGCGAACCGGGCGCGGCGAGGGGCGGGAATGAGGGGGCTGCTTTCGCCGCGGCTGATTGCGGCGGCGAAGCCGGGGCGGCTGTTGAGGGGCCGGGTGCGGCGTCTATCGCAAGCCGGTTCGCAGGAGAGCCAGCCATACCCGGAAAGCCGCCCGCCGTCGTCGTGCGTGTTCTTTTGCCGCCCGGTTCCTGGAACGGGAAGCCGGTGCGTGGTTGTTCAGCCAAAGGTATGTCCCAACTGTGTGTAGGCGCCTGAGAGGCCCAGGACCAGCGGCACGGCGGCGAGGATGCAGATCAGTTCAAGGCGCGACGCGACGACGCGAAGACTGGCGGCAGTCTGTTCGCGGACCGTGAGCATCGAAGCAAGCAACACGAGCAGGGCTACCGCCGCCGCAGCGGCCAGCACGAAGGGTTGTTTGGCGGCTACAGCCAAAATATACGCGGCACCCCAGCAACCTCCTGCGGCAGCGACGTAAACACCGGCACGCTGCGCAAACAGCGGGAGCGCCAGGCCGCGGAACGTCAAAGCCCCGAGCAGCGACACCGAGAGGAGGACGGCCCACACTGGCCTGTCCCGCGCCGTCGCCACAACCAGTGCGGCAGTTCCTGCGACGACCGCCGCCGTCAGCGTCCAGCCGGTCAGTGTGGCATGGGCAGCGTGGATGGCATCGAGGGTGGTGTTCCGGGTGATTCGCTTGCCTTGGCGCTGGTCGTCGTCCAGGGCGCCGAGTCCCGTGAGCACTGTTGCCAACCGGGGCGCAATGCCCAGCGCGAAGATTGCCAGGATCCCCACGATCCCGGCGGAGAGGGGTTGGTCCCGCGTCACGAGGCCCAGGACGGCCCACAAACCACCCAGGCCAAGGAGCAATCCCGCGCTGGAGAGGAGCGAAACATATTTTCCTGTCGCCAACGCTCCTGTTGCCATGGCAAGGAACAAGGCCCCTGCGAAGAGCAGCGAACCGGTTGCGAACGGAACCACGATTGAGCTCGTGGCGGCCGCAGTGGCCAGACCGGCCGTCAGCAGGGACAGGCCTCCCGGGGTGGAGCGGGTCCGCCCAAGCACAGCGCCTGCCACCATGAGTGCGGCGGCAATGGCGATGCCGGTCAGGGCTGCCGTGCTATTTCCGATGGAACGAAGCAGCAGTACAAACGAACTGGCCGCCGCAGCCAAGAGCAGGGCGGAGACCGCCGACAAGCCCACGGTCCTCAGCCGCCCCTTCCACAACGCCTGCATGCGTTCCAGCGAGTCCGCGGCAAACGAAGGAACGTCGTACACGTCGGGGGCGGCCGGTACGTCACGCTCATCGCGGAGGTAGAGCACCGAGCCGTCCTGGATTCCAGCCTCGCGAAGAGAACCGGAGCTTTCCAGCGTGGAGCCGAGGCTGGTTGTGAGGACCGAGGTGGTCACCACCTGCAGGCTTCCGGGCAATTGCTGGTTTTCAGCATCCCTGGGGTCCGCCATCATGGCGATGATCTGCGGCAACAGGGTTGCTATGGGTTCATCCGAGGGAAGTCTCAGGTCCAAGTGACGGTGCGCGGCCATCACCGTCACCCTGCTGAGGGCGGTGCTCATACGGTCCCTTCGGTCATGGTCACGGCTGTAGCTGAGGACGCCGGAGGCTGTTGGGCTGCTTGCTCGCTGAGGAGGTGCTGGACGAAGCTGAAGCCGACGCAAACGGCCGCGATCAGCGCGGCAATCAGTAGCGACTGCATCAGCCTGGCGGTAGCGGACTTGTAGGTGCGTTCCTGCGGGTTCTGCCCGAACAACAGCGCGTCATCGAGCCTGTGCTTGCGCACGCGTGCAGACTCCAGCAGACGGGAATCGTAGTCTTCAGCCAAGTGCACTCCCCCATTCGGGCATCCTCGCGGCCACCGCTCAGCTGCGGTGCCACAGCCCTTAAACCTATCCCGCCATTGATCCGCCAGCGCAAGTCAAGGCAACCCGGGCTGTGGAAATCCAGCCGTATGACTATTAAGTCATCATGTTTATGGATGATGTTTACTTCATCGACTGGACATAAACAACGCTTGTCACCATGCTGGTTAAGGTCGTCCGCTGGTTCAGCGGAACAGAACTGTCTTCAATTGGGGGACCTCATGGCTATTTTCGATATGGGTGCGCAGACACTCGCCACCCTGGGTAAGCAAACGGATGCTTCGCACCAGGACCTCGGTGCGTTGGTGCGCCGGTTCGTGGACGCCGTCACCCCGCTGGAAGGAAAGTTCAGCGGCGCAGGCAAGGCCGCGTTCGACTCCTTCAAGAACCGCTCCGACCTGGTCGCCTCGGAGTTGAACACCGCACTGGGTGCGATCGTGCAGGGCCAGTCCGGGATGGACACCGCCTTCACCCAAGGCGACATCGCCGCCTCCGATACGGCCCGCCGCTCGGAGGGCTCCGCGAACTTCGACGCCGCACGCTTCCAGGGAAGGGCCTAAGCCATCATGAGCCGCATTGCCTACGACACGAACGTCTCCGCCCAGGTCCAGTCCGACATCCAGGCTTTGGCTGCGCAGTTGGAGAACCTCATCACCGCCCGGCAGCAGGACGTGAACCACGCTATGGCCGACTTCCGCGCCGACGGCGTCGACGCCGAATACCAGGCAGTCGAAGCCCGCTGGACCTCTGCCGCCTCCGAAGTACGGGCCATCGTTGCGCTGGTCCGCTCCACCCTCGCCCAGACCGACGAGACCGCCACCACCGCTGCGACCGCCGCACGGAACGCCGTGCAAGGCATCGGCTGACCCACCGGATTTCTGATGGCTGTCTGGAACATCGACACGGCCGGCGCCGCCTCAACACTGAAGGCAGCCGCCTCCCACGTCGAAGCTTCGCAACCCTCGCTGGAGGGGATGGGCAAAGCACTCGAGCAGGCCGCTGCGTCGATCCCAGGTGACGCTGCAGTGGTCCTCAATGCACTCAACGACGTAGTGGTCCTCGGGCTTACACCGTCCGCCGGAGAAGTGGTGGGCCGGTCCGAGACCATCCTTACGTCCACCGCCAAGGCCCTGGCCTTCTACCAGCAAGGGGACCTGGCCATGGCCAGCGCTGCACAACGCAACGCCGCCTTGGCCGAGACCACCGCACCCGCTCCCGTGCACGGCGGTCCGGTGCCGGCGTTGAAGGAATAGGACAGATGGCTCTAACCCCTGAAGTGTGCGTCCAGACAGGCTCCTCCGGGCTGGATCCTTCCGGAGGCTTTCGTCTCCCGGATGTTGATTCGCTCGATACCGCGTCCAAGTCACTGCGTCAGCACGCAGACGACTACCTTGTCAGTTTCACCAACACCACGGCAGCGTGGCGGGGACTCTCGGCCCATTACATCGCCGATGAATCCGCCACTGTGCTGTCGGCGTTCGACCACCTGACTCCGACCGCGCAGCGGGTACAAAGCACTGCGAGCTCCACAGCCGCAGCACTCGAGACCTTCTCCGGCGTCTGCAGGGATTTGAAGCTGCGTTTGGAGGCCTACGGCCGGGCCGTGCACGCCCTGGACGCCGACATCGACGCGTTCCCAACGTCTGTTGAAAAAACGACCATTACCCAGGGTGGTCAGCAAATTACCACTCACGAGCAGCGACACTGGACTGGTGACTCAGACCTCACAACGCGACGAAATCGGTTGTCTTCCGACGTCGAGGTCATCCGCTCTGAGTACTTCGCCGCCCAGAACACTTGCGCAGCGTCCTTGGCTGAAGTCTCGGGCGGACAGGTTCACCGGGTGGACCTCCCCGAGGAGTCCGACCTTCGGTCCGGAAGCGTGGTGGATGAAATCCTCTACGACGCAGGTTCGTTTTTTGGAATCCAACATGACGAGCAACGTCCCTGGGGTAATAAAACCGTCGTGTACCGGCCTCACGATGTCCTGGGACTGATGCAGGGCATCGGTGCAGGCGCAGTCGAACTGGTCGACGGCGTCTGGTCGTTCAATCCATGGACCAACGAAGACAAACGTGATGCTACCTATGGCGGCATAAATGCCATGGCTGGGGCAGCGGGGACCCTGATCGCCTCGCTCTGGCACTTGGACGATAAGGAATACCAAAAGCGCGAGGGTCAAAAGATCCGGGAAGCACAAGACCTTTTTGGTTCCCTTCCTTCCGCGTTCATCCATCTCAAGGATGGTGAAACCAACGTCGGTTGGGCCATCGGCGGTGCCACTTTCAACATCGGCAGCACGGTTATCGGCGTCGGGGCCGGCGCAGCGGTGAAGGGCGGGACTTTGGCCAGCAAGGCAGGGCTCGCTGCCGAACACCTGAGCATCGCGACGATGGACAGTGCACGCTTGGCGGCCTTTTCTGCCAGGCTGAGTGCCACGTCCAGCGTGCTCCTCAAGACCGGCCAATTCCTCGACAAGCCCGGATCCCTGGCTCTGAAAGTCTCCGACATCCTTGCCCCCAACACCACTGCGAAGGTCCAGGGAGCGCTTACCAAGGCCAGCGTGGGTAGTTGGAACCTTGTCACCAAGGCGCAGGACGGATTGGTCTCCGGTGTGAAGAACACGGCCGCCAACAGCCTTTCTGGCGCTGCCCACGGTCTCCGGAGAATGGACGAGGCCTTCTCCGCAGCGGTGATTCCCAATCCCGACGGCGTCCTGATGCGCACCGGCGGCCACACCGCATTGGCCGACAGGCTGGACAGCATCGCGGGTTCAATCAAGGAGAACCACCAGCCCGCGTTCACCCCGCCAAGGACATCCGGGACCCACGCACCCGCAAGTACATTCACCTCCACCATGGAGACGAAGTTCCCTAAGCCAGAGCACATCACCGAGACCGTGACCTTGCGGCACGGCGATATCGAATTCCCCATCCACCGCAAGGAAAACTTCGCCGCTCGCACCAACCTCAAGCCCAACACCGAGTACGTCATTGAAAACCGGCGTCTGATGAAGGACAACACCGGCGAAGTCAACACCGCAACCATCGAGAAGTACTACACCGACGAAACCGGCAAAGTGACCAGGGTGGACACCTACGCGGGCGTGAAACGCGCGTGGTCACCCGAACTAATGAAGCCTATGCCGAACGTGACCTACAACGTTGTTGCCGAAGTCGACGGCGGCTTACAAAACACCTTCACACTCGTCATGGATCAAAACGCCCATCTTGCCTCGGCAAAGGGCCACATCGTCTCCACGCTCGCCGGGAACTCCAACCGCAACGGCTACCAGCAACTCAAGGCCGGTCGGTTGGGCGGCCCAGGCTACGACGGCGGCCACGCCAGTCCCTCAGCCCTCGGCTTCATCGGAGAAAAGGCGGGCCTCTTCCCCCAGCATGAGTGGCAGAACCGGATCAAAGGCACACCCAATGAGATCAATGAAAGCAACAACTTCCATAAGGCCGAGATGAAGGTCATCACCGAAGTGAAACGCCAACTGCTGTCCGGCGAGCCAGTGGACCTCACATGGGAACTGAAACTCGAACCGGGCCCTAGGATTGGCGTACCAGGACGCACACGGTTGCAATACACCTTCGCCGGACAACGATCCATCTCCGGTAGATTCAACAACCTTTCCGAGCCCGAAGTAGGCTAAAGTGGTGGATTCTTTGAGAATTAATTCCGATCCGTTTGTCGTTGCGGGCCTTGAGCGCTTGGCGGATGAAGCTTTCGGTTCCTCAGGTTTTGCCCTCGGGACGGATGAGGTAGTCCACGTTTTGGTTCATTACCGGACACACACGTTTGGTTACGGTCATGTGGTTACTGAAGGTAAGACGACATACAAAAACAACAGCTTCGACGAGGATTTTTCGACTCAAGCACTCGACGATTGGCTGGATGAGTGTCGAACGAGGGCCTACTTTCCCGGTATTGGAACCTGGACAACAGCAGAAGTTCATGTGTTCCCGAGTCAACCCGGACGACTGCACATCTTCGATGAGGAACACCTTGAGAGGATGACCAACGGACGCTGGTATCCGGGTGGTGAACCGGCAGATGCCGCCACTTGGGCCCAACAACTCCTCGCCTACCCGCGAACCGTGGACAATATCCCTTCGTGGATGTGGGACATCTTCCGCGCGGAGGGCGTGACTCCCCCGATCTATAACCCGGAATTCAAGTCCGTTGACTGGAAAAACCGGCGACGCCCCGTCACTGACCGCGGCACCGACTTCTCCATCGAACCAACAGTCATCGACCCGTCCCTTGAACCCGGCGTCTTGTCACGAATCGGCAAGAAGCTCTTCGGCAGCCGCTCCTGAGGGGCGAAACCCGACCCATACAAACTCTGCACGTTTCGGCATCCTTGGCGGATGCGAAATGTGGCATAGCCGCGGGGTCGGCGATCCCATCGATCAGGTCCGTTTCGGAAAGATCGAACCTGACATCTTCAAACAAGTGAAGCAGCGCCTTGCAGCTGGCAAACGGTAGATTTGGACTGGGAAATGGGAGTGACTCCAAGTCCAACCCCGGGTCTACCACCTCGATTGACGCTTGACCATCGTTTCGGTGGCGGTCCGCTAAAGACGCAAAGATTCAACAATCTTCCGAGGGATTAGTGACAACGTGAGAAGCAGCGCGGTGGTTGTTAGCCCCTTTGTTGCCGAAGGCTTAGAGCATTTACAGGCTGAGGCTTTCAGGGAAGGCGGCCCTGGCGATAAGGCCCAGGAGCTCGTGAGCACCTCGGTGATCCAGCAGAGTATGTCGCGGAGATGCGAAGACGTTCGGCGCGGCTCACAATGGGATTTCTTGGACTTCTCCAATCGTTTCTCCACAGAAACGATTGATGACTGGCTACTTGAAGTCCGGTCGCGTTGCTACTCCCCGGGCGTCGGCACATGGGTGAGCCATAGTGTCTTTCTCTATCCGGATGCCCCTGGTCGTCTTGAAGTCTTTGACGAAGAGATACTCACGGATGGACTCTTTGCTGCGTCGGGATGGAATGATCCATCGGACGCTGACACGCTGAGATCAGAGCTACTCGCATTCCCAAGGACGGTAGACAACATTCCTCAGTGGATGTGGACCGTATTCAGGGCGGAAGGTGTCACCACGCCTATTTACAACCCCGAACTCAAGACCGTGGACTACTACAACAGGCGACGCCCCGTCACTGACCGCGGCACCGAGTTCTCCGTCGAACCCACCGTCATTGATCCGTCTTTGGAATCCGGTGTCCTGCCACGAATCGGCAAGAAGCTCTTCCGCACCCGCTTTTGATGGGCGAAACCCGGCACACAAGAAGTCTGCACGTGTCGGCATCCTAGGCCGTGCGAATCCACTTGGACTAAGGGTTAGTACAGGCAAAGTGACCAGGGAGGACACCTACGCGGGCGTAATAAATGCGTGGTCGCCGGAATTGATGAAGCCCATGCCGAACGTGACCTACAACGTTGTTGCCGAAGTCGACGGCGGCTTACAAAACACCTTCACACTCGTCATGGATCAAAACGCCCATCTTGCATCGGCAATGGACCACATCGTCTCCACTCGCCGGGAACTCCAACCGCAACGGCTACCAGCAGATCAAGACCGGTCGGCTGGGCGGCCCAGGCTACGACGGCGGCCACGCGAGCCCCTCCGCCCTCGGCTTCATCGGCGAAAAGGCGGGCCTCTTCCCCACCACGAATGGCAAAACCGCGGCAAGGGCGTCCCGAACGATTCGAAATTGAACAACTTTCATGTCCCAGAGATGTCCGATATTCGCGAAGTAAGAGACCGCTTGGAGACTGGCCACGGTGTCGACCTCACGTGGGAGATGGAACTTGTAAACGGAAAGGCACCCGCAGTCCCCTCCGCCGCTAAACTGACATACTATTTCGACCCAGCACATAGATTCATACGCCAGTTCAACAACACGAATACTAAGAGGTAGGCCCAAGATGACCCGCTACCCGGTAGCCTCCGACCCCATTGTCGTTGAAGGTCTGCGACGCTTGACAGATGAGGCCTTCGGCGATGGTGGGTTCGCGGCGGACGCGAACGAGGTTAGCCGCATTCTTGTATTCCGCGGTTCGGACACCTTGGGCTGGGGCTGGATTGAATCGGCCAACGGCAAGCGCGGCATGGGATCCGGCCACGAAGACTTCTCAAACGAAGCGATGAATGTGTGGTTGGCAGAGCTCCGCGAAAGATCCTACAGCCCTGGCAAAGGCACTTGGTCAACAGCTGAGATTGGAGTCTATTCGGACAAGCCAGGTGAATTAGAGGTCTTCGACGAAGAACACCTCCAAACTATGCCAGGTGGTGGCTGGTTTCCGGGCGGCGAGCCAGCCGACGCCGATTCTTGGGCTGAACATCTGCTTGCGTTTCCAAGAACAGTCGACCACATACCACTCTGGATGTGGGACATTTTCAGGTCCGAGGGCGTGACTCCCCCGATCTATAACCCGGAATTCAAGTCGGTTGACTGGAAGAACCGGCGCCGCCCCGTCACTGACCACGGCACTGACTTCTCCGTCGAACCCACCGTCATCGATCCCGCTCTGGAGCCCGGTGTCTTGTCGCGAATCGGCAAGAAACTCTTCGGCACCCGCTCCTGAGGGGCGAAACCCGACACATACAAACTCTGCACGTCTCGGCACCCTTGACCGATACGAGTCCGCATGGACTTAGGGGTTAGTGCAAGAACAGTGACTAATGTCGACACGTATGCGGGCATGAAACGCCTGCAACGTCGTTGCCGAAGCCATCGGCGAGAAACCCGGGCTGTTCCCCAGCATGAATGCCAGAACCGGATCAAAGGCACACCCGACACAGCGAATTTCCATGAGAGTGAGATGTACGTAATCCGCCGAGTCAAGTCGACAATGGAGGCCGGAAGCCCGGTCGATTTACACTGGTCCTTAGACTTGTTAGAGCCCGTTAGGACCGGCCTGCCCGAGAGGGCCAAACTGAAATTCTACTTCGGCAGCGAAAAACCGTATGAGAGAATTTTCAATAATGTTGCCGATGAAAAGTAGGAACTAGTGGCCCAGACCGATATGAGCAATGACCCTTTTGTCCAGTCCGGCCTGCGGCAACTAGGCAATGAAGCTTTTGGTCCCAATGGCTTTGCAACCGGAATGGAAGAAGTTGTCCATATTCTAATTCATCGAGGATCCAACACCCTCGGATATGGGCATATGATTTTTGGCAATAAAGTAATTTTCACAGGCAGAACGGACTCGGATGGTTTCTCGGACGCTGCCCTCAATGTATGGCTTGATGAATGCCGCATAAGAGCTTATTCGATTGGCGCAGGAACCTGGACGACGGCGGAAGTTCATGTATATCCCGACAGGCCGGGAATTCTGGATCTGTACGATGAAGAACGAGTTGAAAGGGATGCCCAGGGACACTGGCCACCGGGTGGTGAGCCAGCTGGAGCGCAGGCATGGGCCCAACAACTCCTCGCCTACCCGCGAACCGTGGACAACATCCCTTCGTGGATGTGGGACATCTTTCGCGCGGAGGGCGTGACGCCGCCGATCTACAACCCGGAATTCAAGTCCGTTGATTGGAAGAACCGGCGCCGTCCTGTCACTGACCGCGGCACGGACTTCTCCGTCGAACCAACAATTATCGATCCGTCCCTGGAATCCGGAGTCTTGTCACGGATTGGCAAGAAATTGTTCGGCAGCCGCTCCTGAGGGCGCGAAACCCGTCACATACAAACTCTGCACGTCTCGGCACCCTTGACTGATACGAGTCCGCATGGGCTTCGGGGTTAGTGGAAGAACAGCGACTAGTGTCGACACGTATGCGGGCGTAAAGGAGGCACCAGCACCAGCACCAAACGAGCAAAGACAAACTGTGGATAAACCACGAAGAGCCACTACCATCCAAACCATGGCCATCCACATCGGCACTTCCGGCTGGAGCTACGACCATTGGACCAACGTGCTCTACCCGCCGGGGCTGCCTACAGCCAAGCGGCTGCAAGCCTATGTGGAGCGGTTCAGCACAGTCGAGCTGAACGCCAGCTTCTACCGTTGGCCAAGGGACACCACGTTTGCAGGTTGGCGCGACCGGCTTCCACCCGGCTTCGCCATGTCCGTGAAGGCACCCCGGGGTCTCACCCACGGCAAGAAGCTCTACGCTCCGGAGGTCTGGCTGGAACGGATCGCTCGGTGCTGGCACGAGTTGGGTGACAAACGGGCGGTCCTGCTCGCCCAGCTCCCGCCGGACTTCGCCCGCGACGACGCGCGGCTCGACTACTTCCTCACAGCCGTTCCCCACTGGATCCGGGTGTCCGTGGAATTCAGGCATGAGTCCTGGAACCATCCTGACGTTTATGCGATCCTGGAGCGCCATCAGGCCGCCTACTGCATCATGAGCGGCGCAAACCTGCCGTGCATCCTGAATGCCACGGCGCCGTTCGTCTACATCCGCCTGCACGGACCGGACCATCAGCACCTCTATGGCGGCTCCTATTCGGGTGATGACATGCACTGGTGGGCAGACCGGATCCGTGAGTGGACCGGCACCGGCAGGGATGTGTTCGCGTACTTCAATAACGACGGCGGTGGGAACGCCGTGCGGAATGCTGACACGCTGCGGGGACTGCTTGGCGCCGGTTGACGCTCAGCAGCCCCGCGCACGTCATCAGGACAGGCGGGAACGCACGATTTCGCTGACGGTCTTGCCGTCGAAACGACCCGCGACCTTGGCCGTCACGGGCTTCATCACAGCCCCGAGGGACCGCATGGAAAGTTCCTGTCCGTCCGCTTTCAGTGCCGCGATCTCCCCATCAACAATCGCCTCGACTTCGTCGCGCGTGAGCGGCTTGGGAAGGTAGGCCTCGATGATCTCGGCCTCGGCGACTTCGGCAGCAGCACGGTCATTCTCTCCGGCTTCCGTGTAGATTTTGGCCGTGTCGCGGCGCTTGGCGGCTTCCTTCTGAAGCAGCGCCGTCACCTGCGTATCGTCCAGGTCCACGGGGGTCTTACCGGACTTCTCACGCGTGGTGATCTCGCCCAGCACATTGCGGACAGTGGTCAGCGCGGTCTTGTTGCCGGCTTTCATGTGTTCAACGACGTCTGCTTTGAGACGATCCTTCAGTGACATGGTGCTCCTCGCTCGGGGTTCTCCCCCAGCCTATTACCCGGTGGACCCCGACCCTTCCGAACCAGAGACCCCAGACGAACCAGAAGCATCAGGCTCCTTGTCCACCGGCCCACTGACCACCACCTGCGCGGGACTGTGAAGGACATACCCGTTGAGCCAGGAAAACAGTGCGCGGGCTTTCTGCTGCAGGCCGGACAACAGCGCCAGGTGCACCAGCAACCAGGACAGGAAGGCGAAGGTGCCCTGCAACTGCAGACGCTTACGGCCAAGCTCGGCCACCGCTGCGCCGCGTCCCACCATTGCCATGTAGCCCTTGTCTACGTAATGGAAAGGCTTGCGGGTGCCACCGTTCAGGTCCGCAAGCACGTTTCCTGCTGCCCATTTGCCCGCTTGTTGGGCCACCGAACCCAGTTGGGGCAGCTTGTTCCCGGCAGCGTCGGTGATGTTGGCGGCGTCGCCGAGCACATACACACCATCAACGTCTGGCGCGGTCAGGTCCGGACGGACGTCAATCCGCCCGCCCCTCCCCTGTGCAAGGCCCGAGCCGGAGATGAGGTCGCCGGCCTTCAAGCCGCCGGCCCACACCACGATCTGCGCGGGAATGAACGTGCCATCGGCCAGTGAGACGCCATCTGCCCGGACTTCCGTCACACCGACACCCATGTGCAGTTGAACCCCCACCTTCCCCAGATGGTCGGCCGCGTAGTCCTGTGATTTCTTCGAGAATGCGTTCAGGACCACCGGAACCATGTCCACAAGGTGCACCCGGCAACGGGCTGCCAGTTCAGGCGAGAAATACTTCCGGACCACGTACTTGACGTTCTCGGCCATCGCCCCGGCTGTTTCCACGCCAGTGGGCCCTCCGCCCACAACCACCACGTCCACCATGCCCTCGGAGCCACGGTCGGCCTTGTCCAGGAGGCGGGTGAGCCCTGTGCCTAGTTTCGTGGCGTCAGTGACGGAGTAGAGCGGGTAGGCGTACTGCTCGGCCCCGGGGGTGTTGAAGAAATTGGGAACAGCGCCAACGGCGAGAACCAGGATCCGAGCTTCGAAGGTCCGGCCGTCCTCGATGGTCACGGTTTTCCCGGCGGTATCTACGGACGCGACTTTGGCTGTCAGGACCTTGACGCTCTTGAAGCGACGGAACACGGAGCGCAACGGACGCGCAATGGCCGAGACGCCGATCTGCGAGGTGGCCACTTGGTAAAGCAAAGGCTGAAACTGATGGTAGTTGTTTGAGTCGATCAGCAGGACCCTTACGCCCTTGCGCCCCAGCTCCTTGGCTGCCGCAACGCCAGCAAATCCGCCACCAACCACAATGACTTGGTATGTGTCGTCCATTCCAGCAACTTACTTCACCACGCGCGGCGGCAACAGGCCTTGACGCCCGACGGCGGCAGGTCGCCGTCGGGCGTTTGACTCCAGCATCATTGGGTACTGGGCGAATAGGTTTCTGCTTTCGGCCAAGCAAACAGACGGGGTGGTGCCGGATGAACGACGACGGACTGACAGATGCGGTGCAGGAAGCGGGCGCCGTGGAGCTGCTGCTGATCAGGCACGGCGAGAGCGAGGGCAACGTGGCCGCCACCGAGGCCCGCGAAGCCGGCCGGGAGGTCATCGATGTCCCTGCTCGCGACGCGGACGTGAACCTCTCGGGCACCGGGCAGGAGCAGGCCAAGGCACTCGGGACCGCCTTGGCAAAAATACCGGAAGAGTCCCGGCCGGACGCAGTGGTGTCCTCACCCTATGCAAGGGCCAGGCAAACCGCGGACATAGCCTGCGAGGCGGCAGGCTGGCAAGCAAACATCCTCACTGACGAGCGGCTTCGGGATCGCGAATTGGGCATCCTGGACCGGCTGACCAGCCGTGGTGTCCGGGCGCGGTTCCCCGAGGAAGCGGAGCGCAGGCTGTGGTTGGGGAAGCTGTACTACCGGCCGCCCGGGGGCGAGTCCTGGGCTGATGTAGCGCTGAGGCTGCGTTCCGTGCTCGCTGAACTCAGCACCCTGAACAGTGGACGCCGCGTCATGCTGGTGTGCCACGACGCCGTGATCCTGCTGGTTCGCTACGTGTTGGAAGGGATGTCCGAGGAGGAGATCCTGGACCTGGCGTCAACCACCTCGGTGCTGAACGCCTCCATCACAAGGTACGTCCGGCCGTCAGGCGCCGGCCCGTGGACCTTGGAGAGCGTTAACGTGGCGGACCACCTCACGGAGCAGGGAGTCACCGTAACCGAGCATGCCGGGGATGCCAGTGTCCATCCACAGTGAAACTCCCATACCCGTCACGCCGTCACTGCTGCGTGACTGGCCGCTGCCGGCGCCAGGCGAAGACAAGTATTCGCGCGGCGCGGTGCTGGTGATAGGCGGTTCGCGTTCGACGCCGGGGGCTGCTTTGCTCGCGGGGATCGCTGCCCTCCGGGCCGGTGCCGGCAAATTGACCTTGGCGGTTCCCGAATCGGTGGCCGTCCAGCTGGGGGTTGCTTTGCCGGAGTGCGGGGCGGTGGGTTTGCCGGAAAATGGCGAGGGCTCCATGACAGGCGAAGGACTTGACCGAATTTCCTCGTACCTGGACCGATCGGACGCCATCCTGGTCGGGCCCGGCCTGGACAACCTTGGGCTGACGGAGCAACTGCTGGCCGCCCTCCTTGACCGGGAGGAATCAGCCGGTGCGGAGCGCCCGGGCGGCGGTCCCGCCGTCGTACTGGACGCTTACGCGCTGGCCTCGGTTACCAAGCTCGAGGACCGACTGGATCCGTGGCGCGGCAGGCTGATCCTCACTCCCAATCCCACGGAGGCAGGAATCCTGCTCGGCCGCGACGCCAAAGACTTGCAGGAGGACGTAGCCGACGTGGCGCGGAGGTTCGACGCGGTGGTCAGCTGCCAGGGTTTCATTGCAGCTCCCCGAGGCGTCAAACAGGACGACTCCGAACTATGGAAGATCACCACGGGATATGGCGGATTGGGTACCTCCGGCAGCGGCGATGTGCTGGCCGGAGCGATTGCCGGCCTTCGCGCACGCGGAACCAGCCATGCCCAGGCAGCCTGCTGGGGAACGCACCTTCATGCAGCTGCCGCGGACCGCTTGGCAAGCAAGCTTGGTCCCCTCGGATACCTCGCACGCGAACTCGCCGACCAACTCCCTGCATTGATGCTCGAATTGAATACCTAAGCCGGTTTCAGGAGTTCATTCTCCACAACAGCCGAGCGGGAAAGGGTCTTATAGCCCTCGCGTTCGAACAGCACGGTGATGACGTCATCCTCATAGCGCATGACAAGCCCTGGACCCCATTCTTTGTGAACCACCGAGGACTGCAGCGGGAAGGGACCATCCGAAGGTGACCCACCGCCGTCGTGCGCTCCTGAATCAGCGAGCGGCGCTTCGGCGCGCCGGGCCGCCTCCGCGCAAGCGTCGCAATTCCCGCACGGTTCCGGGAGTTCCTCGCCGAAGTACCCCAGGAGGAGCTGCCTGCGGCACCCATCGGTCTCCGCATACGCGCGCATCATGGTGAGGCGGGATTCGTCGACGCGCTGCCTCGCCTCAGCGAGCTCAACAGCGTGGTTCACCACTGCGGGAAGCTTGGCCTTCGAAACAAGCCTGACACCGCGCCTCCCGACCCGCACTGCCTTGGATTCCTCCAGCTGGTTCACCAACGCCGTAACACGGCGGGCGTTCAAACCGGTCAACTCGGCGATGGCCGTCTTAGGCGCGGCCCCGCCGGCGTGCTTCACGACCTTCAGTACAGCCAGCAGCGCCTCCTCGTCCGGCGCGTGGGTGCCGAAGAACTTCCGCAGTCCAAGATCCTCGGCGCGGTAGTGCAGCACGGCTTTTGCTGGCCCACCGTCCCGGCCACTGCGGCCAATCTCCTGGTAGTAGGCGTCCAGCGATTCGGGAATGTCCGCATGCACCACAAACCGCACGTTGGGCTTGTCGATGCCCATTCCGAAGGCCGTCGTTGCGACGACAACATCCAGTTCATCCGCCAGGAATTGCTCGTGGATGCGTTCGCGGTCGGAAGCTGAGCGGCCAGCGTGGTAGGCCTCGGCACTCACGCCGGCGTCCGCCAACCTTGCGGCGTACTTCTCAGTGTCCTTGCGCCTGGCCGCATAGAGCAGCCCCTTCTCCCCCGCCCCCGCCAGCCTGGCAACCTGCTCCAGGAGAGCCGACCGCTTGGCTTTGTCGTCCTGGTGACGGACGACGTCCAGGCTGATGTTCGGCCGGTCGAAGCCTCGAACCAGGACCAGGGGGTCCCGCATGTTGAGCCGTTGCACGATCTCGTCCCGAACCGGTGGCGATGCCGTGGCTGTAAGTGCTGCCACAGGAGGGTTCCCCAGCCGCTCCCGGACGCTGCCGAGTTCCAGGTAGTCGGGTCGGAAATCATGGCCCCAAGACGATACGCAATGGGCTTCATCCACCACGAAAACAGAGAGGTCCAGCTTGCCAAGCCTGTCCACAGTGTCCGGTTTAGCCAGTTGTTCGGGGGCCAGGAAGAGGAACGCCGCCCGCCCGGATTCAACGGCGTCCCACGCAGCCTCGACGTCAGAGTCACTGCGGGACGAATTGATGGCCACGGCAGCACCATCACCCAGTTGCTCAGTCAGCGCCTCCCGTTGGTCCTCTTGCAGCGCAATGAGGGGAGAAACCACGACGGCGGGACGTGCAGTCTTGTTCTTGCCCTTGCGTAGGTGGAGGTACCACGCCGCCACTTGGTAGGTGGCTGACTTGCCATAGCCGGTGGGCATGACGGCCAGGACATCACGACCGTCGGTGAGCGCGCCCATGGCATCGAGTTGCCCGTCCCGGAGTTCGGGAAGGCTGAACACCGAGGCGGCGGCGTCGATCAGATATGAGTAGTCCGGCATTGAAGCAGCTCCGCACAGTTGTGACTGTGGCCGCTTGCTTCAGCCGAGAATCCACCCTATCCCCACCATGCTCACGATCGGGAATTGGGGCTTGTCCGAACAGCGGGGCTACGCCTTCTTTGCCGGAACTTTGGCGGCCGGCGCCTTCCTGCGAAGCAGCGCTGTGATGGCGGCCGCTGCGGCGAGGACCAAACCGACGATCAGTCCAATGGTCCATCCGCCCAAAGCAGTGCTGGTGGACTGCGCGGCCTGCTCTGCAGAGGGAACCCCGGCAAGCGCCGATTCTTCCGAGGCTGCCTGCGGCGACGGGACGGTGATGGTGGGCAAGGGGTTGGCCGAGTCATCCGCCGGCGGCTGTGCGCCCGGATCGCCGAGCGGAACTGCGGAGGAACCCACCTGGGGCCACGGCATGACGATCGGGGCGGATCCACGCGAGGCGTCGAAGAACGGCGCATTCGCAGACGTGCCGGCCGGCTGGCGCGCCGCTTCCGCGGCCCGGGCGGCTTCTGCTGCGCGTGCGGCTTCTGCTTCACGCGCCGCTTCAGCAGCCTTGGCGGCCTCAGCCGCCCTCGCCGCTTCAGCCGCAACACCGGCGTCGAGCCTTGCCTTGTTGGCGAGGGCCGTCAGCTCCGCAATCATGGAGTCGACGCGCCCAATGTGCGCGGCAGTAGCCGCATCACGATTGGCGGCGGTGGATTGTCCCGCAGTTGCGAAGGCCTGCTGATCTTCCCGGCTGCCACTCAAGGCCACGTCCGCGGCAGTGCGCTCTTCCAGGCCACCGTTAGCAATGCTCTTGTACGCGAAAATGGAGTTGTCCAGCTCTGCGGCTTGAGCCCATCCGTACTCCAGGAAGTAGCGGACATCCGGGTGGCTGCCGGTTTCCAGCGCCACCTTCGCAGCCTTTTGGACGGTGGGGCCGCCGGTGCCGATGGCGTGGTAGGTGCGCTGGCGGTCGGACTCGAACTCCGAGCCGCCGGCCGCCCTGGCGTCATCCAGCCCGGCAGCAATGAACGTCTTGACCGCTTGGTCACCGCCCACCAAGGCATCCGTGGCCGCCTTCTGTACCGTCGGAGTTTCAACCAGGGAGACGTACAACGTCGCTTGACGGGACTTGGCGATGTTCTGGTCCAGGTCCGCTCCGGCCAGCGCCTTCAACAGCCCAGGGAGCTCTTTCGCAGCATTGGCAAACGCCTCACGCGCCGGTTTTTGCCGGGCGAGGACAACGCCCTCCAACACAGCCCTTTTGTTGGCCTGGGAGACGAGAACTGTCCTGTCCGCCCCCAGCCTCGTCTGGTCTTCGGTCCTCGCGGCGGCAGCGATGGTTGTGGCCTGCCCGACGGCGGCTTCCGCCCTGTCAGCCACAGCTGCGGTTCCAGTTGGGTTGCCTGAAACGTCGGCCTTGACCTGCTCCAGAACCTTCGCCACAGAGGCTGCCTCCGCATCGCGGTCGGCGGCCACATGCTGGCCGTAGCGCAGGAAATCCGCCAGCGCAGCCGGCTCATAAGTATCGAGGGCCGCCTGCGCTCCGAGGGTGACGCTGGGCGAAGAGGAATCCGTCAACCAAGTGACTTCCACGCGGTCGTTGGTGGCCGCGACCTTTTTCCAGCCGTTGAGCACGAATTCCTCCACAGCGTCCTCGGACGTGTCCAGGCTGGTGCGGGCAGCCTGCTGCACGCTCGCCACTCCGTAGTCGAGGAAGTTCGTGGCCGTTATCCGCAAGTCCGCCTGCCAGGCGCGCTCCCACCCTGTGGCCAGGAAAGCGTCAATCTTTGCGGGATCGCCCGTGGCCAGCATCTTCGAGGCGGACGAACGCACGTGCTCCGTGCCGCTCTGCGACAATTCGGTCACCAGTTGCTTCCGGTCAGTTGCCAGCGGCCCGTCCTGTCCGCCGTCGATGAAGGCCTGCACGGCACCGGTGCCAGCCGTCAGCGCCACGCCTGCAGCCTTCCGCGTGGCCGGCCCGCCGCTGGTCCAGAGTTCCAGGACATCGGCCGCATCAGCAGCCCGGCCAATGTAGGGCAAGGGCTCCTGCGAGGCATCCGGTACGTCGAAGACAGGAGCGTCGTAAGCCTGCGCCGGAGCTGCGAAGAGGAGCGAGGCGCCAACTCCGGCGGCAAGAATGGCAGCAGAAACGCGGCGCCGGGTACGGCGGAGTACAGAGCTCAAGAGTCCCCCAATAAAGATGCGAAGACAGGGTCCGAAGGTTTCCGTAGGCGACGCTGGAAGCGAGGGATGCCTACCGGTACAACCACCTGTCCGCGGCTATCTTATCCGACTGCAGGCACCGCCCGGACCACGCCTCACTTGCGACTCCAAACCATCATGCCTAGGCTAAAACAGTAAGCTTACTTACTAATGAGCATGCGAAACCGCCAGTGTTCCACGCCTACTCTCCAGGAGGATCACCATGACCGATCAGTACACGTTCCGAAACCCGGTCACTGCCTACGAGCACATTTCCCCACCCAAGCAGCACCAGCCAGAGCCAGGCCTGGATGCGGAGCTGACCCCGAAAGCGGATCTTGGCGAGGACACGTACCGCGGAACCGGGCGTTTGGAGGGCCGCAAGGCCATCGTCACGGGAGCAGACTCAGGCATCGGTGCAGCAACTGCCATCGCGTTCGCCCGTGAGGGTGCCGACGTCGTCCTTTCCTACCTGCCCCAGGAAGAAGAAGACGCCGACCGCATTGCCCGCATCATCGAAGCCGCAGGCCGCAAGGCCGTCAAGGTTCCCGGCGACCTCAAAGACGCCGAAGCCTGCCGCAACGTTGTGGACACCGCAGTGGATTCCCTGGGCGGGATCGACATCCTGGTCAACAACGCCGGCAAGCAAGTGGCACAGGAAGAACTGGAAGAAATCACTGACGAGCAGTTCGACCACACCATTAAGACCAACGTCTACGCCATGTTCTGGCTGACCAAGGCTGCCCTCCCCCACCTGCCGGCAGGTTCCACGATCATCAACACCACGTCCATCCAGGCCTACAACCCCTCGCCAACGTTGGTGGATTACGCCACTACCAAGGCCAGCATCAACAACTTCACCAAGGGCCTGGCCCAGCAACTCGCACCGAAGGGAATCCGGGTGAACGCCGTGGCTCCCGGGCCCATTTGGACCCCACTCCAGGTCAGCAGCGGCCAGCCGAAGGAAGCCTTGCCGGAGTTCGGTAAGGACACACCCCTGGGCAGGGCCGGGCAACCGGCCGAGCTGGCACCGGCGTACGTCTTCCTCGCATCGCCGGAATCCAGCTATGTGGTTGGGGAAACGCTGAATGTGAACGGCGGCAGCCCCACGCCATAGCAAGACGTACGACGACGGGACTCACCACCAGCGGTGAGTCCCGTCGTCGTGCGGTGTCCTTTAAGGCGCCCGGGTTTTATGGCGTCCTCGCGAGCCGTGGCTGTAGCTTTGGATTACTCTTCCTTCAATGCGGTGGAGGTACCGCTGATGCAAGGCTTATCAACGTCACTGGTGGTCATTGCCTTGCTCGCTGTCGCCGCACCACTGGCCGTCCGTTCACTGGACCGGGTGGTGAAGGTTCCGCTGGTAGTGTTCGAGATTGTGCTGGGCATCCTCCTGGGTCCCAGCGTGCTCGGCTGGGTCCAATCTGTTCAATTCACCGACACGCTGGCCGATTTTGGACTGGCCATGCTGTTCTTCGTCGCGGGCAACGAAATCGACTTTGCCCCGATCCGCGGCCGGCCGGCGTCTCGCGCCGGACTCGGCTGGCTGATCTCCCTGGCCGCAGGCATAGGGGCCGGCCTACTGCTGGGACCGAGCGTGGAAGCAGCAGTGATTATCGGCGTCGCACTCTGCTCAACCGCGCTTGGAACGCTGCTGCCGATCCTTCGGGACGCAGGCCAGTCCCGCACGCCCGCTGGCATCGCGGTGACCGCCCTCGGAGCAATCGGGGAATTTGGTCCGCTGGTGGCAATCTCACTCTTCCTCAGCGGCAAGCAACTGGGGCCGGCCACTGGCGTGCTGCTCGGTTTCGTGGTCCTCACCGGCTTGGCCGTCTTCCTCGCATCCCGCTCAAGGCACCGGTTCCTGCACGCCCAAGTGACCCGGACCCTGCACACCAGCAGTCAATTTGCCGTGCGCTCCATCATGTTCATCCTGACCGTACTGGTGGTCCTGAGCATGACCCTTGGACTGGACATGCTGCTGGGTGCGTTCGCGGCAGGCATCCTCTGGAAGGTGGTCATCGCCCGCGCGCCGGAGCAGGACCGCCTAGTCATCGAGGCCAAAGTCGACGCCATCGCCTTCGGTTTCCTGGTACCGATCTTCTTCATTGACACCGGCATCGATTTCGATCTCGGCGCCCTGACTGCCAGCCCGCTGGCTCTTGCCCTGGTTCCCCTTCTCCTCTTGCTTCTCCTCGTCATCCGCGGCCTGCCGTCCATGCTCGCCGCACCCAAGGGCTCCACCTTTGCGGAGAAACGGGCTGTTGCCCTGTTCGGCGCAACCGGATTGCCCATCATCGTGGCCGTGACCGGGATTGGGCAGGATACGGGGATCATCCCCAACGGCATAGCGTCGGCCTTGGTGGGCGCCGGGATGCTTTCAGTGCTGCTGTTTCCGATGCTGGCCCTGCGGCAGCGTGGGCGGAAAGCCACGCGGATCCAGGAACCAGCGTGAGTTGTTCGCGGAGCGCTCCCCGCCCCTTCGCGTTCCACCAGCTCGCAAGGCGCAGATCACTGAGCCCGAACTTCCCTTCCGGGAGGGCAGCCCTGATGCTGACTTCGGTAAACGGGAGCTTCGGCTTGAGGTCCTGCGGAATCTCGGAGGCGTAGGGCGCGGGCTCACTCACTCCTTCGTCGAGCATCCGGGCTTGCGCCTTGGCCACGAGGGGAACAACCATCAGCCATTCCGTGAGCTGTGCCAAGGCCCGGATGGTCCACACGGGTACCGGCACGAACAATGGTCGACGACCTGCAACCCTGGCAATCCGTCGCATGGCAGTCCCCAGCTTGAGTTCTTCGCCGCCCAGCAAAGCTACCGTGGCGTCCGGCAGCCGACCCTGGAGGGCCGCGATCAGAACAGTCACCGCCTCCTGTACCGGCACCGGCCTGACCGTCCGCTCACGGAAACCCACGGTCGCGAAGATTGGCCAGGTCCGCACCGCCTTGGTGACATGATCAACCATGTGATCTCCCTGCCCGTAGATCATGCCCGCCTTGATGATCGTGTAGTCCAGTCCGGACGCGCGGACCAGTTCCTCGGCCGCCCACTTCGTTTCGTGATAGCCGGAACCGCAGTCCGGTCTGGCCCGTAGGAAGCTGAGCATAACGATCCGCTTCACACCGGCGCGCTGTGCTGCCTCGAGCACTGCCTTAGTGCCGTCCACATGCACCTTCTCAAAGCTTTGACGCCCGATTTCGCGGTTGATGCCCGCACAGTGCGCCACGGCATCAACCCCCTCGAACGCCGCAGCCAGGGCCTCCACGTCATCGACGGCCACGCCGGTTCTCCGTGAAACAACCACGGTATCGGGACTGGCCAGACGCTCGACCAAATGACGTCCCACGAATCCGGTCCCGCCCGTAACAGCTATCCGCATGCTTTCACTCCTTCGCTTATTAGCAATGAAGCTAAACTGTATATAGCTAATGTGCTATATTGCAAACATGGCAGATGCAGCGTCCGATATCTTTGCCGCCTTGGCGCACCCCACCAGGCGGCAAATCCTGCAGGATCTCAAGGATGGCGAACTGGCCGCCGGGGAGATCGCCTCCCGCTTCAACGCAACCGGCCCCACCATCTCCCGCCACCTCAGTGTGCTGCGCCAAGCCGGCCTCGTTACCGAGCGCCGGGATGCCAACCGCATCCTCTACTCGCTGGTCGGCGAGCGCCTCGCACTCTCGGTCGGCGACTTCCTCTCGACGGTTTGCCCGGAACAAATCGTTCTCCGCGAAATCCGAAAGCGCCCCACCAAGCCAACAAAGGAAGCCCGCGCCTAATCATGAGGCCCGAGGGCGCACCCACTCCCGCCCCACGCACCACCAAAGCCCACCCAGCACCCCCACTCCCGCCCTGCGCACCTGAGCATGAGGCCCACGGGCGCACACACTCCCGCCCTGCGGGAACCCACCCAGCGCACCCACTCCCGCCCTGCGCATCCACTCCCGCCCCACGAGAACCCACCCAGCGCACCCACTCCCGCCCCGGGCACCACAAAAGCCCACCCAGCGCACCCACTCCCGCCCTGCGCACCCGTGAGAAACGTGGCGCAAGGCGTCAGTGGGTGCGACGTATTCATGATTGCCGCCACTCCCCTTCAAACTTGAGCACCTTAGACACTCTTGACTGAAATTTCAGTCAGAATCTATAGTGGATACACCGCATCAACGTGATGTAGTTCACGAAAGGCTCTGACATGTTCAGCACGCGCTTCCGCAAAGACGCGGATCCCGTCGCTGCCGAGTCCTCTCCCAAGGACAGCTTCGGCCGCATCGAATCAGTCGGCATCGAGTACATCCCCGACGAACAACGCACTTCCCGCCCACGTAATCTGTTCTCCGTCTTCTTCGGCGGAAACTTTGCTTTCTCGGTCATCGTTTTCGGCTGGCTTCCCATAACCTTCGGGCTCGATTTTCTGGGTGCCGCAACAGCTAGTCTCACCGGGCTTCTCATCGGAACCATCCTCATTGCCCCCATGGCACTCCTCGGCCCCCGGACCGGCACCAACAACACCGTTTCCAGCGCCGCACACTTCGGCACGCGGGGAAGGTTGATCGGTTCCGGACTGACCCTCCTCTTCGCCCTGGCCTATGCAGCCATTGCCGTTTGGACCTCCGGGGACGCGCTCGTGGCAGCTGCCCAACGGCTCCTGGGCATACCCCTCGACAGCACAACGCTTGCCATCGGTTACGCGATCATCTCCGTCGAGATCGTGCTGGTAGCACTCTTCGGCCACGGAACGGTGGTCGCCATGCAGAAATTCGTAGCGCCGGTGGTCGGGCTTCTCCTCATTGCAGGGGTCGTGGCCTTCGCCCCCACGTTCAGCCCCACAACCGTGCATGGCGACTACCTCCTGGGCGACTTCTGGCCCACGTGGATTCTGTCCGTGGTGATTTCCATTGGCGGTCCGCTGTCCTATGCGCCCACTTTGGGTGATTACAGCCGGCGGATATCCCGCAAAGCCCACTCGGATCGCGCCGTCCTCGCCGCAACCTGCTCGGGAGTATTCCTGGGTCTGTTTGTCACAGCGCTCTTCGGCGCTTTCACCGCCTCCGCCATTCCTGAACTGGGCGGCTCGTACGTCGCGGATCTGGTGCAAGCTTCCCCCATTTGGTACCTGCTGCCCATCCTGGTCATTGCATTGGCGGGCGGGCTGGGCCAAGGAGTCCTGAATCTCTACGCGAGTGGCCTCGACCTTGAAGCCCTCTTTCCACGGCTCCGCAGGATCCACACCACGCTCATCACCTCGGCAGCCGCCGTCGGGCTTCTTTACCTCGGCGTCTTCGTGTTCAACGCCGTCGACTCCATCACGGCGATGACACTGGTGCTCAACGGCTTCGCCGGTCCCTGGGTGGCTATCAACGTTCTCGGGTTCCTTGTTGCCCGAAAGGGAAAGTACAGTCCCGCAGACCTCCAATTGTTCCGGGCGAACGGTCCGTCAGGACGCTATTGGTTCACCAGGGGCTGGAACCTGAGGGCAGTCATTCCGTGGGCTCTCGGCTCTGTGTTTGGCCTCCTCGCCACGGACACCTCCCTCTACACCGGTCCCCTCTCCCACTTGGGAGGTGGCGTGGACCTGAGTTTCGTGGGATCCACGGTGATCGGATCGCTGGGATACCTGGCAGCCTTGCGCCTCTGGCCCGAGGCCCCGGCTGTCCAAGAGGGCACGGCAACGGAGCGGGGTGAGCACGTATTACTGTCAAACCATGACTGACAAACTAGCCAAGATCCTCACCGCCGCTACCACCTGCATTGCCAGGAGCGGCGTGCGGGGACTGCGAGTCAACGATGTTGCCAAGGAAGCCGGCGTCTCCTCCGGGCTGCTGTACTACCACTTCACGGACAGGGCCGGCCTGCTCGCCGCTACCCTCGAGCACATCAACAAGCAGGTCAGCAAGGACGACGCACCGTCGGCGAAGGCCAGCCAGGACAGCGGCAAGCACCTCAGGCATCTCCTCCTGGACGAAATCAAGGACGACGCCGACGTCCGCCGCAACTCGGTGGCGTGGAACGAACTCCGGGCCTGTTCCATCTTCGAACCTGAACTGACCGAGCCCCTCTCCCGCACTACGTCCGAATGGAACCGCGAGATCGCCGGGGCCATCCAGGCCGTCCACCCAGGCACCAGCAACCAGGAAGCAGCCGTCACGGCAGAAATCCTCACCAGCCTGGTGGAGGGGATCTCGGGACGCTGGCTCAGCGGCTTCATCACCACGGAACACGCACGTTCCCTGGTTTCCGGCGCCATCGACTCGCTGACTGCTCCCCTGCCCAAGGTTCCCGTAAAGGACCTTGGCTCATGAACAACCCCAAGCACCACAACCACGTACCGGGTTCCTCAAGAAACCCCCGAGACAAGGACCCCTAGGTCCAGTCAGGACGATCCACCATGGACATCATCAGCAACACCACGCCCCCAGAGTCGTTCGCCCGAAGCCGCGAAACCAGCCGCCAGCCCCTCCGCGTCGCGCTTGTCCAGCACCGCTGGCGGGACGACGCCGCCGAAGTCCGGTCAGTGTTGACCGAGGCAATCGGCAAGGCAGCCGCAGCGGGCGCCACGTCCGTTTTCCTGCCGGAGCTGACACTCTCCAAGTACCCGGCCAACGTCCGCGCGGGAGCAAACCCAGCGCAGGACGCCGAGGACCTCCTCACCGGCCCAACGTTCGATTTCGCGGCTGGTGCGGCCAGCAAACATGGCGTCACTGTCCACGCCTCCCTCTACGAACGCGCCGACGGCGACGACGGGCTGGGCTTCAACACCGCCATCCTCGTCTCCCCCACCGGTGAGCTGCTCGCGCGGACACGCAAGACGCACATCCCCATCAGCGCCGGCTACTACGAGGACACCTACTTCCGGGCCGGACCCGCCGAGGACGCCTACCCGGTGTACCGTCCATCGGAACTGGACAATGCCGCCGTCGGGCTTCCTACCTGCTGGGACGAATGGTTCCCCGAAGTTGCGCGGCTCTATTCCCTTGCCGGCGCCGAGATCCTGGTGTACCCCACCGCCATCGGTTCCGAGCCGACGTTCCCGGGCTTTGACCACCAACCGCTGTGGCAGCATGTGATCACCGGCCACGGCATCACCAACGGCACCTTCATGGTGGTCCCCAACCGCACAGGCGACGAGGGGGACATCACGTTCTACGGGTCCTCGTTCATTTCGGACCCCTACGGGCGGGTCCTGGTACAGGCACCGCGGGACACGGAGGCTGTGCTCATTGCCGATCTGGACCTCGACCAGCGCAAGGATTGGCTGGACCTGTTCCCCTTCCTGACCACACGCAGGCCTGACACCTATGCGGAACTCACGCGGGAAGTGGACGTCGAACGCCCGTACGGCGCCGAGACCGGTGCGCAGAACGCGGCACGGCCATGACCTGGCGCATGCCCAGCGAGACGGCTCCACAGGAGCGCGTTTGGATGGCGTTCCCGCCTGAACGCTCTTCGATCGGGCACACGGACCAGGAAACCCACGAGGCACGGACGGCTTGGGCTGCGGTGGCCCACGCCGTGTTGCGGTTCGAACCGGTCACCATGCTCGTCGATACGCCGGACATGGAGGTGGCACGCCGCTACCTGTCCGCTGATATCGACTTGGTGGCGGCGCCCCTTGATGACGCCTGGATGCGGGACATCGGGCCGACTTTCGTGATTGACGACGGCGGCCGGCTAGGTGGCGTGGATTGGGTCTTCAACGGGTGGGGCCAGCAGGATTGGGCCACGTGGGGCAAGGACTCCGCCGTCGGGGCCGAAGTAGTGCGGCTGGCCGGCGCAGGCCTGGTGGACAGTACCTTGGTGAACGAGGGCGGCGGAATACAGGTGGACGGACTGGGCACGGTCTTGGTCACTGAGACCGTGCAGCTGGACAAATACCGGAACCCGGAGCTGAGCAAGGCTGATGTCGAGGCCGAACTGGCCCGCACCATAGGTGCCACCCACGTCATCTGGCTACCGCGCGGCCTGACCCGGGACTCGGAGGCGTTGGGAACCCGCGGCCACGTGGATATCGTCGCAGCCATCCCCTCCCCTGGCGTGTTGCTGGTCCACTCCCAGCGCAATCCCGACCATCCGGACTTCCAGATCACGGCGGACATCATTTCGCTGCTGGCCGGAACGCACGATGCCGCAGGGCGCTCCTGGGACATCGTCGAGGTGCCCGCCCCTGAGATACTGCGCGACGAGGAAGGGTGGGTGGATTACAGCTACATCAACCACCTGGTGGTCAACGGCGGCGTCATCGCCTGCAGCTTCGACGATCCCGCGGATGCCGAGGCCAAGAGGATCCTGGAGCAGGCCTACCCCGGCCGCGAGGTGGTCGTGGTGGACGCGCGCCCCATTTTCGCGCGGGGCGGCGGAATCCACTGCATCACCCAGCACCAGCCCGCTGTGTAGGCGCGTTCTGGCTTAAGGCTCGACGGCGGCACCTCCTTGGGTGCCGCCGTTCAGTCGGGTGCCGCCTAGTGCCCGGAAGCGAACGACGCGACGAGAAGCCGCAGCGGCAGTGGCGCTTCGCCGTCGGGCAATGCTTCAACCAATAAACCCGCATACCGGATTTTGTTGCCGCTGCGGCCGCCGAAGAACCTCCTCAGCTGCGCCGCGACCGGTCGGTCCCGTAACGAGGGCTGGCGTTGCAGGAGCCGGAACGAGGCAAGCTCGCCCTGTTGGTCAATGACATCCAGCACGCCCTCCGTCCCCAGTGCCCGGATCAGCTCGTCCTCGAGGTCCTCGTGGCAAACAAAGAAGCCCAACTCATTCATGGAACCTGGCCCAATACCCACCCGGCCGAGTGCCCGGGCAATTCCGGGAGACTCGCCGGCGTCGCACAAGCCCAGCAAGCGGTGGTTCGCACCGGCGGGCCCATATTGGTCGAGAAAGTGGATAATGCTGGTGGCGCCGCCCATGGACACCACCTCTACTCCTTCAGCAGCCAAGTCATGTCCCAGCCGGGCAGCCAGCACCTCCACGGCCACCTTGTCGCTCTCCCCTTCGACCAACACCGTTGTTTCCCGCATATGGCCAGTATGTAGGACCAGGCTGCTGCATGCAGTGCTGAGAGTTGCCCGCTATTCCCAGGCGGCAACCACTACCAGTTCGGAGTTGCCGGCGAGGTGGGTGCCTTTATGGCCTGCGTCCAGGTTGCAGAATGCCGTGAAGCCCAAGTGTTCTGTCTCTGCCGGGCAAGCGTCGTCGTTGATACCCAACAACTCGGTGGGCAAATTGTCCCCAACTTTGAATGTACCCATCCCAGATCCCCCATATCTTTGTGATGTTTGGTTGAGTCTAGCCTGCGGGCGTCTCCGAGTACCCGTCAGTGCGTGCTTGAGCCAAGCGGGCGCCCCTGCTCATCAAAGGGAGACCCGTCCTCGGTCATCAGGAAGTCCTCGATGACCTTGCCGGATGCGGTGTCAATGATAACCACCGAGTTTGCCGGCCATGCGGGGTCCGGCACCACCGCGTAGTCCACGTCATCTAACGTCGTCACTTTGCCGGCCTCGTTCCTCGTCCGGTTGAAGGCGTCGACGATCTTTCCAGTGCGGGTGTTCACTGCGACGGTCTCCCGCGGCAATCCCTCGGCAGATCCTGAGACGGGCGTTGCATTCCACCAGCCCTCGTATCCACCAGCGATGATGGCCCGGCCTTTCCCGATTCACCGTCGGCCCGTGTCATTTGCCCCACCACCGTAGATCCAATCGCCGCAACGGCGACTGCGCTGATCAATCCAAGAACCGGTTTCATGTTTTTCCCCCTTTTCTGGCGCGACAGCAGAAGACCGGCGCGGTGTACAACGTCTGCAAATCTGGCCCGCGCGGATGAGCTCAGGGCACCTATCAACAAAGACGAGGTTGAGATGCCGTGTTCCGGCCCGTCTCTGAGGTCGGCACGCCATTGTTCCGCACGCACGGCCCGCGAATGTTTCGAAGCGACCAGAAGGCACATTCGGAGCACTGCTTCCCGGGCTCGTGACCGCAGCACCTAGCACGCCCCCATTGCCGACTTGGGGTGCGGAATCGTCGTCCACTCCCCCACTTGGATCTCCCGAGCAAGGCCGGCCAAGTCAACAAAATGCTGTGCCATGTGTTGGTGTACCTCAAGATGAGGGCCCGCCCGCGGTTTCATCAAGAGGCGCCGCCATTTTCGGCTCAAGCACTCGCTAGGCTGGCGCTATGCCATCACCGTGGACTTTCCTGATCGCCCTGCATGCCATCGCTGCGGGCTACGCCTTGATCTTCGGCGCCGTAAATCTGCTTCGCCGCAACAAAGGCAGCGCGGCGCATAAGGTCCTGGGCCGAATCTGGGCGGCGGCCATGTACGTCGTGGTCCTGACTTCGTTCGGGATCCGGACGATCGACGGCGGGTTCAACTGGCTCCACGCATTGTCCGTACTGACATTCTGCACGCTGACCATCGGCCTGTGGTCGGTGGGCAAACGTAACATCCGCGCGCACCAGCGGTTCATGACGGGCAGTTACTTCGGGCTGGTCGGCGCCTTCATCGGCGTCGTTGCAGTGCCTGAGCGGCGGCTCCCCCAAATGGCCATCCACGACCTCCCTGGTCTCATCTTGTGGGCAGCTGCTCTCGCGCTCACCGCCGGGGTGACTGTTGCCGGGCTGCTGCAACTGCGCGTTAAAAGCATCGACCGGTAGGCAAACCCTCCGCCACACTCAATGACGGTCCACGCGCGTATAACCTAAGTCAGGTTTTTCCGGTTATGGTTATTTGACAACACAACCAAGGGCATGGATGAACATCATGGAAACGGACCTGATCCTCTCGCAGGCGATGATGCTCTTGCGCGAAACGGACGTTCGGATCACGGGCGGCAGCCTCGACGCCTTGTCTCTGACGCTCCCGGACCGCAGCGTCCGGGAAGTGAAAGTACAGCTGGCGTCCACTCCCCCAACGCCCAGCAAGCTGCAGGCCATCCTGGAACGGGAGGTTCGGAGGCTGATTGTCACTATCCGCCCAACCGAGCGACTTACAGAAGCGGCCCTCCAGGACGAAGTTGAGCTAATTACCATCGCACCAGCGTCAGTCATCATCGGCGGTGTTCAGCGACTGGAACGACGTCACACCCCCGAGACCCCAAAGCGACCCCGCGGGCGCGCACCGTGGGGTCGCTGGGCGCTGATGCGAGCCCTGGCCCTCGCCGACGGGCCACAAAACCAGAAGGAACTAGCAGCAGCGACCCGCATCAGCCAACCGGCCGTCAACAAGCACCTGAAGACCCTTGAGTCCTTCGTCGACCGGGATCAGTGGGGCTGGCACGCCCATGACGTTGACGCCATCGTGGCATCATTGCTGGACAATTACCCGGGCCCACGTGGCGTGACGTCCTACTGGTATGGACTGGACTCTACGGCTGAGCAAGCCAAGAAGGCAGCCGAATTTGCCTCCGAGCTGGGCGCCTCTCCGTTGGTTTCCGGCGACGCAGCAGCGGACATTTATGCTCCCTGGCGGCTGCCGGACAGCGCCATCGTGTATCTCCTCGAGGCGGTGGACTTCACGGACGCCGGCTTCGCCCCCTCAACTCCGGAGGAAGCAACCCTGGTCACCGCAGTGCCCGAAGATTTCACGCTCTGGGCCACTGCAGCACTCGTGCACCGTCCTGAGGGTATCCCCCTGGCCGACCCATTAATCGTGCTCCGGGATGTCACGGCCGGGGACGCCGTGGATAGCCATGAGGCAGCCGATCATCTCCGCAAGGTCATCTTGACGAAAGCTGTGCGATGAAAACCATCAGCGTCCTCGCCATGTCAAACGCAGCAAATCTTGGTTACCGGGCGCTGGCTGACATCGCCGAGGCGGCTGCTGGCTTGGATCACGACCAATACCGCATTGTGGGCGGGCACATGGTCCAGTTGCTTTTGCACGTCTACCCGACTGACGCAGCCATGCAACGAAGCACCGCCGATGCGGATGCGGGGATCCAGCGGGCCACAGCCGCCGGTCAGGCCCTGCATGACCGGCTTCTCGTCCAGGGCTACGAGCAAGCGAAGGGCAACCACTACATCCGGCGTCACGCCGACCAGCAGACTGAAATCGATCTGTTGGTGCCACGCTCTGGTACCGGCAAGACCGAAATCCTCAACGGCCGCAGATTTGATGCCATTCCCGGGCTGGGATTCGCCCTGAGTTCGACCAGTTATCTGACCGTGGAAGCGACGGTGCAGTTATTCCAAGGCGGCAGCCTGCGGTTCACAGTTCCCGTACCGGACGTTGAAGCAGCGCTGATACTAAAAGCCCTCGCATGGAAATCGAGAAAAGCAGACAAGGACCTGGCCGACATCTCCACGCTGATGGAGATCGTCCACGAGCACAAAGATGCCCTCAACAAGTGGGGTTACAGCGAAGACCGACTGGCGGCAACCGGGTCGCGGAAGGATGCCGCCGCTGCACTTCATGAAATCGTTGCACAGGCCGAGGCACGGCGCATTAGAGCATTCAAAGGGCTGCAGTCTGCCGCAAAGTTGTCACTGCTGATCCGGAAGCACATCCCGGTGCCAGCCAAGCGGTAAGGCTGGAGCAATCCTACGTGAGTGGAGCCCCCTGCCGGATTCGAACCGGCGACCCCCTGTTTACAAGACAGGTGCTCTGGCCAACTGAGCTAAGGAGGCGTGCGAAGAACGCTAGTCAAGGTTAGCCCAGACCGTCCCCCACCACGAAATTCAAGGGCCTCGGGCCGGGTGGGAAAACAGCAGCGGCCGGTCGCCTCCAAGAAAGAGGCAACCGGCCGCCGTCGTACTTACCGGGAAATCAGCCCTTTGCGGTAATCGCGGTCTGGATCTCTGCGTTCAGGTCGGTTGACCCATCCCACTGCTTGCCGTCGACGAAGACAGTCGGGGTGCCGGTGATGCCAATCGCCGCAGCTTCCTGCGTGGCAACCTTCACATAGGGCCGGAACTGCTTGCTGTCGATGCAGGAGTCGATGTTGGCCGCACCCACTTCTGTGGCCATGGACTTGAGGTCCTTGTCCGAGATCCCGGCGCTGCCTTCGGCTGGCTGGCGTTCGAAGAGGAGGTTGAAGAAATCGGCGTACTTCTCAGGCGAAGAATTCACTACGCAGGCCGCGGCGTTCGCAGCACGCGAGGAGTAGTTGGTGGTGGACTGCTGGTCCAGGAAACCGAGCGGGCGGTACTCGAGGGAGATCTTGCCTTCGTTGCGCAAGTTGGTCAGGGACTCGCCGTAGGTGGTCTCGAAGCGCTTGCAGACGGGGCAAATGAAGTCGATGTAGGCCACTACCTTCACCGGCTTGCCGGCCTCGGCCTCAGCACCGGGAGCCGTCACGGTGGCGGGCTTGGAAGCGGCCGGCGACGGAACATCGGCGACATTCACTGTTGCAGCTGCGGACTTCACCACTTCGCTGTTTGCCAGAAGTGTTACGCCACCGTGCACGTTGCCGTTGGCAGGCGTAGGGCCGCTGTCAGCAATCGGCGCATTGTTCTGGATGTTGTTGACTACCACCAGGGCGATGACCACGAGGATGGCCACTACCGCAACCACGATGCCCCAGAGGACCAGCATCTTGTTGCGCTTGTCCTTCTTCAGCTGTTCTTCGCGGATTTTGCGCGCTTGTTCCCGGGCCTGGGCGGTCTTCTCGGCCTTGGACAGGCGCGGTTCATTTGCGGGGCTCATCAGTTCCTCGTGGTTACTCGGCGTCGTAGTGCAACGGGGCCAGTTTACGGGAGCAAACCTGAGGATTTGCCGCCAGCACAATGACCCGGTTGTTGAACGATCAACTGGCGGCGATGATTCCGCCGGTAGGCTGGGATGTGAGTCACAGCAACCCCAGGGAGCAGTAATGCAGGATTTGGCAAGCGAAAAACTCAGTACCGAGGAAGGCGTCCGGGCTTCACCCACCCATAAGCCGACGGCTACCACGTTCGATTTCATGGTGGTGTCCAACCGCCTGCCCGTCGACAGGTCCGACGACGGCTGGCGCCGTTCACCCGGCGGCTTGGTGACTGCCCTCGCACCGATGATGACCAAGTCCGACGGCGCGTGGGTGGGTTGGCACGGCGCCCCGGATGAGACGGTGCGTCCGTTCAGCCATGAGTCCATGGACCTCGTCCCGGTCCAGTTGAGCAGCCACGAAGTGGAGCTCTATTACGAAGGCTTCTCCAACGCGACTATTTGGCCGCTCTACCATGACGTGATTGCGCCGCCCGAGTTCCACCGAACCTGGTGGGACTCGTACCGGCAGGTCAACAAGAAGTTCGCCGACGCCGTCATCCGCCATGCCTCGGACGGCGCCACCGTGTGGGTCCAGGACTACCAACTCCAGCTGGTTCCCCGGATGCTCCGCACGGCCCGCCCGGACCTGAAGGTCGGATTCTTCAACCACATTCCTTTCCCGCCGCCGGAGATCTTCGCGCAGCTCCCGTGGCGCCGCGAGATCATTGACGGCTTGCTGGGCGCGGATCTCCTCGGCTTCCAGCGTCCCAGCGATGCCGGCAACTTCATGCGTTCGGCACGGCGCTTCCTGGGGGCGAGCGTCAAGCAGCAGCAAATCCATGTGAAGGGTCCGGACGGCCAGGTCACCCACATCGCCCGCGCCCAGGCTTTCCCCATTTCCATTGACGTGGACCAGATCCGCGAACTGGCCAGCCGCCCGGACATCATCGAGCGGTCCAAGCAGATCCGCAAGGACCTGGGCAATCCCAAGACGATCCTCTTGGGCGTCGACCGGCTGGACTACACCAAGGGCATCGGGCACCGCTTGAAGGCCTTCGAGGAACTCCTGGCCGATGGCCACATCAAGGTGGAGGACGCCACGCTCATCCAGGTTGCCAGTCCCAGCCGCGAACGGGTGGAGCAGTACCGGCTCCTGCGCGAGGAGATCGAGGGCACCGTCGGCCGGATCAACGGAACGTATGACACCATCCAGAACACCGCGGTGCGCTACCTGCACCACAGCTATCCGGTGGAGGAAATGGTGGCGATGTACCTTGCGGCCGACGTCATGCTGGTCACCGCGCTGCGGGACGGCATGAACCTGGTGGCCAAGGAGTATGTGACAGCCCGTTCCGGAGACGACGGCGCCCTGGTGTTGAGCGAGTTCGCCGGCGCCGCGGACCAGTTGAAGCAGGCGCTCCTCATCAATCCGCACGACATCGACGGCCTCAAATCGTCCATTCTCCGCGCGATCAACCTGGACCCGAAGGAAGCCCGACGCCGCATGAAGTTGATGCGCAAGCAAATCCTTGACCACGACGTTGACCATTGGTCGGCCGAGTTCCTCGAGTCCCTTAAGGAAAAGGTGGTCCGCGATGACAGCTGAACAGACGCCCCTGACGCTGTCACCGGAGTTGTTGGACGCCATCCGTGGGATCGCCGGAACGGAACACCTCTTGGTGGCCCTGGACTTCGACGGCACGCTCTCACCGATCGTCGACCGCGCGGAGGACGCCCGCCCCCTTCCGCGGTCGGCTGCGGCCCTGGAAGAACTCGCCGTACTGCCGCGGACGACGACGGCACTCATCTCGGGGCGCGCACTGGACAGTTTGCGGCTGGTCGCCTCTCCACCGGCAAACACGTTGTTGATTGGCAGCCACGGAGCTGAAGTCTGGATGGGCGAAGGTTCGTTGGGTTTGGAGTTGGACGACGAGCAGCGTGAACGGCTGGCTTCGGTGCGCGAAGTGTTGGCCGGAATCGTCAATGTCGCTCCGGGAACACTTCTGGAAGACAAGCCCGCGGGCGTTGTGCTGCACACAAGGCTTGCCGATGATGACGTGGCGGAGGACGCCGTCGAGGCCGCCCGGATCGAGTTGCAGGACCGCCCGGGCGTGTTCCTGAAGACCGGGAAGCGCGTGCTGGAGACGTCGGTGGTCCATGCTTCCAAGGGCGAAGCAGTGGAGTTCCTGCGCCAAGCGACGGGAGCTACGGCCATCCTGTTCGCTGGCGACGATGTGACGGACGAGGACGCGCTGGGCCGGCTCCTTGGCGACGACGTGGGCATCAAGGTGGGACTCGACTTCACCCAGGCCGCGTTCCGCGTGGAAGCTCCCGTTCACGTGGCCGAGCTCCTGGAGGCTCTGCTCCGTGAACGTCGGCGGGCGACCTCCGGCGCATAGCTTGTGACGAAGACAACATGTGATCTTTGCAACAAATTCGACAGAGGGTCGAAGTGTCTGTAATACTCTTGCTTGTGACGTGACGCACATTATCGTGCGACGCCGCGTATGACTCCTCGGCTCCGGCCGGGGAGTTTCAACTGAACAAAAAGAACCATTCACTACGGATCGTCCGGCACGTACCTGCCGGTGAAGGGATTGATAACTGTGGCAACAGTTACTTTTGACAACGCTACGCGTCTGTACCCGGGCACAGATAAGCCCGCCGTCGATAAGCTCAACATCGACATCGCCGATGGCGAATTCCTGGTCCTCGTTGGACCCTCCGGTTGCGGTAAGTCCACCTCCCTGCGCATGCTCGCAGGTCTCGAGGACGTCAACGCCGGCCGCATTCTGATCGGCGACCGCGACGTCACGGATGTTCCGCCGAAGGACCGCGACATCGCAATGGTCTTCCAGAACTACGCTCTTTACCCACACATGACCGTTGCGGACAACATGGGCTTCGCACTCAAGATCGCAGGCGTTTCCAAGGAAGAGCGCGCAGAACGTGTCCGCGAAGCCGCCAAGCTCCTGGACCTCGAGCAGTACCTGGACCGCAAGCCGAAGGCACTCTCCGGTGGTCAGCGCCAGCGTGTTGCCATGGGCCGTGCAATCGTCCGTAACCCGCAGGTCTTCCTCATGGATGAGCCGCTCTCCAACCTTGACGCCAAGCTCCGCGTCCAGACCCGTACGCAGATCGCGTCCTTGACCCGCCGCCTCGGCGTCACCACGGTTTACGTGACGCACGACCAGGTTGAGGCCATGACCATGGGTGACCGCGTGGCAGTCCTCAAGGACGGCCTCCTCCAGCAGGTCGACACCCCTCGTAACCTCTACGACCGCCCGCAGAACGTCTTCGTTGCAGGCTTCATCGGCTCCCCCGCCATGAACCTGCTGGAACTGCCGGTTGTTGACGGCGGCGTCCAGTTCGGTGGCACCGTCTACCCGGTCAAGCACGACGTCCTGGATGACGCTTCGGGCAAGACCGTCACGGTTGGTACCCGCCCCGAGGACCTCGAAACGGTCGGCCAGGGCGAAGGCCTGCAGGTTGAAGTCGACGTCGTTGAAGAACTCGGTGCCGACGCTTACGTCTACGGCCACACCACCCTCGATGGCAAGAGCCACGACATCGTTGCCCGCGTCGACGGTCGCCGTCCTCCGATGAAGGGCGAGGCCATCTTCGTCCGTCCGCAGTCCGGCCACGTGCACCTGTTCGACACCAAGACCGGCCTCCGCCTGGGCGACTAGTCACCCTCGCCTAACCGGCCATCAGCAGACAGCGGCCCGACCCTCACCGGTCGGGCCGCTCTCTCGTTAACCCCTTCTCTGTCGGAAAGAACGGTATGAACTCCACGGACAACCTGATCCCCCGGCCCCAACACGTCACGCCCCTTGAAGGTCACGCCTTCGAGCTCACGAACACCACTCGGATTGCCGCGTCCGAGGGGGCGGAACCGGTCGCCGAACAACTCGCCACGCTACTCCGGCGTGGCACCGGTTTCGACCTCCCACTGGCCAATGACTTCCGCCCCGGGGACATCGCCCTGGAGCTGGACCAAGCGTTCGACGGCGGCCCGGAGGCTTACGCGCTCACCGTCACCGATGCCGGTGCCCGGCTGAGGGCATCAACGCCGGCAGGGCTTTTCAACGGAATCCAAACCCTCCGTCAGCTATTCCCCCCTTCCATCGAACGCTCTCTCACCGAATCGCCCGAATCCACGGACGCTATCGCAGGGCAAGGCACCTGGGCGATTCCCGCCGTCGAAATCCATGACGCGCCGCGCTTCGCCTACCGCGGCCTCATGCTGGACGTAGCCCGCAGCTTCTTCACAGTGGACGAAGTCAAGCAACAGATCGATGTCATGGCCCAGTTCAAACTGAACGCCCTTCACCTCCACCTGACCGATGACCAAGCCTGGCGCATCGAAATCCTCATGCCGGAGAACAACCCGTCGGGGCTGGACTACGCCAACCTCACGGCTGTTGGCGGGGCAGTGAACCATCCGGGCGTCGGGCTCACGCCCGGGCACACCGGTTTTTACACGCAGCAGGACTTCCGTGACATCCAGTCCTATGCTGCCGCACGCAACATCCTGGTGGTCCCGGAGATCGACCTCCCCGGACACGTCAATGCCGCGTTGTCTGCCATCCCCCAGCTGAACCCTGATGGCGTGGCCAAACCAGGCAACACTACGGGGGACGTGGGGTACTCCACGCTGACGGCTGACCTGCCCGCCACCTACGAATTCGTGACCGAGGTCCTGGGCCAGGTCGCTGCCATGACGGAGGGCCAGTACATCCACATCGGCGGGGACGAAGCCCACGTCACGGGGCACGACAACTACGTGGCCATGGTCACCGAATTCGCGCGGATCGGCGCCGCAACGGGCAAGACTGTTGTGGGCTGGAACGAGTACGCGGAGGTGGAGCTCCCGCCCGGCAGCGTGGTGCAGTACTGGTGGGGCGATCTTGCGCCGGTGGTCCGTCAGGCGGAAGAAGGCGGATCGAAGGTCATCATGTCACCGGCAGCCAACACGTACCTGGACCAGAAATACGATTCCGGCAGCCCCATCGGCCTGTCCTGGGTGGAGGGCGGCCCCTTCACGTGGTCTGAGTATTACCAATGGAATCCGGCCCAGGGCGGCCTTGGGGACCAGCACTTGCTCGGTGTCGAAGGTCCGCTCTGGACCGAAACCGTCCGTGGCAACCAGCAGGCCTACTGGCTCATGTACCCGAGGGCCATCTCGCTGGCGGAGGTGGGTTGGTCCCGGCAGGAGGACCGGGACCTCGGTGACTTCCGACGTCGGCTGGGCGCCTTTGGTGAGCGGCTCGCCAACCAGGGCGTCGGCTTCCAGGCCGCTTCCGACGTCGAATGGTCCGCCACCGCGGCGGATCCGTTCACGGAACTGAACAGCAGCCCCGAGTACGGAACAATTGAGGCATGAGCGAGCAAAACGGAGCCCAGTGGCACGACGAACCAACCGACTACGGGCAGATCGGCAAGCTCCCCCGGACGGAAGCGGCCAGTGCGCAGGACTCAGCCCCTCCGGCCAGCGTCATTGGATCGCTGAACATCACGGCCGCTGCCGCTGATCCTGAGCTGCTGGACCTTCCCTGGCACATCGCGCTGGAGGAATGGCCGGCCGAGTACCTCGCCGCGCTCCCCCGCGGTATCTCCCGGCACATAGTGCGCTTCGCCCACTTGGGCGGTTCGGTCATTGCCATCAAGGAAACGTCAGAGCACGTCGCCCGCCATGAATACCACATGCTGCGGAAGCTCGCCCGGCTGGATGTCCCGTGCGTGGAGCCCGTGGCAGTCATTACAGGCCGGACCACCGCCGATGGCAAGCCGCTGAATCCGGTGCTGGTTACCAGGCACCTGAAGTTCTCCATGCCGTACCGCGCACTGTTCTCCCAGATGCTGCGCAAGGACACCCTGACCCGCCTGATCGACGCACAGGCCCTGCTCATGGTCCGCTTGCACCTCATCGGTTTCTACTGGGGCGACGTCTCACTCTCCAACACCCTGTTCCGTCGCGATGCCGGTGCGTTTGCCGCTTACCTGGTGGATGCCGAAACGGGCGAACTGTACCCGGACCTGTCCCAGGGCCAGCGTGAGTACGACCTCGAAATTGCCCGTGTGAACATCGCCGGCGAGCTCATGGACCTCCTGGATGGCGGGCTCATCGAGGAGAAGGTTGATCCGGTGGCCACCAGTGAGCTGATCATGGATAGCTACCGAAGGCTATGGGCTGAGCTGACCGAGAAGGAGTCGTTCGAACTCGGCGAACGCTGGCGCGTGGGCGCGCGTATCCGGCGGCTCAACGAGCTGGGCTTCGACGTGGAGGAATATGCCATCAAGACCACGGCCGACGGTTCCACCATCCAACTCCAGCCCAAGGTGGTGGATGCCGGACACCACCAGCGGCGCTTGCTCCGCCTCACGGGCCTCGATGCGCAGGAGAACCAGGCGCGCAGGTTGCTCAACGACATGGACCAGTTCCGGGCGGACAACAACCCGGACCTGGACGAAGAAATCAGCGCCCACGCCTGGGTCAGCCAGATCTTCGAGCCCATTGTGCGTTCCATTCCCCGGCACCTGGCCGGAAAGCTGGAACCCGCGGAAGTGGTCCACGAGGTCCTGGAGCACCGTTGGTATATGAGCCAGAAGCAGGACCGGTACATCCCGCTGGCCGAGACCGTCCAGTCCTACATCGACACGGTCCTGCAGCACCGCCGTGACGAGGCAGCGATCATGCTGAACCCGGACACGGAGATGCTGAAGATCCTGGAAGTGGAGGTTGAGGAGTCGGGCCGCTACGACGACGAGGAATACCCCGACGCCGACGACTGACGGGCCTTCCCTGGAATCCGTCTAGGGTTCCAGGGTCTCCGCCAGCCCGGCCAGGACGGGCTGGCGGCCCAGCTCAATGTGCGAGTACGCCAGGGAGTACGCCAATTCGGGCCGCCCGGCCAGGATCGCGTTACACAATTCCGTATGCTCGTCACGCTGGAGTTCGTTGCTGCGGTTGTGCGCCAAGCCGAAGATCCAGCGCATGCGCCCGAACAGCGGCTTGACCGACTCGATCAGAAGGCGGTTGCCGGAGAGGCGCACGATTTCGGCATGCAGTTCGGCACTGATAAGAACGACGTCGTCAGTCCGGTCTTCGTCGATGGCCGCCTTTGAGGCTTCCATCAGTTCCTCGAGGCGCCCTCCGTCGCCGCCTTCGGCAACGCGGGCGGCTGCCATCTTCGCTGCAAACGTCTCGAGGCAAAGCCGCACATCGAAGAGTTCGTTGACGTCAGTCAGGGTCAGTTGACGGACCACCGCTCCACGCCGGGGGAAGGTGGCCACGAAGCCGTCCTGCTCCAGCCTCTGGATGGCCTCGCGGACGGGGATCCGGGAAACGCTGTACATCTCGGAGAGTTCGCGCTCCCTGAGGCGGGATCCCTGGGCGAAGGAACCCGAGACGATGCCCTCCAGGACCAACTGATAAACGTACTCCGCACGTGCTTCGTCATCGCGGACATTGCCGGCTTCCGGGATCGCCTCTGCCACTCTCAAACTCCCCTTCATGCCTGTGCCCGCGCGACTTTGCCGGACGGTTCCGCTCACTGCTCCAACCGAGCATACACGGGAGGAAACAGCTCATTCGTGGGACGGTTCAAAGCATCCCGGGTTGTGTAGGCTTCACGCATTTTCGTAAAGAGACCCTGGGCCTTGGCCCGCCATTCGTCCAGGTCCACGCCATCAATCCGGCCCTCGGCCATGATGGTCCGGCCGGCCACCACGGAGAGGACAGCCTGCCGCGCTGTTCCGTTGAGCGTCAGGGTGCGGACAGGGTCCTCGTGGACACCGTCACGGATGTCGTCCAGGGAAAAGGCCACCATGTCCGCCTGGGCACCGACCTCGAGCCGGCCAAGATCAGGGCGGCCCAGGGCGCGGGCTCCCCCGAGTGTGGCCGCGTCCACATATCCGGCGAGGTCGCCGGCGTCGTTCCTTCCGGCGAGGATTTTCGCAAGCTGCACACCGGCGTCGATCCCCCGGATGAGGTCTGGCGGGAACGAGTCGGTCCCCAGTGAGATGTTGACGCCCGCTTCCTTGTACGCGTTGAAGGAGTCCAGGGTGCTGCCGTAGCGCATGGAGGTGAGGGGGCAGTGGATGATGCTGGCCCCGCTCGACGCCAGCCGCGCAAGGTCTCCCCTGTCTTCGCCGTAGACGGCCGGATTGCGATCGATGTAGGTGGCGTGCGGAATCAAGAGCCTCTGGTTGAGCAGGCCCACCTGGTCCAAGAGCTCAAGGGGCGTAACGCCATGCCACTCCAGGACGAGGTCCCGCTCCACGAGTCCCTGCAGCGAGTGCAGACGAACCAGCACGTCCCGTTCCCCGGAAGCCGCAGCAGTCGCCTTCATCGTTTCGATGTCCAGGGTCTCGATGCGGCACGGCAGAAGCACGCCGTTGACCAGGGGATCGTTCAGTTCCGTCGCGTAGTCAATGAAGCGCAAGGCGTCCGCGAATCCCTCACGGCCGCGATCGGCGTCGAACATCACTGAGCGTTCGCCGTTCTTCAGCACCACATTCACTCCGGAGCGGTAAGCCGGACCCAAATAGCCGCGCAGTCCCAAGCTCCGGCTGGTTTCGGCCATGCCCACCAGTTCCTGGAACGTCTCTGCCCATTCAGAGTGAACCTCGGACGCGATAGGCATGTAAGTGGTGATGCCGTGCAGGACCAGCTGGATCAGCGCGTACTCGCGGATCTCCTGGCGTTCCTCAGGCGTAAAAACGTCGTCGCGACGATTCCTGAAGTAGTCCTCTGACCACTGGTGCCCCGTGGCGAGGTCCGGACCAGCCCAGCTGTCCAGGATGAGGTGGTCGATGTCCGTGAGGGCGTCAAGGTCGATCAGGCCGGGCATCAGGAGGGCATCCCCCAGGTGCCGTTCCTCGTCCACTGGTCCCCGGTAGTCCTTTCCGACGTACTCAATGGTGCTGCCGCTGTAAACCACGCAGGCATTCTCCAGCAGGACGTGCCGGCCATCGTGGTGGCCCAGTACGTAACGGGCAGTGGTCTTGGTGGGCAAGGGGGCTCCTTTGCGGACGGAAAACTGGTACTGGTATCTGGTATTCCAAACAGTACATTAATTGTGATTTACATCCCATCCATCCTGATCTAGTCTATTTTGGTATACAAGATTTTGCGGAGTCAGCTCCCTTCACGAAACGAGCAAACGGTTGACCCAGTTACAGTCCGTCGAACCAAACACCGGCAGCCCACCGCTACCCTCGGCAACGACGCCGGACAGCACCACTGCCGCCCCCGCTGAGGCCCGGTCGCTGCTGGCCACGGCATGGCTGAGGATCCGTCGCAGCAAGGTTGCGCTGCTGAGCCTCTGCGTCGTGGTGGCGATCATCTTTTTCGCGATCCTCGCCCCCGTCCTCAGCGCCATGTCGGGAAACGATCCCTTCACTTCCAACACCAGCCCCGAGGTCCTGGACGATTTCCAGACACCGGGCCTGCCCCTGCCCGGCTATATGTACCCGTCTGCCGAGCACTGGCTGGGCGTGGAACCAGGCCTGGGCCGCGACCTCTTCGCCAGGCTCGCCTTCGGCGGACAGGTATCGCTCACCATCGCGCTGCTGTCCACCGCCGTCTCCGTGGTGCTGGGGACCGTCCTCGGCGCGGCGGCCGGCTACTTCGGCGGCAAGACTGACGCCATCATCAGCCGGGTCATGGACCTGTTCCTCGCGTTTCCGCACCTGTTGCTGGTCCTCTCGCTGACGCCGATCCTGCAATCGCGGCTCCGGGACACGCCGCTGGGTGAAGGCAGCTTCCTGCCCATGGCCTCCCTGGTGATCATCCTTGGCTTCTTCGGTTGGGCTTATTTGGCCCGCATTGTCCGTGGCCAGGTGCTCAGTCTCCGCGAGCGCGAGTTCGTCGAAGCCGCCCGTTCCTTCGGGGCCTCCCACCTGAGCGTGCTCTTCCGCCAGATCATCCCCAACGTCATGGGCGTGGTCCTGGTGTACGCCACCATGCTCATTCCCACCAACATTTCCGCTGAAGCAGCCCTGTCCTTCCTGGGCGTCGGCGTCAAGGACCCCACGCCGTCGTGGGGCCAGATGTTGAACGCCGCCCAATCAGGCAACTGGTACCTCAGCGATCCCTGGTTCCTGGCCGTCCCGGGCGTGATGCTCATAGTCACCGTCCTGGCCTTCAACCTCCTGGGCGACGCAGTCCGCGACGCCCTGGACCCCAAAGCATCCCGCCACTAAATCTCCGTTTCACCCACCCTTCAAGAGGAGCATCATGAAAACCCCCACGAGAGCACTGGCGCTTTCCGTGCTGATCGCGATGTCGGCCGCAGGCTGCAGCGCAGGACAGAACCAGCCCGGCAATGGCAAGCCCGAGTCCGTCACCGAACTGGCACCGGTAGTGGTGAAGTCCGGGTTCAACACCAAGGGCGGCAACCTCAACGTCCTCATGTCCTCGGACTTCCAGACCCTGGACCCCGGAAACAGCAACTACGTACAGACGGCCAACGTGGGCCAGTTGTATTACCGGACCCTCACCATGGCCAAAGAGACAGCAGGACAGCCGCCGACGGTGGTGCCCGACCTCGCCACGGACACCGGCAAGGTCTCCGACGACGGGCTCAGCTGGACCTTCACCCTCAAGGACGGCGTGAAGTTCGAGGACGGCACACCCATCACCTCGGCGGACATCAAATACGGTGTGGAGCGCACCTTCGCGCAGGACGTCTTCACGCAGGCGCCGCAGGAACTGAATGCAGCGCTCGACGCCGGCGGGTACAAGGGGCCGTACAAGGATCCTTCCGCTGTGCTCAAGGCAGTTGAAACGCCCGACGACCGCACTATTGTCTTCCACTTGAAGAAGCCATTTGCCGAATTCCCCGCGTTGGCCTCGCGTTCCAACACGGCTCCGGTTCCCGCAGGCAAGGACACCAAGCTGGACTACACCAACCACCCGGTGTCCTCCGGCCCGTACATGGTGGAGTCCTACAACCGCGGAAAGTCGCTGAAGCTTGTCCGCAATCCACACTGGGACCCTGCCACGGACCCCAACAGGTCTGCACTCCCTGATACGTTCAGCTTCTCCCTTTCCACGTCGCAGGCCACCATCAGCCAGCAGTTGCTCGCGGACTCGGATCCCAACGCGATCACGCTCGACTCCAACGGCGCCCTGCAGACCTCAGACTCCGCGAAATTGGCCGATGCCAAAGTGAAGGACCGCGTGGCGTCCGGGCTCCTTGGCTGCAACGACGTGCTGAGCCTGAACACCCAGAAGATCAAGGACCCGGATGTCCGCAAGGCAATCGCGCTGGCACTGGACCGGCAGTCCATCCTGGTGCAATACGGCGGACGCCGGTTCGGCGAACTGACGCAGAGCCCGCTCAATGACAAGATGCGCGGGTACGTTGAGACCGAGCTGGAACTGGACCCCGCGGGCAAGCCCAAGCTTGAGGAAGCCAAGAAACTCCTTGAAGGCAAGGACTATCCCAAGACGCTCACCTACGGCTACGCGAACAACCGCGATGCCTTCAAGAACACCGGTACCGTGATCCAGCAGAACCTTAAGGCCCTGGGCATCGACGTCGAACTCGTGGCCATCCCTGCACCGAACTACTACTCGATCATGGCCAGCGAACAGCTTCCGGACCTGGGCCGATCCGGCTGGTGCGGCGGGGCCGATCCCGCCTCGGTCCGGACCTCTGCGGACCCGCTGCTGGGCCCGAACAATGACGGCACCAGTTACGGCTTCTCCAACACCTCCCGCTACTTCGATCCCACGGTCTCCAAGGCCATGTACGAGCTCCGCAACACGGACGGCACCTCGGAGGAACTGGGCAAGAAGTGGTCTGAGGCGTTCGGCACGGCTTTGAAGACCTACCCGATCGTTCCGCTGATCCGCACCCACACCAACTCCGTGGTGGGCTCCAATGTGCGGAACGCCCAGGTTGGCTACTTCTTCGGCGGCATCGACCTTTCGATCGTCGGCGTCGAGCACTAATTCCAACCACCATGATCACTTTCATACTTCGCCGTGCCGGATCGCTGGTCCTGCTCCTTTTCGCGGTCAGTTTCATCACCTTCACGTTGTTCCAGCTCGGCCCTTCTGATCCTGCCGCTGCTGCGTGCGGGCAGGAGTGCACGCCGGAACGCGTTGCGGAAGCCCGGGTTGCTTTGGGCATGGACCAACCGTTCTTCGTGCAATACCTCGACTACATGCGTGGCCTGTTCTCTCCCCGGATGATCGGTGCCGCCGGTGCGCAGACCCTGTGCGAATGGCCCTGCCTGGGCAAGTCGTTCCAAACCAATGAGAACGTTGCGGACATCATCGCCCGGTCGCTCCCCTACACCTTCTCCATGGCCATCGGGGCGCTGGTGCTCTGGACCATCACCGGCGTGGGCCTCGGCCTCCTGGCCGCCCTGCGCAAGGGTTCGCCGATGGACAAGTTCATTGTTGGGGCGGCTTCGGTGGGCGTTTCGCTCCCCATCCCGGTTACTGGCTTGTTCCTGTTGTTGCTGTTCGTCAACCAACTGCATCTGCTGCCCTTCACCACCAATGAGATCAGCAGTCCGTTCGGCCCCCAAGGTCCCGGCGCGTGGGTGACGAATTACCTCCTGCCGTGGATAGCGCTGGCTGTGCTCTTCAGCGCCTCCTACATCCGAGTCACCCGCACCAACATGATCGAGACGTTTGGCGAGGACTTCATCCGGACAGCACGAGCCAAGGGCCTCGCCCCGAGGACAGTGACGTTCAAACACGGCGTCCGGGCCGGCATCACACCAGTGGTCACCATGCTTGGCATGGACATCGGCCTGCTCCTGGGCGGCGCCGTCCTGACCGAGCAAATCTTCTCCGTCCCCGGCCTCGGCTTCACGGCAGTGCACGCAGCCATCTCCGGCGACCTGCCTGTCACCATGGCCATCACCATGCTGGCCGCGTTCTTCGTGATCGTCGCCAACGTGGTGGTGGACCTCGCTTACGCCGCCATCGATCCCCGAGTGAGGCTCCAATGACCCACATGCCACTCGCGCAAAGGACCAGCACTGTCCCTGCGGGCACCAGCGCGTTCCTGGACGTGCGGAACCTGTCCGTGAAGTTCCCCACCGACGACGGATTGGTTTCGGCCGTCAACGGCATGGACTTCACCTTGGAGCGAGGCCAGACACTGGGCATCGTCGGTGAGTCCGGCTCCGGCAAGTCCGTCACGAGCCAAGCCTTGATGGGCCTGCTCAAGGAAACATCGGCGCAGGTCACCGGACAAGCCATGTTCCAGGGGCAGGACTTGGTCGCCCTTCCGGAGTCGGCCATGCGGCAACTCCGTGGGCGCAACATCGGGATGATCTTCCAGGATCCCCTTTCTGCATTGCATCCCTTCTATACCGTGGGCCACCAGATCGCCGAGGCGTACCTGGTCCACAACAAGGCGAGCAAGAAGCAGGCCCGGGCGGCCGCCGTCGAGATGTTGGGAAGGGTGGGCATCCCCAGCCCGGAGCAGCGCTTCGACGAATACCCGCACCACTTCTCCGGAGGAATGCGGCAGCGCGCCATGATTGCCATGGCCCTGATTTGCGAGCCGGAGCTGCTGATCGCCGACGAGCCCACCACCGCCTTGGACGTGACCGTGCAGGCGCAGATCCTGGACCTCATGCTCGAGTTACAGGAGGAAACCAACTCAGCCCTCATCCTCATCACCCACGACCTGGGTGTTGTAGCAGAGGTGTGCCATAACGTGCTGGTGATGTACGGCGGCCAATGCGTGGAATCCGGTCCGGTGGACGAGATCTTCTACGACACCCGCCACCCCTACACGCTTGGCCTCCTCAATTCGATGCCCACGTTGACCGGTTCCTCCGGCCAGCTGAACCCGATTCCCGGCCAGCCGCCGTCGCTCCTCGACCTGCCCAAGGGTTGCATCTTCAGCGCCAGGTGCCAGTACGCCGACCTTGCCGGCGACGGCGTGTGTGCCAGCCAGCGGCCCGATCTCATCGTCGAGGACGGTCACGGCAAACGCTGCCACCTGAGCGGTCCGCAGCTCCTCACCATCCGTACTGCGCGTTAGGACCGCCATGGATAACCAGCCAATTCTCCGGGTGGAGAACCTGCAAAAGCACTTCCCGCTCAAGGGCGGCCTCCTGCCGGGTGCCGCCAAGCGCTCGGTCAAAGCGGTCGACGGCGTGACGTTCAGTTTGGGACGCGGCCAGACATTGGGACTCGTCGGCGAGTCCGGGTGCGGTAAGTCGACCACAGGCCGCATGGTATCCCGGCTCATGGACCCCACTGGTGGGCGCATCATGATCGACGGCGTGGACATCAGCCAGTTGCGTGGCCGGGATCTCTACAATTTCCGGCGCAAGGTCCAGATGATCTTCCAGGATCCCTTCGCGTCCCTGAATCCGCGGCAAACCGTAGGCACGGCCATCGCCGCTCCCATGGTCGCCCAAAAGATCAACCCTCCGGGCGGACTGAAGAACCGGGTCAAGGAACTCCTGGACCAGGTTGGCTTGAAGCCCGAACACTACAACCGGTTCCCGCACGAGTTCTCCGGAGGCCAGCGTCAACGCGTGGGCATCGCCCGGGCCATCTCCCTGAACCCCTCGGTGATTGTGTGCGACGAGCCTGTGTCTGCCTTGGACGTCTCAGTGCAGGCGCAGGTGGTGAACCTGCTGCAGCAGATTCAACGGGACACGGGTGTGTCCTACATCTTCATCGCCCACGACCTCTCAGTGGTCAGGCACATCTCGCATGAGGTGGCAGTGATGTACCTGGGCAAGATCGTGGAGCAAGGCACCCGGGACTCCCTGTTCAGCGAACCGCGCCACCCTTACACCAAAGCCTTGCTCTCGGCCGTGCCGCTCCCGGATCCCCGGGCTGCCCGCGAACAGGTCAAGATCAGGCTCCGCGGAGACCTGCCCTCGCCAGCCAATCCGCCGAGTGGCTGCGTCTTCCGGACCCGTTGCCCGCTGATCGCAACCTTGCCCGAAGAGCAACGCCAGCGATGCATGAACGAGGTTCCCGCAACAGCTAAATCCGCCGCTCCGGCATGCCACCACACCGGGGTGGCAGCCGAGGCATTGGCGGGTGTGCAATAGATCCACAATCAAAGGAGAAACAGTGAACACCCTGATTCGTGCCGTCCGACCTTGGGGGCAGCCGTTGAGCGATGTCATGCTCAGCGGCGGCGAGATCACCGGCGTCGAACCCCATGACCCCACCAGGGCGGTACCGGCAGGTACCACCGTCGTCGAGGGCAGCAACCGCATTCTGGTGCCGTCGTTCTCGGACGTCCACGTGCACCTGGACTCCACCCGGATCGGCCTCCCCTTCCGGGAACACACCGGGGGTCCAGGCGTTTGGACCATGATGATGAACGATCGCCTCAACTGGCGCAACGCCGAGGTTCCGCTGCAGGACCGGGTCAACGACACGCTGGGCCGCATGATCGCCCGCGGTACTACCCGAGTCCGTTCCTACGCCCAAGTGGACGTGGACTGTAAACTGGAACGCTTCGAGGCCGTGGCGGCCGCGAAGGGCGCGTTTGCGGACCGCGCGTCCGTCGACATCATCGCTTTCCCGCAGGCGGGCTTGTTGCTTGAAGACGGCACCGTTGAGCTCATGGAAGAAGCGCTGAAGGCCGGCGCCAACGTGATGGGCGGGATTGACCCGTGCTCGCTGGACCGGGACCCCGCAAAACACCTGGATATCGTCTTTGGCTTGGCGGAAAAGTACCAAGTGCCGATCGACATCCACCTGCACGAGCCCGGCGAGCTGGGCGTCTTCAGCACGGACCTGGTCCTCGAGCGCACGCGAGCCTTGGGCATGCAAGGAAAAGTCACCATGTCCCACGCCTACCAGCTGGGCAGCGTGAACGAGGCCACCACGCGGCGCCTCATCGACTCGTTCGCCGAGCTCGATGTCTCGCTGGCTTCCGTGGCTCCGGCCGCTTCGGGACAACTGCCCATTCCCCTCCTCACCGAGGCTGGCGTGCGATTGGGCCTGGGAGAGGACGGCCAGCGTGACTACTGGTCCCCCTACGGAAACACGGACATGCTGGACCGGACCTGGCAGCTCGCCTTCACGCACGGTTTCCGGAAGGACGAGCTCATTGAGCACTGCCTGGCCATAGCGACGATCGGCGGGGCCAGCATCCTGGATCCTGGTGCCACGCGGCTCAAGGACACAGCCCACCGTCCCGGAGTCGAAATCGGCGACCCCGCTGAACTGCTCTTGGTGGACGGCGAAACTGTGGCGTCCACCGTCATGGACCGCGGCAAGGACCGCACTGTCATCCACGCCGGAAAGGTAGTGGCCGACCAGCTGGAACTCGTTTAGCCCAGCAGCTCGTGAGTCGGTGCGTTGCTGGACCGCGCAGAAACCGTGACTGAACGGAATTGCGGCTCGCGGCATGTGGATGTACGGCACCGTATGGCTACAGGACTGTCGCCGGGGTTCGTGAGCGGGTTCGTGTCCCCAATCTGAAGAGAGCCGGGACGCTCCCTTCCCCCGGCGGCTCGTCCGGGTCTCCCGCCGCGAGGTTCCCGTTGACCAGCCGCCCGTCCGGGTCTCCCGCGGCCAGGTTCCCGTCCCCCGGCGACCCGTCCGGGTCTCCCGCCGCTAGGTTCCCGCCGACCAGCCGTCCGTCCGGGTCACCCGCCACAACAGACCCGCTAATAGGCGACCGGTCAGCGTGTTCAGTTGCTGGGTTGCCGCTTCCGGGGAGTGGTGGTGCTGTGGATTGGTAACGGTGTCCGGTGGGGGTTCTGATCTCCAGGGTTCGTGGTCCCTGATCACTTGGTCTGGTGTTCCAGCCGGGGTTTTCTTTGGTGTGGTTGCATGCTTCGCAGAGCCCTGCACCGTTGGCCAGAGTGGTTTTTCCGCCGGAGTGCCAGGCCAGGACATGGTCGTAGTGGCGGATGGGCGCGTCACAGTACGGTGTGCGACACGTGTCATCACGGGTTTCGATAAACCTGCGCATCCCCTTGGGGAACAGCCTGGCCTTGGAATCGGTGGCCAGCAGCTCGTTGGTCCCCGGCGCCGTGTAGAGCCGCCGGATCCAGACGTCGAAATCGGACTGGAGCCCTGAAGGACCACCGACGTCCGGGCCCTCCGCGGCCGTTTCCCCGCCAAACCCGGCCAGCTCGGGTGGCCAAGTGCCGGCCCCTTGCCCGGCATGTGTGGTCGGGTCGTTGTCGGGGCCGTGCTTGACCAGGGTCCTGGCCCAGCCGGCAGGGACGATGCCGTAGCCTTTCAACCTCGCCGGTTCACTATCACCCTGCAACAAGGTCCGGTCAGTCATCACCAGTTCCAGGTGCACCCCGGCGGCACCGCCCGGTGTGCCGGTGAGCCGCTCCACCAAAGTATCGGCCATCACCTGGCCCTTGGACCGGGCATCGCCTTGGGAGCGGGCAGTCCCCGCAGCCCGGGTCAGCGCCGCGTACGCCGCCACGCCCTGCGCCACAGGCAACAACGCCGTCAAATACGTCATCGTGTCCGGCGCCGGACGCAACCCCACGCTTCGCTCATTCACCGCGTACGCGGCCCGCCGGGTCACCGACCCCGGGTCCCGCCGATACGCCGCAGCCTTCACCAACGCCACAATCCGCCGATCCCCGGCACCCTCGAACGTACCCGTATCCGCAGCCAACTCCTCATCCACCGCGCACCGGTCCTCCACCGACAAACACGCCGTCTCCCGCACCAACAACGTCGCCCGCCACTCATTCAACTGCCCGGACTCCAACGCAGCCAACGTCCGCGGCATCTCCCCCACCAACGCCTTCGCCAACCCCAACAACCGGGCACCCTTATTCGGGGACTCCCGACGCGCCAACGCCACCTGCGCCCCCACACCCCTACCCCGCTCCGAGGCCGGCACGCCCGCCTCGGCCTGCTCCCTGCGCTGGACCACATCAAACGCCACAGCCACCCTCGCCTGCGCCGCCACCACCGCCGACTTCAAATCCTCCAAACCCCGCAACAAACCCACCAACACCCCACCCTCACCCGCAGGCTCCAGCGCACCCACTACAGCAATCAAATCCGCAATCGAGGCCTGCGCGGAGATGGGCGTTTCCAGGACAGGAACACCAGGCTGCGACGAACCAGCCCCAACGACCGGAGACACAGAAGCGGAAGACCCATGGACGAGGGCAGCAGCAACCCCGGCAGCGCCACCCACGCCACCACCCAACTGCCCCGAAAACCCGTCCATACCCCCACTCTTCCAGCCCCACAACCGCTGAATAAGACCGCTGACGAGCTATGTGGAAACACCCCAACAAAGGCCCTCCACCCCTCCTCCACAACCAGAGGGCGCGGACCTGGGTCGCCCGATAAGCATTGTCTGGATGGTGAAAGAAGAGCGACGGGCCTGTGCCGATGCCCTCAGGGCCGTTCTTGTGGCAGGGTGTATTCGATCAGCGGATCATCAACACCGGGCCTGATTCGGGAGCCAACCTATCCCTCCCCTGCCGAGGCAGCCTGGAACGCCGGCACGCCTGAAACCCGAAGCAACCGAAGCAAGCCAACCGACAACCTGCAAAGACATTCCCTTGAGAGCCACCTCCCTGGACAAGTCCAACAGGTCCCAGCCGCGAACCCCGGAGGTGAGTGAGCCGTCGTCGTGATTGACGCCGTAGCGGTTAAGCAGCTGCCGTAACCAACACCTCGCACGACTTGAGGTGTCCCCCGCAGAGGCAGCAGCGGGAGCAGCGGGACGGCGGCGCCCATCCGAGTGGAGGGAACGGAGCCATTCAGCAAAACACGGTCTGGCGGTCGTCTCACGCTATTCCGGGCTGGCAGTGGGGGCGCCGTCCAACGGCGTCCACCACGTCACCGGCGGGGTTACCTTGAACCGGCGTCCCGTCACAGTGCTGGGGGTGATTCGGATGAACTGGTCCTTTTGGCCAGCCTCCCAGGGAAAGAGCAGGAGACCGATGGTGTCCAAGACGTCCTGGGTGAGTTTGACCGCCGTCGCCTGTCCCTTTGCCACGACGCTCCAGGCGATGCCCGTATCCGGATCGACACCATCGGCCTCGATGGCCACGGGAGCATCGCTGAGTGCAGCGTGAAGTTTGGTGCCCTCACCCGTACGGAAAACCATGGTTCCGTGATCAACTTTGTAGTTCACGGGAAAGATGTCCGGATGGTCGTCCACCAAGACGGCCAAACGGCCCACGGAAACACCGCGGAGGAGTTCCCAGCATTCATTGGCCTGCAGAATTTCCGTGCCGCTACCGGGCACTGAGTTCGTCATACCGCAGAGGATACGCCGGAGCGCACCCGCCGAACAGGGCGCGCAACCCTCTCCGGATCAGCGAACCAACTCGGGCGTGGCCTGGTTCCCGGGCCGGGGTTCGGCAGGCGTTTCGACACTGGCTACGGGACCTCGAATGGCAAGGTATCCCGCCCCCGCCAGGACCAACGCTTCTGCCGCCAGCGCAAGGAACGTCGCCTCCCAACCACCGGTCCAGGTATGTAACAGGCCAGCCGCCAAAGGACCGAGCGACGCCAGCGCAAATCCAAGTCCCTGGCTCATCGCGGAGAGCCTTCCCGCGGATTGGGGTCCCGCCGAACGGATCACCACCAATGCCATGCCCAGGCCAAACCCCGCGCTCTGGACCACTCCCAGCACTCCAACCATGGGGAATTGCAAGGCCGGCGGCGCCAGCAGCACACCGATCAGGGCGACGGACACGGAGAGGCCGAGACCCGGAGCCAGGACCCGGAGGACTTTGGGGCGACCGGCAAGGACCGGGGCCAACAGGCTCGCAGGAAGGCCGGCCAAGCTGAACCAGGCAAGCAGGGCGGCAGCGTCGGCCTGTGAGAGCCCTTTGGAGGTCAGGTACACAGCCAGCCACGAGGTGATGGCGAAGTAGAGCATGGCCTGAAGCCCGAAAAATGCCGTCACTGCCCACGCTGTGCGCTGCTTCCGCAAAGGCGTCACCGCCTGTGGAGCGTCCGACGTCGGCACGCGGCTGCTTGCTGCTCGCTCGCCGCTTGCTGTGGATGCTTGGGCAGGCGTGCCGGGTGCCGCCGTCGGGCGGCTGCTTGCTGCTCGCTCGCCGCTTGCTGTGGATGCTTGGGCGGGCGTGCCGGGTGCCGCCGCTGGCCTGCGTCCCGCCGTGGCAACTTGCGTGGCAGCGCCGGGTGCCGGCGTCGGGGTTCCTGTGCGGAAGATGAGGGCGGCACCGGCGACGGCTGGGAGAGCCCAGACGGCCAGCGCCCAGGCGAGGCTGCCGCCAAAGGCGTGCTCAAGGGGCTGGACCAAACCGGCGCCCAGCGCGGCGCCGAGCCCGAAGCCCATGGTGCACAACCCCGTCCACCACCCGGTGCCATGGTTGGCCTTCACGATCTGTGGCACCAGGACACTGGCGGTCATGATTGCCGCCCCGGCGAGGAAGGTGCCGGGAAGGAGCAGGGCCGGAAGCATGACGCGAAGCACCAGTGCCACCGCAAGCACCACCAAAGCCAGGGCGACGGCAGGACCGGCGCCCACCTTCCTTGCTAGGCAGGGGGCGATCGGCCCTGCCACGCCAAAGGCCAGGACGGGCAAGGTACCCAGCAGTGGCAGGAGCGACGGGTCAAGCCCAAACACACCGTTCACTTGGTTCATGACGCCTGCGACGGTGGTGATGGTGGGCCGCAGATTCACGGACACCACCACCAGCGCGAGCAGCACCAGCCACGGAGCAACACGTCCGCCCCCGAAGGACCGCTCCATCGCGCCCTCACCCACTCTCAAACTCATTTGGTATACCAAGCAAGAATATGGCGCGGGACGTTTAAAGTAAACTCACGTCAGTGAGGCATAGCTGATGTGACTCTAGAAGCTAATTGACTTCCTGGAATACCAGATGCGTTAGATGGCCTTTCCTGGATTCAGGATTCCTGATGGGTCGAACAGCTCCTTGATGCGCCGCTGTAGTTCCCGCACGGGCTCGGGCTGTTCAAGTCCAAGCCAGCGCAGTTTGTACTGCCCCACGCCGTGTTCGCCCGTAATGGTGCCACCCATCTCCAGCCCCACCCGGATGGACTCGTCCAGTGCCGCGTTCAAGCGGACCAGAGCATCGGCGTCGGAGGCGGGATCCACCCGGTCCAACCAGAAGGTGGGGTGGAGGTTGCCGTCGCCGGCGTGTGCCACCACCTTGAGCCGCACGTCATGCCGGGCAGCCATGGCCTCAAGCTCAGCCACAAAATCCACCAGCCTGGAGCGGGGTACGGCGATGTCCTCTCCCACACGGAATTCATCGTCCACCTCCACGCCGCGGCTGTTGCGCCGGAGGTCCACCAGCATGTCGGCCTCTTCGCTGGCCTCCATGGTGACGGTAGCGCCGCCGTCGGACAGTACTTGGCGCACCACTGCGGCCTCGGCCGCTGCACCGAAACCGTCGGTCTGGATCAGGAGCAACGATTTGCCCCGGGCCTGCAGGTCCGAACCGTTGAGTTCATCGAGTTGAACCAGGGTGCCGTTGTCCAGGAGCTCCATGATGGCCGGCTGAACGCGTGCTTTGCCAACAGCCAGCACGCCCGCGGCCGCACTGCGGAAGTCCTGGTAGAAAGCGGCGATCGTATGGATCTCGCGCGGCAGGTATTTGAGCCGAACCGTCACGCCGACCACGATCCCCAACGTCCCCTCGGACCCCACCAACAGTGCCGTGAGGTCGTAGCCGGCCACACCCTTGAAGGTCTGGTGGCCGGTGTGGATCAACGAGCCGTCCGCGAGCACCACATCAAGAGCGAGGACGGAATCGCGCGTCACACCGTATTTGGCGCACCTCAGTCCACCCGCGTTGGTAGCCACGTTGCCACCGATGGTGGACATCTTGTAGCTCGCGGGGTCCGGGGCGTACATCAGTCCGTGTTGGGCGGCAGCCGCGTTCAGCTCGGCGTTGATGACGCCAGGTTCGACGACGGCGGTTTCGTCGTCAGCGTTGAGGTCCAGGATGCGGTTCATTCGTTCGAGGCCGAGCACGATGCACCCGCGGGTAGCGTGTGCTCCGCCCGATACCCCAGTCCCCGCGCCGCGCGGGACGATGGGAATCTGGTGGGCCGCACACGCGCGCACGGTGTTCTGGACGTCCTCCACTGATTCCGCCCAGACCACGGCCAGGGGAAGATGCCGTTCCGGCAGCGGACCTTGGTCAGCCGAGTAGATGGTGCGGGTCTCTTCGTCTTCCACCACTTGGTCCGGCCGCAGTACTGCTTTCAGCTCCGCTAGGAAAGCGCTCCGCGCCTGGGACTCCGAATCGGTTTCCCCGCCACCAATGGTGCGTTCCTTGATGCCTTCTGCTGTTGTTGCGGCCATGGCCGTTTCATCCGACAAGGTGGTTCCTCCACACATGAGCACCGCGGACACGCCAAATCGGCAGTCTTCGCAGTGTTTTAGGTGCTCACCAGTCTAATCAGTACCTGCAGCATCCACCGCCGCAGCCCCTGCATCGGCTGGGGCGAGCTGCTTCTCCATGAAAAGCTCTTGCTTGCTCGGGTCCAGGGGATAGGGTTTGCTTTCCCCTGTCAGCTGGAAACCGTGGCGTCTGTAAAAGGCCATGGCCCGCTGGTTGTCCTGGTGGACGCCCAGTTCCAAGGACCACGCTCCCAACTCCGCAACAGCTGCCTGGCACGCATACGCCAGCATTTGATCGGCCAATCCCAAGCCCCTGTATTCGGGGGCAACGTAGACACTGATCAACATACCTTGCAATGGGCGGCCTGGATCCTGGGGATGTTTCACCACCACGCGCATCAGTGCGCGGATCCTGGAACCCGGCCCAACCTCGTCAGCCACGAGCGTGACACTGTCTTTGGCAGACATGGCGGAAGCCCGCTCCAGCCATTGAGTGTCAGTCTGCCGACGGGCTGCCTGAAGGCTCTCCACATATGCCATGGGAGTGTCAGTCAACATCTCCAGACGGACGGCTTTAAGCAGAGGCCAATCCTCGGGGCGCAGGCGCCGGATGCTAGGCACCGGCTCCGCCCATGAACCGCGAATAGTTTGCGAGCACGCCGGGCCACCCCGCGGCGTAGGAAGCCCTGGTGGCGGCAGGATCCTCGGCGCCCTCCCATCCATCGTGCACCAAGCGCAACTCCGTACCCTCATCAACCGCCCGGAAAGCGACCCTCAACTCCGTGGACCACAGCGGCGTACTGGCGGGATACCAGCTGGCGTGGAAGGACAGGGGCGGCTGCCAATCGTCGATGGTGCCCCAAACGGACGTTTCCCCGGCTTCGGAGGTCTCCAGAATGAGGTTCTCTTCGAATTCCACGTGCGAGCCGGCACCGTAGACGCTGTGCTCCTCCATCGGCCACCACAGATGGGGATGGTCAGTGAAACCCATGAAGGCATGTTGGATGGTGGCAGGTACAACGATGGTAAATATCAAGGGCTCAAGCTGGTCCGCGTCGGGTTGGGACTCCCTGCTGTCCGACTCAGGGTGGCTGAAAAGACTGTCCATGATCATCAACTCTACCCGTGCCGATCATCATCTCTACCCGTGCCGGCAAGCGGTCCGCATAGCTGGTTGTGGGGCCTGGTGTGCGTGCTTTTTCCTGGTTTTGGAGTGTCCTGTGGCCTCGCAACGGGTTAGGTGGCGGAGCCGGGTTTGGCGCCCATGCACGGTGGGGGTTAGCGGGTGCGCCGCATAGCTTGTTGTGGGGCCTGCTGTGCGTGTTTCTTCGTGGTTTTGGGGTGTTGTGTTGGCCCCGCAACGGAGGTCGTTGTTAGAAACGAGTGTGGTTGTTAAAGTGGAGCCCCGACCGTCGTGGTCGGGGCTCCATTTGTAATTTGTGTCCGGCGGTGTCCTACTCTCCCACACCCTCCCGGGTGCAGTACCATCGGCGCTGTGGGTCTTAGCTTCCGGGTTCGGAATGGGACCGGGCGTT
>NZ_JBIVGD010000019.1:0-109188 GCF_044748465.1 Paenarthrobacter sp. NPDC089988
GCCACCCTAAGCTCCAAAAGCTTAGCTATCCCGGAATTCGCCCGCCAGCGCTGGGAAGCAGGCCCAACTCATACACACGTTTTGTCCTATAACCCTCATCGTCCCGGATGGTGCCTGGCCGCCGGGTGCGGCCTGTTCAGTTTGGGTGGGGGCGGGGTCAGCGTCGTAGCGTTTGGACGCTCCGCTTGCTGGGTTGTGGGGTCATTTCGTGTCCTCTCGTGTGGTGTTCCTCCGGCTGGCGGCCGCTCACTACTTCATGGAGTGCGGTTGTGGTGTCGACATGACTTTGTGGAAATCACACTGGATATTCTTTCGAATCCGATCTAGCCCGTCGCGCGTTGCGTCGTGGTCGGTTCCGGTTTGTCCTGCCAAAGGGGGTGTGGACAGTGTCCACACTTAAAGCAGATAACACCGCACCTCCCTCGTGGCTTGGTTTTCGGAGTATTCACCTCTTCATTGGGTCTCTCAGTTCTTGGCAACATGACTTCCTGCTCAACGGCGACATAGCCATACGAGAGTCCAGACGCTGTAGGACCAGGCCTCTACCCTGACCGGAGACTTAGGGGAGTTGATTATGCCCAACTTCTGGGTTTTGGATGCAGGTGGGCGGGGTTCGGGCCGCGGAAGGACGGGTGTCCGCCGCTGTCGTGGGCACCCTTCAGGGGCGAGGTAATCGGAACCCGTCCGTTTCGTACAAATTTTCTGCGTCTGCGTTTGTGCAACATGTTGTGTGGCTTGTAATCGGGGGGTGCTGTCAGTCTTGACGGGAGGGAGTTCGTTCGTCCAGACGGTGGCGGGACAATCGGATCTCTCGCGGGCACGGCATCGATAAGCTCAGCGCCGATAAGCGCACTTCCTTAAAGCTGAGAGGAGCCTAATCGTCGAGCTACGGGCGGCGACGCAGAACCTCCGCAATCACCTCGGGGTACGATGCTGCATACACCGCGGGAAAGTAGGGCTATGAAATCCGGCTTCGAGAAACATGTGCCTCCAATGGGACTCAAAGCGACCTCCGTTAGTGACGGGCGTCAGGGCTTTTTTCTCTGGGGAAGCGGACTCTTCCACGATTTGCGGCTAGTTGGCGGCAATTACTATGAGGCTTCGTACATCGCGATATTTGACGGCGCTCCGGGTGTCTCGGAGGGGATTCGGCAGATCTTCACGGCAGAGCTCGTCCACGAACCGTGGAATCCTAATGATCCTAACGCTGTCTCCGTTTACGTGCGCGGCCTGATGATCGGGTACATGCCCAGAGACGATGCAGCCTATTTTGGACCAATGGTCGGGGCCGTGAGAAACGCTGGCTTTGCTGCATTGTGCGGGATTCAACTGTGGTTCAGGGAGACGCAGACAGACAAATATGTGGAGATTCCCAATAGATACTGGGATGCAGAAGTAGACGATGACGAGCCGGAGACGGTGTCGGTCGCGGTGGAAGGCGAGACCATGCCCCAATACTCGTGCGGAGGTCAGCTAAGCCTCCAAGACCAGCATGCCATCTATCCCATCAACGGCACTCCCAGAGGCGATTATGTCCTTCTCCCGCCCGGGAGAACAATCAATGTCTACGACGTCAACCCAACGACTGAGAGTCAGCGTGAGTTGATGGAGCTATCTCACGAGACAGACTTGGCCGCATACGCGACTCTGGCGGTTGAAAGCGACGGTAGGCGAGACCGGGCGATAGTAAACATTGAAGGCAGTCCTATTGGACGATTGAGCATCCCGATGAGCAAGGACTTCGTTCCTTGGATCCGGCAGGAGTTGGGGCGTTGCAGCGCAGTAGCCGCGGAACTTCACATTTCAGAGGGGTCGTGCTTCATCAATTCTCGTCGCCCGTTTGAGTCCGGACTTGCAAGCCTGCCATACGACGAGTGGGTGAACCCGCACGAAAAATTGCCGGTCGTCGACGACATCAACCTCCGGCAGTACCCGGAACGTTTTGTGCACAAAAGGTGGTCGGAAGAGAAGGGCCGATACGTGGTCGTCTAGTGGTCCTTCGCTGTTTCAGCTGCCGGTCCCACCGAAAACTCAATAGGACTCCAAGTGCGTACCCTAACACGCTCCGCACACGCTGCCAGAGCGGCTATATACCGGGTTCTCTCATCTACTTCTATTCGTACACTCCTGGGCCGATAAATGGAACTTCGTCAACCTCGGGGAGTTGGCCGCGGGTCGTTTCCTGCCGGTGGCTAGGGGATTGAAGATCGATGGACCTGCCGATAGCCAAGAACGCATTCCACAAAGCAACACGACGACATATGTCAGGGGCTGCTTCAAAAGATACGAGAACTCACACGAATCATGTGCCCTTCTCCATTTGTCAGGAGCTGGCGGCGGCTGCACTGATTCATGGGCAGGCGGGGGCGGGGCGTCATGACGTGAGTAAGGCCCTAGTCTTCGGCATGTGCCATCGCCTGGCGGGCTTGCTGTGCCGGATACGGCCGGGGGTGCATTAGGCACGAGATATGCGCCGTTATCGGTGATGCTCGAGTTAGTCGGTGGCAGCCGGCATCGGTCTAGACGCGCCGAGCTGGGACTTTAGAGCCTCTGGCAATGTACGAGGAAAGTACTCCAGCCGCTGCGAGGGCGTCGGCGGCGGCCGTGTGCGCTTTCCCGGTTTCGACATTGAGTCGTTTGCAGGTGTCGGCTAGGGATGCGCTCTCGCCCGGGAAGTAGCTCTTTGTTAGTTGCATCGTGCAGACAAGAGGCCAGTTCGGGATCATCACTCCTGCTCGCTGGAACTCCGATCTGAGAAATCCCAGGTCGAATGCCGCGTTGTGCGCGACCACAGTTCGTCCGGCTAGCTGGTGCTGAACGTGAGGGAGGACGTCAGTGAACCGTGGGGCGCTGCGGACGTCGTGATCAGTGATTCCGTGGACGTGGCTAGGGCCAGTTGATTGCTCGGGGTCGACGAGGGTTGACCAGGTGCTCTGAATTTTGCCTTGTTCGTTGACTTGCACGATGGCAATTTCGACGATGCGGTGCCGTTGCGGCGAGAATCCGGTTGTTTCGACGTCGATGACGGCATATGGTCCGGCGTCAGCAAGTTCAAGCATGGGCTCGGTGTTAGTCGTGACGGCTGATTTGGGTTGATAGTTTGTCAGGTCTTCCGCAAATTTGGTGGTTGCCTCGGCCAATTGTTTGATGAGTGGCCACGCTGTCTCGACGTCGAGTGCTGCGGCTGCGTAGGAGTGCGTGAGTAGTTGGTCGTCAAGGTAAAGATCATGCTTGTCGCGCTCTTTGACAGTGACGTTGCTCGCTAGGTCAGCTGGATTGGGTGAGGGGAGAGTAGCTAGATAGTTGAGGGCGGTAGCTGCTTGCGCGCGTGTTGTCTTACGGAGCGTCATCCCTACACCGTCGAGGGTTGACTCGTAGTTTTTGCTGCTGAAAAGGACATGGAGTGTGTTCATTGTCCGGTCACCGGCCCAAGGGAACAGAATGGTGTCATCGCCCCATGTGATGAGAGGGCTTTCTCGAAGGCCAAGCCTGTCGTAGGCAGCTCGGCCTTCCTGGAAGAGCGCTCGCGCTGCTTCGTCGAGGTAAATAGGTACGTCCCGAGTTTCGTAGAGATGCTTCATCCGTTGACGTATGCCGTCGGCAACCAGGATGCCGCTACCCGAGAAGGACGGGGGCCGGCCGCCTCCGGCCTTGGTCAGATTGATGACTTTGCCAGCGACGTCGACGTCAAGGATGCGCCACCGACGTCCGGCGAAGATCAGGAGGCCGCCTTCCACAAGCGGTTGGTCAATGGGGATTGATCCGAGCGTGCGGCCTGAGGAGACGAGCCGGTACTCCTCGGCCGAGTGGAAGGCACTGTAGAAGCTGTAGTGGTTGATGAGCCGTTCCCCCTTGGCTCCGGCCAACAGGGTGCCATCGGATGACTGCAAGATGATGTCTTTGTTGCCCAAGCTGCGCAGCAACTGGATGAACATGGATTGATCAACATGGCTGAAGGGGCCCTCTTTGCAAAGGGCACTGTAGAGTTCGGCCGCTGTCGCGCCGCCGTGTTGGGCGATCACGGAGAGAGTCTGTTGGATCAGCGTGGAGAGGTGAAGGCCGTCGGTATTGGGTGGTTCGTACCACTTCTCAAGCAGCAGTTCGATGGTGGCGACTGTTTCGAACAACTCGGCACGGAGTTGGTCGACGGGAGGGGTCCGTTGATCGACTGACCGTTCCGATACGTAGATGCGTAGGGTGGCCGGTTTGCCACGTCGGCCTGACCTTCCCAGACGTTGACGCAGCGCGGAAACACTACCCGGTGCGCCGACTTGGGCTACGGCGTCGGCGGAACCTATATCGATGCCCATCTCGAGTGTGGAGGTACAGACGGCCGTTGTTGGTGTCCCGGCGGACCGTAGCCGGGACTCAACGTTTTCGCGGAAGTCCTTGGACAGGTTGCCGTGGTGGGGGAAGAACTCGTTCACGACCCGTGCTCGGTCGCTGATGCTTTTGAGGAGGTCGGCGTAGGTTTCGACATTGGCACGCGAATTGGCGAAAACCAGGTTGTCCTGTCCGCGCAGGTTCCCGAATAGGTGGTCAGCGATTGCCAGCTTGTCGGGTTCGACCTCCGTGGGATCTTCGCCGTCGGACACACCGCCGCCGCTGGTGATGTACCCGCGCAGCTGCATGCGGAGCTCAGCGGCGTCATCGTCGTGGCCCCCGATCACGTGGACGGCTTGTTCGTTACCTGGTCTGAGGAAGCGCGCGGCGATGGAGGCGTCGGAGAGTGTGGCGGAGAGCCCGATGCGGGGGATCCGTCTGCGGATGGCCAGCTCGACCCGATGCAGCAGCGATTGCAGCTGCGCTCCGCGTTCAGTGCCGATGAAGGAGTGCAATTCGTCGATCACAATGTACTGCAGCCCGCTGAGCATGACCGGGAGGCGAGTCCCTTGGATAACAAACATCGCTTCCAAGGATTCCGGGGTAATGAGCAGGAGCCCGTCGGGTGATTCCTTGAGGGCACGGCGGGCGCTGTCGCCTACGTCTCCGTGGCGGCGATGAATCGGCATATCCACTTTTTCGGCCAAGGATTCGAGCCTGCCGTATTGATCGTTGATCAGGGCCTTTAAGGGGGAGATGTAAAGTGCCTTCACCCCATTGGGCAGCGTTTCGCTGTCCCGAGCCGCGGCTAAGGACGACAAGATTGGTAGCCAGGCCGCTTCTGTTTTGCCTGAGGCGGTAGCTGCACTGATGATGACGTCGGTATCGCCGCGGAGGATGGGGTCGATCGCTTCGGCCTGGGCAGGGCGCAGATGCTCCCATTTCTGTTCCCAAATCCACGACTGAACACTTCGATGGAGCCGATTAAACGCTGTGTGGGCTTCTGAGGCCCTAGAGCTTGAAGACTGAAAGCTCGTCATCGGTGTCGTTCGTTGTGTGGCGGTCGTCGGCTGGGTTCTGGTCAGAGAGAACATCGCGGGTTCGGGTGGGTACGGAAGAAGGGTCAGTGGTGGGAGCCAACGGAGCTAGGTCCGGGTTGGACTCCCGTTGGATGTTGATGCCTGTCACGACGTCCTCCCAGGCGCGGTCTGGGTTTTGTTCTAGCACCGCCAGCAGGTCGAGGAAGCCTTTGATCGTGTTCCGGGGGGTTCGGAAGTACGCGTCTCCGATGCGCTGAGCGCAGTGGTTCATGTACTGGGTGATGCCTTCGTCGCTGATCAGGTAGGCTGATTCGTCTCCGGCGGCCTGGACATGCCGGAGTTTGGTCAGCAGGACGTAGAAGTCTTCCGGCGTGAGGCTGGCCAGGCGCAGGACTGGTCCGGAGTAGTCCACGAGTCCGTCGACGGCGTAGCTGTTTTCTTCCAGGCGAGATTGCAACGCGGAGTAAGAGTAGAGGCCGCGGCGGGGATCGAGCAGGAAGTCGGGTGTTCCGCCGAAGATGAAACCAAGGCTTGCTGCGCTGCCTTGGGTGGAGTCGTTGAGTATCCGGAGGATTTGTTCGTAGTTGGAGTTTCGAGCTTGTGTGTTGGCCAGCTTGTAAAGGTTGACCATCTCGTCGAGGCAGACGAGGATCCCCCCGAAGCCAGCCAGGCGGACAAAGCGTGCGAGAAGCTTGAGTTGGTCGTAGAAGTTGGAGTCATCAATGATTGTTCGGACGCCAAGGGCTGCTCGAGCGTCGGTACGGGTGGCGAATTCTCCTCGCAGCCACCGAACAGCATCGGACTTGAGCTGTTCGTTGCCGGTGTCGTGTCCTTGCCAGTATTTGGCGATGACTTCGGCGAAGTCGTAGCCGCCTGTGAGCTCGGAGAGTTCAGACAGGCTCCTGCGGATGATGCTCTCGACAGGTGCACCGGTGTCCCGGGATTCCGTTAGGGCCTGCGAAACGAATCGCTCCACGACGCTGGACATGGCGCCGCCGTCGGGTTTGGCTCGTGTGGCCATGTTTCTCATGAGTTCGGCGTAGAGACTGCGGGCTTGGCCGCCGGTTGCGTGAAGGCGCCTGTCGGGGGAGAGGTCGGCATGGACGGTGACTAGTTTTTGCTGAAGCGCGATGGATCGCACGACGTGTAGGAAGAACGTCTTACCGGAGCCGTAGTCTCCGATGATGAAACGGCTGCCCGAGCCGCCGTCGTTGATCCTGTTGATATCGGACAGGAGTGCTTTGACTTCGTTGACCCGTCCTACCTGTACGTGTTGTTGTCCCATTCTGGGAACGACGCCGGCGCGCAGGGATTGCAGGAGCGCGTCACGTTCGCGTGGTCGGATGGTGGTTTGAGGCGAGACGGTCATGCCAGGAGCTCCTGCAGTGCGGTCGGGTTAATGGTGAGGGTTTCGTCGCCTTCAAGGAGCGGCTCGTCGGCGGCGTCCAGTGCTGCTTCGTTGACGGCGTCCATGGCACCTTGCGGCAGTAGACCGTGCTGTGCGGAGAGGTCTTCGAAGTCGGCCCAAGGGAGTTGTGTGACCCCGGCAAGTGCGCGGACGAGGTCGGAGTGAGATGCATCCAGGTCCCCGATGGTTGAGCTGGGCTGGTTGCTCGGCGCCGAGACGGATGGACTTGGTGCGGGGGATGGTTGTGCCTGTTGTTCGGCAGAGGCCGGATCGTCCTCACTGAAGATGTCACCAAGAAGTGCAGAGACTTCCGCGGTTTCGGCCATCTTTGCTTGGATCGTCGATGAGTCGAGGAGGTACCTGCTGGCCGGCGGCGCATCCTGAGTCAGCGGTAGGGGCGCGGGGATGGGAACTCCCGGATCAGGTTTTCCTGCCTGACGCACGGTAACCGGTCCCGCTGCGGCTGGGTTCGGTGCGGACATAGCTGCGTGGAGGCGGCTGGTGACGACGGCGGTGTCCAAGTCGAGAAGTTTGTAGATCTTCTGGAGGGTACTCACTTCACTCGGCGCAATCTGTCCGTCAGCGACTGCGACGGTCACCAGCATGTCTCCCAAAGCTGCTTTCTGCGTTGTGGTGAGTGTGCTGAGCCGTTTTGTCAGTCCGGTGAGCTTCACCTCTGATGCCCCGAGCCACTGGAGATGTGCGTGGAGCCGAGTGCGTTCGGCCGAGGTTAGCTGCAGGGAAGATTCGATGTGGGCAGTCAGGTGGTCCAGTTCGGCGGGGGAGATGTCGCCGTCGGCCGCAATTACCGCGGCGGCGAGGTGCGTCATGGTCAGGGCGGTGCTATACGACGGTGTTGGAGAGTGGGGGCTTCCGGGCTCCGTGTGAAAGAGGACGACGGGGAGTTCGGGAGTGATGGCAGTGCCACCGAAACGTACGTCGGGTTCGAGCCCGATGGCGAAGCCGTCGAGAAGTGTCGCCAGGTTAACCGCTTCAGGCTTGGAGAGTTTCTGGCCGTCATTAGGGGGCCAGTGTTCGAAGAGCTCCTGACCTGTCAGTTCCACGCTTCGGCGTTCTGCGAGTTTTTGTGTAACCCAGGTTCGGAAGTCACCTACCGGACCTTCCGCGTCGACGAGTAGGTCGCTGGGCAGTAGAGCTGCTGCCGCAAGTGTTCCTGCTTTGTCGGTGTTGCGGCCGAGCCAGCGACTGTATGCGTCCAGTTCTGAAGTGACGTCATCGAACAAGGCTGAGAGCTTCTTTTGTGGTGCACGCTGGTTGAAGACGTCGGCGATTTCACCCATGGTCATGGTGGCGCCGCCGATTTGGGAATTGGCCGTCGTGTAGCTGAGCTGCACTTTCGATGCGCCGGGCCGGACGGTGAATCCTTCGCCGAATTGCTGCTGGTAGCGGAGGCGGAATAGCTGTGTGAATTCTTCGGTGCACCGGGTTGCCGGTGTGCGGACGGCGACTTCAGGGTGGAACCATCCCCATGCCATCGCCCATTCGGCGGGGATGGCCTTGCCGTCGGCGGCGAAGGAGCCAAGGTGTGCTCGGAGAGCTAGGGGTACGTCCCACCGTGATTCGGTCAGGGCAGGGACCTTGGGGGAGTCGTCCTCAGCCTGCAGCATCATGAAGTCGATGACGTCCACAAAACGTGATGCGTACGATCGGAAGGAACCACTTGAGTCCTCGTATACCTCAAGCAGCGCCGACATCTCCGCTTTGATACCGGTCAGCTCGGAAGCCAACTCTGGTTGCTTGGCGATGTCGACCAGGACGCGGCGCTCAAGTCCATACATGAAGAGAAAAACGTAACCGATCGGTGTATTTGGAAGTCGGCGGCCTTGGGCGAGCCAGGAGAGGTAAGCGGCTCGCCCGGCCGGCGTGATGTCGGCATAGGAGGGCCAGTAGTTCAGACATTGGCCTGCCCAGTCCGGGTTGCGGGAGTCAACCCGGAGGGTGGGGTTGATCAAGGACGGCTCAGTGCCTCCTCGCGGGGATGTGAGTTCCTGACCGGCGTAGACCATGCCAGGGATGCGGACGCCGTTGCCGAGATCCAGTGACTCTTCCGGCCCATACCACCGTGTCTTGCGCGGAACCGCCACGGCCGGTGCTGGGTGATTAGCTGGCTCGGGTTGAACCTGGGGTGCTTGGGTGAGTGCGTGTACCGCGGGTGAAGGCGTCGTATTAGGCTGAGGTGCCGCTGGAGCGGCGAGGGCATGGCTGGGGATGGAGACTTCGTTGTCTGCAGCTGATTCCAGTTCTCTGGCGAATCGAGATGCTGCCTCGGCGCTGGATACTTGGAGGGCCCATCTGAAGCCGTTTGCGTTTTCGAGCTCCAGCTCCGTGTACTTCATGATGGGCAACACGGGATTGCTCTTAAACCGACGGTCCGGACCGCCCTTTTTGTTGACGTATTGCCACGTAGATCCAACCTGGACCGCGTCCGAAGGAGTCGCGCCTGGGGATTCGATGAAGTTTGTCGAGCGCTGACGAATACGCAGCGAGTCATAAGTGACGTCCGCAAATGTGCCGTTATGCGCGAGGAGGATCCGGTCCGGCAGGAAATACATTGACGTCTTATCCGCCGTTACGCCGGGTACGGCAATGTTCGTCACCAGCTCCCGTGGGCCGATGAGGCTGAAGCCCGCGATGGACCGTCCAACCAAAGATGAAGCGCCTGCATTGACCTTTTGTTGGTGCCCGGACTGCAACGCCCCGGCCTCGTTAATGCGCCAGATCTTCTGGGATTGCCCCAAGATACTTCCGGCGTCAAGGATCGCCTGAAATTGGCGGGCGTGCCCGTCATTGACGTCATAGAAAATCACGACGGACCGTTTGGCACGGTCCCGCTGAACAACCCACCAGATGGCAGGAATACCGAGCAGCCACACAAGAAAGCCAAACGGCATCGTGATCAAGCCCAGGAACACGACTGCAATGACGACCCAGCGAGTCAGTGGTTTACGTTTTCCGGCCTCGTTCAGCTGCTGTACAAGGTCACCTGAGGATGTAGGAGCAAGCGCCTGGACGCTTGTTCCGCGTTGGTCCTCAAAGACCACCTCTGAGGATGCTGAATCGGGAAGGATGGAGGGACCGGAAGGCTGCCCGGGCTGCTTCGTTCCACCGACTGAAGCCTGATAGTAGACACCGCCGGCACCCATACGTACATAGTTGCCACGAGGACCTGAACCAACTCGAAAACCTGGAACACCGGCGCTGACGCCAAGCCCGGACTTGCTCAGGTTAAACCTGAATGGACCTGCCTTCAGGCTCTTCCGAACGTAAAACCCCACCATTACCCCCACACGCAGCATTCAGCCGGCAGCCAATCGAATCAATGAGTGACATTCTTGCAGCAGCGAGTGTTGATCCTTCAACAGATCACGAACGTGTCGCTGGCGTGTCACACAGCTCTGCCGCAATTTCGCAAGTCAACAGTTCCGCTTCTGGCGTTCCGTCTTCAGCGGTAGTACACGTTCAAGGAACCGAGACAAGCTCAGGGCCAAGCATCTGAAAGTCGCGCTCTACGGGGTTTCGCAATACTGCCGGCGTCCTCAGAGTCGCAATGTGCCACGTGGACGGCGCTTGGGTCCCGTCCTGCACCCATATGAAGCACTCTCATGCGAATACGGCTGTGCGCACTACGACCGCCACGGACCTTGCAACGTGATGTCTCTCCGAGACTAGTATGACGGCGGCCCTTCCTGCGTTCGGACACAAATAGTCTGCTTTCTCCATGAGGGAGAACCGGATGGCACACCCGCTGACTTGCCTTAGCCCGGGAGAGGGACAGGGTGCCTTCAGACCTGCCTGATTCCGTTGCCAAAGTGCGCTGCCCGCCGATCAAGGTCGTCGGCAGCGCTTTAGAAGTGAGCGGTTGGGGAAGCGGTACGTCCAAATTTGTCACTCGTAGTCGGTACTCTTTTCCCAGTAGACGAGACGCACATAGATTTTTGGGGAAACGATGGTTGAACAGCTCGAATTGGAAGATGCAAAAGAGGGCATGGCAAGGGTCTGGGTGAACGCTTCGATGCAGATCACTGGGGGCGAGAAGTGATCGACGACCAATGGGGAGACCTTCCCCGCGAATTGATCGACGCCATCAAGGACGATGCGCCGAGCGTGACTGATTGGATTTCGGCCGTTTCGACGGCGCTGACGTTGCTCATTGCTATCGGGGCTGGCGTGGTTGCGTTCTTCCAGTTGCGAGAAGCCGCCTCAGCTCGCCGACAGACCAAACAGCTGGAACGTGAGAAGTCCCAGCCGTATGTAGTTGCCTACCTGGAAGAGAATCCCGTGGGCCCCCACATACTCGATCTGGTGGTCAAGAACTTTGGACAGACTGCCGGTCGCAATGTTCGCCTGTCATTTGATCCCGCGCTCAACCGCACGGATGACAATGGTGGTGAAGAAGCGGTAGGTCTTCCAGACGTGATCTCGTTCCTGGCGCCGGGCCAGGAGTGGCGTACTTTCTTTGATGTGTCTACGGTTCGTGCTGGTCGGGACAATTTTCCGATGACATACAAGGGAATCGTCACCTACGACGGTATTGATGGCGAATGCCAGAACAGCGATGTCGTGATTGACCTCCATCACTATAAGGCACGTATCTACACAGAGGTTTTCGGCATCCACCACGCAGCTAGAGCGCTTCGTGATATTCGTGACAACCAGAAGAAATGGAATGAAAGCGTCCACGGAGGATTCAGGGTCTACTCCCGTGACGGAACCACCAAAGATGAAGAGCAGGCACGCAAGAATCGCCAGTATCGAGAAGCGCGAGCGGCTGAACGGACGGAGCAGAGCAGCTACAAGGACCCAGCAACAAACTTCGGCGCTGGTGCAGGTGACCCGGCCAATTAGCTGGTAGGCACGGACCATCACGTCGGCCGTAGAGGGGCTCCACATTAGTTGCGCGGGGGGAGCTCCGCTATCTGCCGAAGCGTATTCAGTTGCATGGCGTTTCCCCTGTCAATTTATTCAGGAAGATCCATGGGGCCATGTGATATTAGTTTCCTCCGAAGAGAGGCTTTGCCAGCTGGAAAACTACGCTTATGACGGCGCCGCCGAGTACTCCTATCATGAAGACCATGGCGATCAACGTAGCGAGCGAAATGAGCCAGGCCTGCCAACGTGACGTGTGCTTGTACATCTCTCTGGCGAGTTTTACGGGCTTGTAATACCGGAAGAGGATAAAGCCTGCCACAAGTACGAAGATGCCCTGCACGATGGCTTGCATAACATTGAAGCCATCCGGGGTCTTGATGTAACCGAGCCACACTGCGGCTGCGTAGCCAAGAAGAACCACGAGCAAGCCCGAAAGAGTGCGTGAGGCGACATCACGCCAGAACTTTTCGTCGCGCATCCACTCGGCTGGCCACTGCCAAGGCTTGGACTTTGTCTCCGTGTCGGTCGTCTCGCTCATCTGGCTATCGTAAGCGGGCGAACCACGAGGCCGGTCTCAAAGCCTCAGTCCTCATATTCGTGGCGCACATGGACAGTTTCAAAATCGAGCGTAGCCTCTGGGCCCCATGCAATCGCACCGGAGGGAAGGAAGGGGCGGAGGGCTTTTCAAATAAAAGCACGGAGTCCGCCGCTGGTGTCTGTCAATCTGAGTTGGTAGGTCACGAGGGATCAGGACGTCCCAACCGTTGCGCCGAAACCGCCTGGGCGCCCGGACTGCTACAGCCAGCTTGGTCCAATGGACCCGGGGCGACCACGAGTTCGTGTCGGTACAGGCCGCTGGACACTGCGGATAGGCTGCCCAACCTGACCCCCTCATGCTGAATCCCAACTCGCCGTGCGCAACCAGGTCGCTCCGCTGGCAGGAGCATTATCTTCAAGCCTGTACTCGGCGTCGAAAGTCGTCACAAAATAGCTCAGTGCTTCAAATTCATGCCCCTCACCGACCGCCCCGCAGCTGCGCGATTGGTAGTCCAAAAGGCCCGCGCCTTGAGCTGTGAGCGACCTGCCCCCAGCGATGTCCCAGACGGGAATAGAACCTCCAGCTCTAAATTCCCGATGTACAGGTGCCTTTCACCCAAATATTTGGGCTCGGGATTATCCTTATCGGCCGTCAGCAAACGCACATATTTGGCCAGCGACGAACGGGACAAGCCCTCCGCTATGTAGCCCGTCAGTATTGGAGCATAGACGTCCGCTACGGAAGCGGGTAGGTATCCGGTGTGATGGTTATTCAAGCTAATCGCAACCGCGTTTTGGATCACACGGATTCTTTGTTCCCGGATAACGGCAACTTTGTGTTTGCCTGACCATCCAGCCCGACGGTTCCCACTCACACCTGCGTGATCATCTAGTCTGCAGTTACCACGACCAGCCCACGATAATGCAGGAAGCCCTCAAGAAGTGAAACTCGTCTCACTCTGTATATTCTTCATGCTTCTCATTATCCTCTGCAAGTTTCTGGAAAAGAATCTGTAAATCCTCGTTTGTTCCATCTACTTGTTCAGTAGTCCTGTAGCTCCTCCATCGACCTTCACCACTCCGTTCAGAAATATCTATCTTAATTTCGTCAATTTGTTCCTGTAGGGAATCCAGATTCGCGGGAAAATCCAGCTGATATGCAACCGAGTAAAGTTCATCTAGCATTGATTGCATTAGCTCTACATCATGTGATTGCTGCCCGATTGCTTCTTCTTCTCTTTCAATAGCCACGCCCAACATATCATTGGCTACTTCCTTGAAACTACCTTCTCTGAACCACTCGGGTACACCTCCGTAGGCAAGTAGCTCGCTTGCTTGTTCGGCATTCTCAAAGGCAACTTCCAGCAGATCACAAACCGTATCAAGAGCCCAAGTCGGACCGCTTTCCGTTGCTAGATAGGCCGAGAGTCGGAAGAACTGAGGTGAATATGGGAACCAGTTTCCAGAAAGTGATTCTCGCAGTGCCAACAGTTGCCGCTTCAGGAAGTCCTGAGATTGCGGCAAGGCTATTGGAAGATCAAATATGATGGAAGCAAGATCAATTAATGCGTCCAGCCGTTCTATCTTTCGCTCAAGTGGCCATGTTCTTGCACCGCCCCGCACGCCGCCATTGCCCTGGGACAGTTGCCGTTCGATTGCCCGTACTGATTCTTGACGATCTGCTTCAGCCGACTGCTTCTCGGCTATGGAACGGATTAGTTCGTCTAGTTCTACGAGGTGCTGTTGCAGGCTAGTTCTCAGACCCGTACGCGGTTCGTTAGGAACGTCAGACAACCGGTCCTTCATCAGACCGGACAATCGTAGGAGATATCCAACCTGGCCACAGTTTCGTAACCAGCCGAGCAGGGACTGTAGGTATTGTGGCTCGTCGATCCTCTTTAGCAGGAAGTCCCTTCGGCTGGCATCGTACAGGCTAGCTGAGGTGATTTCACCCGTGGCTGGATTTAAGTGGATCCAGGTCGATTCCAATGTCTTTAGCGCTGGAATCCACTGTCGTTCGTCTGGGACGGCAATCGACCGTCGCAGACCCTGGATTTCCACCATTTCGGTCGGATCTGAAGCGAGTTGCAACAGGATATCGACGGCTATACGCGGCAGTTGATTGAAGCTTCCAGCCCAAATTAGATCTGGATTATTCAGAGCTTCCAAGAGCGCCCCGTAGAATTGGTCAATGTTGTCATGCTTCCTCAGCAATACGATCGACTCAAGGATTCGCGGGTTGAAAGCCTTGTGGTCCACTACTGCCCGATACCTCGTATCGACGGCGAGTCTGGAGCGATCTTCCTGGTTACCGAAACTGAAATATAGATGATTGAAGAGCATTTCGGCTCTCGCCTGCCGGCTAATTGATGACAGGCTAATGCTTATCTTCGAGGCATCGTTGGCCATCTCGCGGAGTCGATCATCGCCGCCATTTGTTGCAGCTCCAAATAACTGTTCACGACTGGTGAGAATGATCCTGAAACGCCCTCTGTTACGCCGAACGATCGACATCAGGCCTGATATTCCGCCCCCTTCCTTGCGGTGCAGCTCTGCTGTGCTTGCCTGTCCAAGGAAGTCGTCGTAGAAAAAGATCGTCTTTTCGTCGTCATCGCGCATCTGGCGCCAAGCCTCATCGACGTTTGACGTTATGTTGGCAACTCGCCATCCATCACGCCAATGACCCAGTAAGAGCATCTCCGCCAAGGTGCTTTTGCCAACACCCGGTGAGCCCGTGATTATGACAGCATCTGTGTCTTCCAGGATCTTTAGCGCCTGCCCATAGGCTGAAGTATGAACGTATAGACGCGCGCGTTCGACGACCCTGCGGACCAGTTCCTCACTTCGCTTCCACTCCGAGCCCCGTATGAGCCGTCGCAACGCATTCGAACTGGATAACCAAAGCTTAAAGTGCGATTCCTCGACGCGTGGATTTTTGAACAACACCTCGTTGATCTTGCCTCGATGCCACACCTGAATTTCGCCGGCATCAAGGTAAGCCAATTCTGCGCGTATCTCTTCTTCCGCCTCCGGGCTCACTGCCGCCGACGTGATGAAAAGATACAGGGCCATTCTCGTGTCCTTCAACTTCTCCGCCTCCTTGGCGGCGGCCGCCGTGAGGGCTCCCTTAGAGGCAGCTGGCCTGTGCTTACACTGGGCGATTGAAGGGAGGTTGTTGGCCTTGGAGTCCCGGAGGTCAATGCCTCCGTCGGGGCCAATTGCGAACGTCACCATCTCCAACCCCAAGTGTGCGTTCACCAAATCGCGAACGAACACTTCGAAGTCAATAGGCGAGAGAGCTCTAAAATCGTAATCTGACACGATCATGATCATATTCACCATGCTGAGCTATCCGCAGGAATGACTCAGTTGTTGCGGCACGAGAGCCACGACGCAGTCCTTGTGCTCGGCCCAGGTGGTGTTGGCTTTTCAATATCCAACACCACCCGCATGCGTAATGATTCGCATGAAAACGCTTCGCAGGTGCCGGCTTCGACATCGTAGGCCGACAAGAAGCGTAGCAATGGCCGTGACCGGCACTAAGAGCACGTCAAAGATCTACCTTGATCACTTGGTCTCCATCAACGTGCTTGAGTTCGGTCGCGATGTCATTGCCCCGTCTTCTCACTGAAGAAGTGTTGGCTAGTAACTGTGGCGCCGGGCGCCGCCGCAGGATCGCCGGGAAGAGATCCAAAGGGGTTCGGCGATGTCATGTCGCCGTCGGGTCGAACCGCCATGGACGTTTGGAAAGGGAAACACGATGAAAGTCTCTGGCTTCGTACTGGGCGGCCTTGGCGGCGTCGAATCGGTGCTCCTGGTGCGCTCCGTTGTGCCTTGCGTTTCTCCCGCCAAAGATGTCGTCCTAACAGCAACACATGGACAAAAGGAAGTGTGGACAATGTCCACACTTTCCACCTCGGACTGGCTCGTACGCCCATCGGATTTGCCCGGATTCCGCATGTTTCCGCCACTCCCCAGTATTTGCAAGCCCCGGAATCCCGTTCGAGTCCCACCTCGGGCACGGCATAACCCCTCGTCAGAGGGGCTTTTGCTTTTAAGTGTGGACAAATGTTGACAAATGCCGCTGCCTCATGTCCCGGATGGTGCCTGGCCCCCCGGGTGCGGCCTGTTCAGTTGAGGTGGGGGGAGCGGGGTCAGCGCCCTGGCTGGTGGACGCTCCGCTGACTCTGAGTTGGGGTCATAGGGGTCCTTCTTTCGGTTCTGTCCGGTAGGTCTGGAGTGGCCTACACATGTTCATGGGCGGGGGGATTAGGTACGACATGACTTCGAGCGAATTCTGTTTCGTCGGTTTCAGCCGTCGGATCTTCCTCCCGTCACGGCACCGAAGAGTCGCTTTGTCAGGCCTACGTGGGCGTGTACGTTGTACACACTTAAGTCTGTTTTGTTTCTGACCACGGTCTGCTCTCTTTCTTGCCGTCACGTGTTCATTCCGCAGGCAACCAGGGGCGACATGACCGAGGGCAAATCCGTGGTTGTCTGCGGGGGCTTCGTTTCGCTTGATAAGCAGTCGAATTCCGGCAACAAGCAGCGGCAGGGCTGCGCGGTCTCGAGCCAGGCGGACTGTCAGGATGAGGTCTATGATCTCGGGTGGCTGCCGTCAGACAAAGGCTCAACGGGCCCTAACCTTACGTGCTTTCGCATCGTTCCCTGACGTCAGATTTGGGTGTGCCCAGATCTGACGTGGCGACAATACGTCCATCATGCAGTCAGCCCCGGCGAGTAGGTTCCCGCTCCAGACTCTTCACAGCCGTCGAACAGGTTGGAGCTAAAGGACGAACAGGTCCAGGTCGTTCACTTACTACATGAACTCCTCCACCTTGTCCCCCTCACAGCGTTTCTGGTCTCGGTTCGCTTCCTCCGTCGCGGCTCTGGCCCTGGCCGGGTCTCTTGCCGCGTGCAGCGCGAGTACCGCCACAACCACCACGTCGTCCGCGGTTGCGACCACGGGCTCCGCCTCCAGTATCACGGCATCGTCAAGCGCCGCGTCGACCGGCACGGCGGAAACGGACAGTGCCGAGACCACCGCCCAGTCCATCACAGACACGGCAGCCGCCGCGGAGGCCTTTCTTGCAACGTTGTCCGTGGAACAGCGCGAGCAGGTCTTGTACTCCTACGACGACGAAACCAAGACCACCTCCTGGTCCAACTTTCCGGTGACGTTCGTTGAACGCGCCGGCGTCAACCTGGCCGACCTCACCGAAGAGCAGCAGACCGCGGCCAAGGCAGTCCTCGAAGCCCTACTCAGCGACGAAGCGTACGCCACCGCAATCGGCATCATGGACGGCGACCAGTACCTGCTAGACAACAGCACCAGCACGGAAACATCCCTTGGCCAGTACTACATCGCCTTCTTCGGCGACCCGTCCGACACCAGCGCATGGCAGCTGCAGTTCGGCGGCCACCACCTGGGCATCAACGCCACAATGGACGGGTCAGCGGACTCCATCACCTTCGCCCCCACCCATCTCGGCTCGCAGCCCGCCGTCTACACTGATGCCAGTGGCACCGAGGTCCAGCCCCTGTCCGGCATGTACGAGACGGCCTTCGCCTTCTACAACAGCCTCACCACCGAACAGCAGGCCGCCCTATACCAGGGCACCGAGGTCTCGAACCTCACGTGCGCACCCGGCGACACCTGCGACTACCCGACAGGAACAGGTATCGCCGGCGCGGACCTGACCGCCGAACAAAAGCAGCTGCTGCTGGACGTCATCGCCAACTGGGTTGGTCTGTCGGATGAACAGACCACGGAAAATGCCCTGGCAAAGATTGAGGCGACCCTCGACGAGACCTACATCAACTGGTCCGGCGCCACCGTCTACGACATGACCCAAGGGGACGGCATCTATTTCCAGATCTCCGGTCCCAACGTGTTCATCGAGTTCTCCAACCAACAAGGCTCGGCCGGCGCCGACGTCGAGGGCGTCATCACCGGCGGCTGGGGACACATCCACACGATCTACCGCGACCCGTCCAACGACTACGCCAACAGCGTCACCCAGCAGGCCGCCACGGGAATGATGGGCGGCGCCGGGATCCCCGGCGCAACCCCTCCCGCCTAGGTTTCTCCGGGCGGTCACAACTGCAAGGTCGAGCGCCATAAAGGCTGGAGACCTGACTGCCTGGGGGTGCAGTCAGGTCTCCAGATCACGCCTTCGATCCGGTTACAGTGCAGGGACGCCCAGGGCGATTCTCTTCTCGGCTTCCCGGGCTTCGATCTTTTCGGCTTCCGCCAGGACCTGTTCGGCTTCTTCCCGTCGAACTACTACGACGCCGTCGGCGTCCGCCACGATGATGTCACCGGGTGTGACCACGACTCCGTCGATGGCGACTGGCATCTGCAGGCGGCCTGGGCCGAATTTGTACGGGCCGGCGGGGGTGACGGATCGGGCGAACACTGGAAGGCCGCAGTCTGCAAGGGCGTCTGCGTCCCGGACAGCTCCATCGATGACGAACCCGGCAATGCCCTGATTCCGTGCCTTGATGCCGATCATGTCGCCAATCAGTGCCCGTGTTTGGTCGCCGCCGCCGTTGACGACGATTACGTCGCCTGGTTGTGCCTCCGCGAGGGCGTTGTGGATGAAGAGGTTGTCACCGGGTCGGGTCCAGACAGTATAGGCAGGGCCTGCAAGCTTGGCACCGGCCCAAATCGGGGAGAGCGCGGAGGCTACTCCGATCCTTTCCTGGGCATCGCCGATATTCGCTGCTGGGATGGCACCTAGGCGCTGCACGAGGTCCGCGGTGGACAAAGGATTGTGGGTGGGTTGCATGGTTTGGCCGTTCTTTCTCAGGGTTTCGCCGGTTACTTCTCTTGCAGGAGTTCGGCGATGATGGGTTTGATTTCGGTTTCGCGTTCTTCCCATGCCTTGCTGACGTCGGCGGCGGAAATCCACGCGGTTTGGGTGGCTGCGCCCTTCAGTTTTTCCTGTACGGTCGGGTCTTCAGCGGCCTTCTTCAAGGATGCTTCCAGCCTGCTGACGATTTCCTTGGGCGTTTTGGCCGGTACGGAAAGCGAGAAGGTGCTGGACATGGGTTTGACGTCGTAGCCGGCACTCTTCATCGTGGGAACTTCGGGGACAAACGAGCTGGGATTGTCTTCGATGACGGTGAGGAGTTTAACGTCTCCGGACTTGTACTGGCCGAAGAAGCTGGAGACACCGCCGAGGGCGAAGTCGATTTCGCCGGAGACGAGGGCTGCTATCTTGTCGGCTCCGCTGTTGTAGTGAACGATGTTGAAGTCCAGGCCGAGCTGATCTTCCAGCAAACGCAGGTTGATGTGGTCATCGCCTGCGCGGGAGTCCGTACCCACGGTGATTTTCCCGGGTGATGCTTTGACGGCGTCGAGTAGCTCTTTGATGGACGTGTATTTGCTGTCCTTGTTGACGCCGATGACTACGGAGTTTGTGGCAAATGAACCGATCGGCGTGAAGCTGCTCCGGTCGAAGGCGGCCTTTTTGCTGGGGTCCAGGTAGCGTCCCAGGATGGATGGAATGTTCGTGTTGACGATCGTGTGTCCGTCGGGCTTCGATTGGGCGGCGAAGTTCAACCCGACGACCTGGCTTCCGCCTTCTTTGTTGACCACCTTGATGTTGGCGCCCAGGTCTTTTTGCATCACTGGGGCCACGATGCGGGCAAGGATGTCGTTGCCTGCGCCGGCCGCGGAAGGGACTATCCATTCAATGGTGGATCCTGACTTGGGGAAGTCCCCGGCGGCTGTGCCGGTGGAGCCTCCGGATTGTCCGCCACAGGCCGAGAGAGCGAGGGCAAAGGTCGCGGCCACGGCCGTGGTGATCAGTCTTGTTGTCTTTTTCATTTCGCAAGCTCCTTTGATGCGGTGGGGGTTTGTGATTTCTTCTTCAGCAGCGATGCCATGAGGGGGCGGACGGCGCCGAAGAGGATGGCGATGGCGATGACTGCGAGGAGTACCAGGCTGATGGGTCCGTCGAGGAAGACGCTGTAGTCGCCCTGCGAGAGTGCCAGGGACCGTTGGAAGTTCTCTTCGAGCAGCGGGCCCAGGATCAAGCCCAGGACCAGCGGCGTCAGAGGAACCTTGGTCAGCTGGAAGATGTAGCCCAGGACGCCGGCGCCGAGCATGATCAGGATGTCGAATGCGCTGCCGTTGATGGAGTAGGTGCCCAGGAACATGAAGGCGAGGATGGCTGCCATCAAGTAGTGGAACGGGACCTTCAGCACTGCGATCCAGACCCGTGCCAAGGGGACGTTGAGCACCAGGAGGATCAGGTTGCCCACAATGAGGCTGGCAATGATTGCCCAGGCCACCTCGGGGTTGTCCCTGAACAAGAGCGGCCCGGGGATGAGACCGTTCATGGTGAACGCTCCTGCCATGATGGCCACGGTTGCTGATGTGGGGATGCCCAACGTGAACAGCGGAATCATGGAGGACACTGCCAGAGCGTTGTTTGCCGATTCCGGGCCGGCGATGCCTTCCACCGCGCCCTTGCCGAATTCGGACCGGTGATGCTTCGATAGCCTCTTTTCCGCGGCATAGGAGGCCAAGGACGTTGCCGCCCCCGGAGAACCAGGAAGGAGTCCCATGAAGAAGCCGATGATGGATCCCCGGAGGGATGGGAGAGCTGAGCGTTGAAGATCGGTCCGGGTTGGCAGCAGCCTTGCGACCTTCAGGGGGCTGGGGACACCCAGGGGACCCTTCTGCGCTTGTCCGAGAACCTCGCTGAGGCCGAAGACACCCATCACGACAGCTACCAGACCAAGGCCGTCAAAGAGCTCCGGCATGTCGAAGGTGAAGCGTGCGATTCCGACTCCGGAGTCGACACCGACCGTGGCGATTGCCAGGCCGGCAGCGGCGCTGAGAAGGGCTTTGGCAGGGTTGTTGCCAGCAAAGCTGGTGATCAGGGCGAACCCGAGAAGGGAAACCAGGAACAGTTCGGGTGCCCCAAATTCCAGCGCCAGGCGGCTGAACGGTGCCACGACGACGAAGCCGACCACGCCGATTAGGCCGCCGACGAACGATGCCAGCGCCGCAATCACCAACGCGGGCCCTCCGCGGCCCTTCTTGGCCATCTGGTAGCCGTCCAGGGTGGTGGCGATGGAGGAGGCTTCGCCGGGGATCCGCAGCAGGACCGCTGTGGTGGTGCCGCCGTAGGCTGCGCCGTAGAGGATGGCGGCGAGCATGATGATGGCCGAGGTTGCGTGGAGGCCGAAAGTGACCGGGATCAGCAGCGACACTGCGGCCGCGGGGCCGAACCCCGGCAGGACACCCACCAGCATGCCGAGGACGCAGCCCAGCAGTGCGAACAGGAGGTGTTCGGGTGTGAAGACTGTGGCCAGTCCACCCAGGAGTTGATCGAATCCCATGCTCAGAGCCCCAACCCGGTGAGGAAGTCAATGCTGGCGGTGGGGAGCGCTGTGCCGAGCCACACCTCAAAGACCAGCCGGGATGCCAGGGCGGAACCGAGCGCAACGACGGCGGCTAGCCACAGCTTGCGCTTGCTGACGAAGAACAGGATGGCGCCCAGCATCAGCGTCATCACTACCGTGTAGCCCAGGTACGGCAGAAGGAGTGCAGCTCCCAGGAGCGAAACGGTAATGATGCCCACCCGGACCCAGCCTTGGCGGTCGGGGAAGTCGCCGGCGTCCGGCTCGTCGCTGTTGTCGTCATCCAGCAGGGCGACCAGTGCGGATTCGGATTCGTGGTGTGGCGGAACGGCTTCCTGGGTGTCGCCAGCGGGAGCCGCCGCGATCGTCCGGCGGGCTGCGAGGAGCTGCCCGGCCCACAGGACTCCGGCAAGCGCTATGAGCGATCCAGCGACCGTTGGAAAGAACCCGGCGCCTACGCCGGAAGTGTTGGTCAGTCCATACCCTGCGCCAACCACAGCCATGGTCAGCCCGCCTGCGACAGCCGCCGCAGCGACCGTCCATTCAAGCGCAACGGGTGCTTGGAAGGTTTGCATCTTGGTTGTCCGCCTCTCTGCGGCAAATGTGGTGAAAATAGGGTTGCAACATCGGCGTAAAGCCAACTTGCAATCTTGCACAGGATTGCAGGTTCATGAGAGAGTGTCAAGCGTCACAGGATTTTCCGTTGGGCCTCAGAGGAGAGCCATCATGAGTTTCAAAGCAGTAGTCGACAGCAGTACCGTTCGCCTGAGTGCCTCGGAAGAACGGGTCATGAACGTGCTCATGTCGGGGAGCATGTCGGGCATTCCAGCGGCAGAAGTGGCCGATCGTGCCAAGACGCATGAATCGACGGTTGTCCGCCTGGCAAAGAAGCTGGGGTACCGGGGTTACCCGGATCTGCGCAACGACTTGCGCAAGGATGAAACAGAGATCAACGAGCATCATGGCGGGATCATGAGGGGAGACTCCGGCTACGATCTCGCGGCTTTCGTGGCCGACGAGATCCTGGCGTTGAAGCGGCTCCCGCATTTTGTCCGCCAGGAGAATCTGGAGGCCGCGGCACGGACCGTTCACGAGTCGCAGACTATTTATCTGTTTTCGCGGGAGGACGACAAGGCCACCCGGGACGTCCTGGCCCGACGTTTGCGGCGGTTGGGATTGACGACGGTTACCCTCGGTACGACACCCAAGGACATGGCGGAGCGGTTTTCCAGCTTTGACGAGAACAGCACGTTGATCGGCCTTGCGTTACGTGAAGCACCCAGCCAGTTGGCCGCACTCGTCACCGAGGCGGCCAGGCGCGGAGGGAAAACCATCCTCCTTTCCGACGTCCCTGGTTACCGATTCCGGCCAAGTCCCGACCACCTCATCACGGCCAGGCGAGGTGACGATGGCGAATACCGTACCCAACTCGTCCCGATCCTCCTGGCGTATGCGTTGCAACTTGCCATCTTCCACTTGGATCCGGCGAGATATCGTGCCGCCAGGGATTCGATAGAAGACCTTACGCGACTGCTCGGCGGCGGGGACGAAATTCCCTTGCGGGCGTGAGTGACCGGTGGCGGGTCGCGCTAAGCTCCCAAGCGGTTCTGGCGCAGGCATCCTGGGTTGGGATCAGACTTACCATTGGCTACCGCGCATTGGCGGAAGGCGCCGACCCCGTCTTTCTTGGGCTGCTGGCATCCAGCTTTGCCTTGCCCGCACTGCTGCTCGCGCTCGTTGTAGGCAGGGCTGCTGACAGGTTCGGCGGCACAGTTGTTTCCGTTACAGGGCTCCTGACGGCAGCTGCGGGGACCGCCACCATGCTCCTGTTGGGGGGCCTGCCCACACTCTTGGCGGCAAGCGCCATCATCGGGCTTGGGCATCTGCTGGTGATGGTGGGCCAGCAAACCTTCGTCGCCCATGTCAGCCGCGGGACGTCGGCCGACAGCGCCTTCGGAACTCTTACGGCAGCGGCCTCGATCGGACAACTGGTCGGCCCACCCGCGGTGACACTAGTGGCGTCCCTGGGGGCTGTTGGTGGTGCCGTACCGGATACAAATCTTGGCCTGTTGGTGTGCCTCGGCTTCAGCGCACTTGCCACCCCCGCCTACTTTCTCCTCCGCAGGACCGACGCGGGGTTGAAGAAGGACCGGCGGGCAACGGCCGCGCCGATCAGAATGGTCAACGTCCTGAGAGTCCCGGGACTCTGGCGCTCCCTTGTAGTCAGCGGCGCAGTTTTGGTGACCGTTGACCTGATGTACGCGTTTGTCCCGGTCTGGGCTACTGAACAGAACGTCAGTGCCGCGATGGTGGGGCTCTTGCTGGCCCTTCGGGCTGCCGTCTCTGTTCTGAGCCGTCTCGGCTTGACACGCCTCATTGCCCGGTTTGGCCGCAAAGCCATGCTGATGGTTTCCATCGGCGCGGCAGTCACTTCGCTGGCGATGCTGCCGCTCGTCGGGCCCTACGCGGCGATAGCGGTCATGGTGGGACTGGGGCTCGGCTTGGGCATTCCTCAGCCACTGACCATGGCGTGGGTGGTGTCGACGACTGCAGCTGCCCATCATGGAGCTGTATTGGGGCTGCGTATGACGGTGAACCGGCTGGCGCAGATATCGCTGCCTCTGGCGGTCGGATCAGTTGCTGCGCCTCTGGGGGTGCTGGGGATCTTCTGGGCCAACGCAGCACTGCTTCTAGGGGCTATCGTCGTGGTCGCCGGATCCGATGCCGGCGAGGTTTCTTCTGGCGAAGAGTGACATCCGTTGCCATCCACTTCGCAGGCAACGGATTGAAGGACGAAAAGGGCAAGGTCCCTGTGGTGCCGGGGTAGGCGAATCGAGCGGCGCCGGGACGTGCGCCACCGCGCGACCAGCCGGGCTTGGTTGGAATATGTCGGGGTCACCGTGCCCATGTGCAGTTGTTGTGCCAGTAACGGCCGCGTGGGCGGGACAGTTCCAGGCTGCAAGACCTCGGGGCCTGCAGCCGAGATGTCTAGCTGCTGTAATACGTGTTGACGATGTAGACGTCGCATGAGGCGTTGTGCGCCACGGTGTTGGCCACGCTGCCCAAGACCCGTCCGATGCCTTGCATGCGGCGGTTACCGACGACGATCATGCGTGCATCCAGGCGGTTCGCTTCGCTGATGAGAGCCTCGGCGGGCTTTCCGTGGGCAGCGGAAAAGGTGACTTCGAGATTGGTGGCAAGCCCTTTTGCGGTAGACCTTGCGATATTGGTGGCGCCGTCCGCATCGGAGGCGATCCACTGGTCGCTGCCGCTTCCGTACACTTCGGCTCCGTCCTGGTCGAAGGCGGACACCACGTGCAGGGCGGCGTTCATTGCAAGCGCCAGGTTCCGGGCGGTTTCCGCCGCTTTTTGGGCCGTTGGGCTTCCGTCTACTCCAACGACAACAATTTCATTCATTGGGCTTTTTTCCTTCGCATTCTGGCGTGGCGGTGGGGGGACAGTGGGCTACGTTCCCGATGGAATCCAGCCCCGGACAATTGCGCTGACGTCTTCACGGAGGAACATCGTTCGCCCCATGGCGTCATGCCGTTGGATCCACACGGCGGAGCCGTCGGGCATCACGCCGTCAACCCAGCCGGATGCCAGGACCTTCTCGCCCCGGTACAACCAGACCTGCTCGCCCTGGGCAAGGATCGACCAGTCACCCGTGAGAACGTAGGCCCCGAGTTCTGCCCTCCGCGCCGCGGAATGCGTTGCTATGCCCAGCGGGGTCATCGAATCTCCCAAGGTGATGGATGGTGGAAAATCTACACGCAAGTTTCTTGTTCCTTTGATTGATTCTGCAATTATCTTGCATGCGGGTCAAATGATTCTGACGGCGGGGAAGGTCGGCGTCAGTTCGTGGTCCTGCGCGAACTGCGCCGGCGCAGGGCGCACTTTGCCGATGCTGAAAGCAAAGCTTGCAACGCCGTGGACGCCGCCGGAGAGAACGTCGCCGGGATGGACGGCACCGACTCCTGCGGGCGTTCCCGTGAAGATGAGGTCACCGGGCAGCAAGGTGATGGATTGGGAAGCGAAGGAGACTATTTCCTCGACGGACCAGATCATGTCTGCGATGTTGGCCTCTTGACGAATGTCGCCGTTCACGGCCAACCAAATGCGCCCCTGATTCAGTTGTTGGGTGAAGGGGACGATAGGGGTCAGCGGTGCGGATTGATCGAAAGCTTTGCCCCAGTCCCAAGGCCTGCGCATTTCTTTGGCCTCGTTTTGCAGATCACGGCGTGTAAGGTCAACCCCCACGGAATACCCATAGATGCATGCACTGGCTTCCTCAGGAGTGACCCCAGAGGCCCTAGTTCCTATGGCCACCACAAGCTCCACTTCGTGGTGCAGGTCGGTCGTCAGCGGAGGATAGGCGATCGTCCCCGAAGCAGGGGCGACCGAATCGCCCGGCTTGGTGAAGAAAAACGGGGGTTCCCGGTCGGGGTTGGCTCCCATCTCCCTGGCATGCTCTGCGTAGTTGCGGCCCACGCACAGCACACGTCGGACCGGCCACAGGATGTCGGAACCCCTCACGGGCACGGTCGGGCGGGGCAGCGGGGTGACGGCGAATCTGTTTTGGCTCACGATTGGGTGTCCTGGTCTGGAGGGTTGGCGGGTCGGCTGGGGGAGAACCCCGCAGCCGACCCGTATTGTTTAGTTCTTCTTGGCGCGGGCTTCGGCGAGGGGGAGGAACATGTCACCGCGGGGGGTGATGTCGACTCGGTCGGAGATGACGTACTCGTCTGTTACCTGCGTCAGGGGAAGCATGGGGACTTCCTCGGTGTAGTACTTCTTCCACAGGGCTTCCATGGCTGTCTTGCGAGGTTCTCCGGTCAGTTTCTTTGCGGCGTTCAGCTCCCGCTCGAAGTCGGCGTCGCAGTACACGGAGAACCTTCCTTTGCATTCAAGGATGGTGCCGGCCGGTTGAGACAGGTCGAACAGTTCGCTGGAGGTTCTGGCCAGGAAGAGCCATCCTCGGTCTTGGGGGATGTCCTCGATGGTTTTGCCTTCGAAGGTCTGACGGTATTGGGCCAGTCCTTCGGTTTCTGTTTCTGCGGCTACTTTCGCGTTGAGTCCGGCCGCTTTGAGGTTGGTCGCGATTGTTTGGGCTATGTCGTCCACGTTGGGGAACATGTCGACCCGGTACTTGATGGACAGTGGCGTTGAGATGTTTACGCCGTCGGCGGCTGCCTCCTTGACGAGGTTTGCTGCCTTTTGAGGGTCGTATGGGAAGTCGACGTCGTTGCTGAACCCGGCCATGGCGGGTGCGCCAGGGTTGTTGGCGGCCCTTGTGTTGGGGGTGACGAACGCTTTCGCGATGCCGTCACGGTCAATTGCGTAGGCAATGGCTTGTCGGATCCGGGGGTCGGCCAATGTGGTCTGGTGGTATTGGTCGATGCGCAGGTATCGGATGCCGTTGGAGACGATTTCAACGCATTTGGCCCCGTCCTGGGCGCTGGTGCGGCACTGGTCGTCGGTGACTCCCAGGGCGATGTCGGCTTCGCCGGTCTGTACCTTTTGGGCGCGGACCTGGTTTTCCTGCAGGAAGGACCATTCGACGGTGTCGAACATGCCCGGTGCTGCCTGCCATGAGCTTGGGTAAAGCTTCAGTTTGAGGTTCTGTCCCGGGGCCCAGGAGACGAATTCGTAAGGTCCGGTTCCGGTGGGATGTGTGGGGAGGGTGTTGGGGGATTTGGCGATTTGGGTGGGGGAGGCCAGTGGCAGCATCGTCATGCGCGCTTCGAAGAGTGGGTCTGGTTTGCCCAGTTCGACGCCGAGTGTCTTCTCGTCGATGGGCCGGAAGCGGGCCTCGCCGGAGACGTAGTTGCTCGAGTAGCTGAGTTTGGGGTTCCAGATGTACGTCAGGGATGCGGCTGCCGTTTCGGCGTTGAACGGAGTTCCGTCGTGCCAGGTGACGCCTTCGCGCAGTGTGAATTCCCAGTGTGTTTCGTCGATGGCCTTCCACTCCGTGGCCAGCAGGGGTTCGATCTCACTGGTCTTGGTGTTGCGGTTCAACAGCGGCTGGAACACGTTCCGCATCACGGGGACTGCGTGCGAGGCCGCACCGGCTTCATTGGGCTCCAGGCTGGCGAGTTCGGTAGTCCCCGCGATGACGATGTTCCCCCCACCGCCCGGTGGCCCGTCAGAGGGCCAGTCGAACCCGGTTGTGGCCTGCGTCGATTGAGTGCTGCAGCCGGTAATGGTGCCGGCGGCGAGCAGCGCGATCGTTGCCAGGGCAACGTGGATTCTGTGCATCTTCATTGAGGTCATCGTCCGTTCGTTCCAAGGTGGCCGTGGTTGGGTTCTCTCCGGGCAGTGGGAGGAAGCTTTAGAAGGCTTCGCGCTTCAGTTCCTCCTTCTTGAACACGGCCTCGGCCTTTTCGAGGATTTCCTCGGCGCGTGCCAGCGGGATGACGACAACTCCGTCGTCGTCGCCAAGGATGATGTCGCCGGGGGAAACTGCCACGTTGCCGCAGGCGATGGGTTCGTTGAGCCGGCCGGGACCGCTCTTGTAGGGTCCGGCCGGGGTGACGCCGCGGGCGAAGACCGGGAAGCCGAGGTCTTTCAGACCTTCAGCGTCGCGAACCATGCCGTCGACGACGAACCCGCGGATTCCACGCTTCTGGGCCTTGTTGCCCATCATTTCGCCCAAGAGCGCACGGGTGGTGTCACCCTCGCCGTTGATGACAATGACGTCGCCTTCAGCGGCAGCCGCGATTGCGTCGTGGATGGCGATGTTGTCGCCGGCCCTGGTCCAGACGGTGTAGGCGGTGCCGATGACGCGCGCCCCGGCCCAGACGGGGCCGATGTGTGCCAGTGCACCGAGCCGGTCCATGGCGTCGCCGACGTTGGCTGCGGGGATGTTACGGAAGCGCTCGACGAGTTCAGCGGCAGTGAGCCGGGTGGTTTCAATGGTCTCGGTCATGATGGGTCCTTTACTTGGGTTGGGTTGTTGCCGGGCTCGGCAGCAACGGGATTAGGGGGCGTGCTGTCGGGGAAGTGGCAGGCGACTGGCTGCAGTCCGTGGCTTACCAGGGGAGGACGGTCTGTGCTGCAGACGTCCTGTGCCTTCCAGCAGCGGGTACGGAAGGGGCAGCCGCTGGGAATGTTCCGGGGGCTTGGAACTTCGCCTTGCAGTACGAGCTGGCGTTCGGTGCTGGGTTGGTGGAAACTCGGGGCGGCAGACAGCAGGGCCTGGGTGTAGGGGTGTTGCGGGTTGCCGTATACGGATTCCGTCGGTCCCGTTTCGACCACCCTGCCCAGGTACATGACGGCGATTTCGGTTGCCAGGCTGCGCACCACTGCCAAGTCGTGGGTGATGAAGATCATCGCCATGCCGGTGCGGGTCTGCAGCTCGCGGAGGAGTTCAACGATCTGCGCCTGTACGGAGACATCGAGCGCGGAAACCGGCTCGTCGAGGACGAGGATTTTTGGTCGCAGGGCGAGGGCGCGGGCGAGGCCGATCCTTTGGCGTTGGCCGCCGGAGAGGGAACGGACGGTGGAGGAAGCCAGCGCCGGGTCCAGGCCTACGAGTTCGAGGGTCTTCTCGGCGGTGGGACGCCATTGGTTCTTGGGCAGGAAGCCTTTGTGAACGGACCACGGTTCGCTCAACAGTTCGAAGATGGTCATGCGGGGATCCAGGGAGGTGTATGGGTCCTGGAAGACCATTTGCAGTTTCCGGGCCCGTTCGAGGCGTTCTGCCCGGTGCGTTGAAAACGCGCTCAGACCATCGATCGAGCCTTCCCCGCTGGTCGGTGACTCCAGCCCGGCCAGCAACCGGGCGAGGGTGCTTTTGCCGCACCCGGATTCCCCCACGATGCCCAGGGTGGTTCCGGGCCGGACCTGCAGGTCAACACCGGCCACCGCCTGAACGATGCCCTTTTTGGAGGATCGGGACCTCTTGACTTTGAATTTCTTGGTGAGGTTCCGGACGTCCAGGGCCGGCTGCGCCGGTCCTGTGTTCTGTGTTTGTGCAGTTGCGGTCATTCCGACACGACCTCCTCGGCGAAGTGGCACGCGCTGGACCGGACGGGTGTCAGCTGCAGTTGGTTCGGCCGGATTTCCCGGCAGATGTCCTGTGCGTGTTCGCAGCGTGGGTTGAAGGGGCACCCGGTGGGAACCCGCGTTGGGCTTGGGGGAGAGCCCGGTATGGGCTTCAGGCGTTCACTGGTGACCATGACATCCGGCGTCGCCGCCAGAAGCTGCTTCGTGTAGGGGTGCGCTGGTTGGCTGATGACGTTCCTAACCGGCCCGGATTCCATGACACGCCCGGCGTACATGACCACGACCCTGTCTGCGCTTTCTGCCACCAACGACAGGTCATGGGTGATGAGGATGATGCTCATCCCCGTTGATTTCCTCAGTTCCAGGAGCAGTTTCACAATCTGCGCCTGAACTGTCACGTCCAGCGCCGTCGTGGGTTCGTCGGCGATAAGGACAGCCGGCGAGTTTGCGATTGCCATGGCGATCAGGACGCGTTGGCGCATACCACCAGAAAACTGGTGCGGATAGTCATCGAGCCGGGCAACCGGATCGGGAATGCCCACCTTCCGCAGCAGTTCCACTGCCTGTTCGCGGGCCTGCTTCCGGGAGACGCCTTCCTGGTGGGCCTGGATGACCTCGATCAGGTGGGTGGCGATCGTCGCAGATGGGTTCAGGGCTGCCAGGGCGTCCTGCTGCACCATGGAAATACCGGCGCCGTAAATCTCCCGGCGCTTCTTCTCCGGAAGCGTCAGCAGGTCCACCCCGCCGTAGTCGATGGCCCCGCGGCGGATGCGGGCCTGGGGACGTTCCAGAATCCCCATGATTGCCCGTGCGGTAACGCTCTTTCCGGACCCGGACTCACCGACGATGGCCAGTACTTCGGCCTTCCCGATGCCCCAGGAAACACCTCGCACCGCCTTGGCGGTGCCACGGTCGGTGGCGAAGTCCACGAACAGGTCCCGGACTTCCAAAATGGCGTTCGTGGTGCTGTTCGCGCCGTGTTCGCCGTCCTGCCTCGGTTGTTCAGGGGCCTCCTCGGGGTCGAATTGGACGGCGGCTTTGCGGGTGGCTTTGGCCAGGTTTCGGGAGCGCTGGTCAAGGTCCAGGTTGTTGCGGAGCCAGACGGCGATCAGGTTTACCGAGAGGGTCGTGAGGAAAATGGCCAGACCCGGGATCACGACGAGCCACCAGGCCGAGGCCAAGGTTTCACGGCCCTTGGATACCAGCTGTCCCCACGATGTTTCAGGAGGCTGGACACCCAGGCCCAGGAAGTCCAGACCGGCGGCACTGAGCATCAACGCCGCTACTTCGAGGGTCCCGAGGACCAACACCGAAGTGAACAGGTTGGGGGCGATGTGGCGGGCAATGATGCGCATGTTGGAGCCGCCAATGACCTTCGCGGAGTCAACGAACGCCAATTCACGCAGTTCCAAAGCGAGTCCTCGGGCGACCCTGGCGATGCCTGTCCAGGCACCCAGGGCGAGCACGATGATCAGGACGCCAACGCTGGATCCCATGCTTGCCAGAATCAGGATGGCCAGCAACAGCGAGGGAAATGCCATCTGGAATTCGGTGATGCGCAGAAGAACGGCATCGACCTTTCCACCCATGTAGCCTGCGACGGCACCGACGGTCAGGCCGACCAGCAGGCCCAGCGCGGCCGCAGTCAGTGCCGGGAAAACGGTGGCACCGGTACCGGCGATCATTTGCATGAGGTAATCGCGTCCGAGCGCGTCTGTTCCCAGGAGGTGAAAATGCCCTGCCGCATCGGTGGAGAAGGGCGGCTTCAGCCGGTTGACGAGAACGGAGTCCTGCCAACCTGACGGAAGGATCACTTCACGGAAAGCGATGGCCACGATGACCAACAGCACCCAAAGGCAGCTTCCAATGACCAGGGGGTCCCTGAGCCCGGACCTGACGAGCAGTCGCAGCGGCGTTCCAGGGCTCTTGGCGGGGGTTACAGCGGACACGGCTGGCGGAGTTTCGGGTGCCGTCACCATCGACGTCATTGGAGCCTCACTCGGGGGTTGATTCGGAGGTAGGCGAGATCGACCAGCAGTGTCAGGATGACGATCAGGCTGGCGGTTACAAATATCGCCGCTTGGATAAGGGGCAGGTCCCCTTGCTGAATGGCCTGCAGGATGAGCAACCCGACGCCGGGCCAGCCGAAGACAACCTCGGCGATGACCGCACCGTTGACCAGGGCGATCAACATGCCTGATGCAACCGTGAAGATCGGGATCAGCGCGTTCCTGAGCGCGTAGCGGGTCATGACTCGGGCCGGCGACAACCCTCTGGCACGCGCGGCGGAGACGAAGCTCGAGGATAGCTGTTCAGAGACGCTGGTCCGGGTGACCTGGGCCAAGGTTCCGATCTGCAAGGTGGCGAGAGTCACTGCGGGCAGGACGATGTTGGCCGGCGAGCCGTACCCGGATGTCGGGAGCAGTCGCAGCGTCACGGCGAACAAGAGGATCAGCATCAAGGCCAGCCAGAAGGAGACCAGGGAACTCCCAACGATCGAGAAGAAGTTGATGATGCGTTCCAGAACACTGCCTTGGTAGTAGGCGGCCAGGACGCCGAGCGTAATTCCGATCGGCACAATGATGGCGATCGTTGCCAATGCCAGCAGCATCGTCGCTGGAAGCCGGGAAACAACCAGGCCGAGGGCCGGTTGTTGCTGCCAGAACGAGTCGCCAAAGGATCCTTGGGCTGCCGTGGCAACGAAATTCCAGTATTGGACCAGGATGGGCTGGTCCAGGCCCAGCCGCTCTCTGACGGCTTCGATTTGTTCTGAGTTTGCGGTGTCGCCGAGTACCAGCTGAACAGGGTCACCCAGAAGCTGGGTGACGAAGAAGATGGCAGTGAGTACAAGGAAGATGACGGCGAAAGCCGAGAGGAGTCGTTTGATCACATACGAAGTCATGGAAGGGCCTTCCGGGGTGGCCGGCGCCCCCACCTACTTGGGGAGATGGGGGCGCCGAGTCGGTTCAGTTGCCGGCGGTCTTGGGTCCGCGGGCTTCCGTGAGAGGAAGGAACGTATCCGAGGTGGGCTGGATCTTCGCCCGGTCGGAGATGACGAAGTTGTTTGCCGTCTGGCCGATGGGCAGGAACGGCACATCCTTCTCGTAGAGCGAGGACCAGAGATCAGCAAAGGCCTTCTGCCGTTCGTCACCGACCAGCTGGTTCGCCTTCTTGTACGCAGCCTCGAACTCTTGGTCGCAGGTGACGGAGAACTTGCCCTTGCAGGTCAACAGGGTGTCTGCCGGCTGTGAGAAGTCAAAGAGATCGTTCGTGGTGGTCGCCAGGAAGATCCACCCGCGGTCTGCTGGTATCTTCTCGATCGTGTTGCCTTCGAAGTTCTGCCGGTACTGTGCCAGGCCTTCGGCGTCGGTCATGGCCTCGACCTTTGCGTTCAGGCCAATGGCGTTCAGATTGGTCGCCACGGTCTGAGCCATGTCATCGATGTTCGGGAAGAAGCCGACACGGTACTTGATGGTCAGCGGCAGCCCGGTGTTGATGCCGTCGGCTTTCGCGTCCGCTACCAGCTTCTTGGCAGCATCCACGTCGTAATTGAAGCTCTTGACGTCCTTGTCGAAGCCCACCATGCCTTCGGGGCCTGCGTTGTCGAGTACCTTGCCGTCTTTGTTGATGAAGGCGGAGACGATTCCCGGACGGTCCACACCCATGGCGATCGCTTGGCGGATCCGTTCGTCGGCGAGGACGGTCTGGTTGTACTGGTCCGGGCGCAGGAACCGGAACCCGGTCGCCTGAACGGAGAGGCAATGCGCGCCGCTGGTCGCGGCACCTTCACATTGTTCCGGCGTCACACCGACGGCGACGTCGGCCTCGCCCGTTTGCACGAGCTGGGCGCGTACCTGGCTCTCGGTCCGGAAGGTCCAGTCGACCTTGTCAAACATGCCGGGGTGAAGGTTGAAGTACTTCGTGTTCAGTTCGAGCTTCACTCCGGAGCCCGGGGTAAAGGAGACAAACTTGTAGGGGCCGGTTCCGATCATCTTCTCGGGCAAAGTCTGCGGTGCGGTTTCGATCTGCACCGGGGAAGCCAGCGGCATGACCGTCATTTTGGCGGGAATGAGGGAATCCGGTGCGGTAAGTTCCATGCCGAGCGTGTATTCGTCAATGGCCGAGAACTTGACGGGGGCGCCAACAAAGTTCCCTGCGTATGGGACCTTCTTGTCCCAGATGTACGTCAGTGACTTCGCCGCATTCGCCGCATTCAGAGGTGTGTCATCGTGCCAGACAACATCTTTGCGGAGCTTGAAAACCCAGTGCAGGTTGTCAGGGGAGGACCACTCGGTGGCGAGGAGCGGCTCGATTTCGTTGGTTTGGGTGTTCCGGGTCAGGAGCCCCTGGAGTACATTGCGCAGGACGGGGAAGGCGTGGCCTGCAGTGCCGGCTTCGCCCGGCTCAAGACTGGAAAGCTCGGCGTTGCTGACGACGGTGAGGGTGCCGCCGCCACCGGGTGTCCCCTGATCGGGCCAGGCAGCCTGATCAGTGTTGCCGCTGCCTGCCTGACAGCCTGTCAGGGCCAGCGCTGCTACCAGCAGCGCTGCAGATATTCTCCCGAGTCTCTTCATTGAGGTTCTCCAATCTGTTCTGGTTCTTCCGGGTCGCGCTCTCCGAAGTTGGGAATGTGGTCGTAGTCGCGCGTGATGTGGTTCAGGCGGCTTGAGGCAGCAAGCCGTACTATTTCGCTGGACACCGTCCTGGCCCGATCCGGCCTCTGGTCCGCCATGGCGAACTGGATGGCGTAGCTGACAACGGTGATTGCCGCCATGACGCCGTGATCGGAATGCCGCCGGGGGACGGGTAGGACAACTTCGGGCAGGGATTCCTCAAAGAGGGATGCCTGGTCGGTGACCAGAATGCCCCGGATGCCCCTGGCGCGCAGGGTCGTGATCAACGGGGCAAGCGCAGCATATTCCTCGTTGAAGCCATAGATCAGGACAGCGTCACCTTCCGCGAGGAGGGCGCTTCGTTCGACCGCCTCGCCGCCTCCCTGATCCGAATGAATGGCCGCGACACCCAGCAGGCTGAGCTTCCTCGTCATGAATACCGCGGGGGCACCCATGAGTCCACGGCCAATGACCAGTACCCGCTGGGCAGTCCACAGAATCTCAGCAGCGGTCTCGATAGTGGACTGCTCGATGATCCGCGGCAGATCCGATAGCAGCTCAATCTGCGCCTTAACAACTGCAGCCAGCGACGGGTCACGCTCGGTCTTGGCCCTGCTGGACCTGGCTCCCGCCATATCAACTTGACGTTCGAAGTCAGCGATCAACCCGGCGCGGAGACTGGGGAACCCGTCGTAGCCAAGTTTTTGCGCGAAGCGAACGACGGTGGATTCATGGACGTTCGCCGCCGCGGCCAGCTGGGCAGCCGTCAGGCCGGCGGCACCAAATGATGTCGTTAGAAGGGTGTTGCCAATGCGCCGGTCTGATTCTGTCAGGCTGCCGGCCTTGCTTTGCAAAGCATCGCTGAATCGCATTTGAGGCTCCGTTGGGTCGAAATGTAAGGACCTGCAAAACATACCTTGCCTGCAATCGGCCTTGCATCGTGTAAGCCACTCTGCAGGATTATGTGATCTGTGTCAATAGTCGAATTCTTTGTATCTCATTGAAAAATGCTTGCTATTACTGAGAACTTTGAACCGAAGCCGCCTTGCCGCGCTGGGCCACTTTCTTGCAAAGTTGTTGACAGTCTGCATGTTTATCTGCAAGAGTCAGTACAGAGCGCAGGACGACGGGCCATCCGGCACCGCACCGGCTCCCAGCGCCTGGTCTATAGGCATTCCCGCAAAGTCAAAGGAGATTCCCATGCTCACTCGCGTCGATCACATCGACATCAAAGTCCCCAATCTTGAAGAGACTGTTGGGTTCTTCACCTCCATCGGCTTCGAAGTTCTCCGCCGTATGGAGGATCGTGGCTCTGTAGAAGTGGCCCTGCCGGGCGAGAACCAGGTGATGTTCGAAATCCGCCAGGACAACAAGCTTGAGGCGAGCAAGATCGACCACATTGCCTTCGCTGTCGATGACCCCGACGCCACCATCGAGCTGATCAAGAACGCCGGTGTCACTTTCTCCCGTGAACACCACCCCACACCGACCGGCCGGACCGTCAGCAACTTTGTCGACGTTGCCGGCGGCAAGTGGCAGCTCGCCGAATAACGTCGCTCGACCTCCTAAGAAAGGCCACATTCAAGTGATCATCGAATCCCACGCCCACTTCACCACGGCGCCTCAGGCTTTGGACGCGTACCGCGGCCGGCAGCTGTCCCAGCGCAACCGACCCACCAAGGGCCGTCCGCTCAAGATTTCAGACCAGGAACTTGCCGATTCGCTGCAGGGTCACCTTGAGCGGATGGAAAAGCACAACATCGACCGCATGATCTTCTCCCCACGCGCCTCCGGCATGGGACACGAGGTCGGCGATTTCAAGATGAGCCTGTACTGGGCGCAGACAAACAACGATCTGATCGCACGGGTCTGCGAAATGTTCCCGGACAAATTCATTGGTGCAGCCCAGCTTCCGCAGTCCCCTGGGGTCAAGCCCAAGCATTGGATCGACGAAGTCGAGCGGGTTGTTCTCGAACTGGGCTTCGTGGGTGTGAACATCAACGCCGATATTTCCGGTGGCGGTCAGCCCTTCACCCCCAAATTGAGTGACCAGTGGTGGAACCCGCTCTGGGAAGCCATGATCGACCTGCGGGTCCCCGGTTTGATGCACGCAACATCGTGCGTGAACCCTGCGCTGCACCTCAACGGTTCCCACTACACCAACCACGACTCCATGGCGTTCTTCGAACTCGCCTGGTCCGACCTCTTGGACCGCTACCCGGACCTGAAACTCGTCGTCCCCCACGGCGGCGGATCCTGGCCGTTCCACTACAACCGCCACCGTTCGCTCCACCTCGGGACGAACCGGATGCCGTTCGAGGAAGCCATCAAGCGCATCTACGTCGACACCGCGATCTACGACCGCGACTCCATGGATATGTTGCTGCGCAAGATGCCGATCGACAACATCCTCTTCGCCACGGAACCGTTCGGGACCTCCAAGCACATCGACCCCGAAACCGGCACCACGTTCGATGACACCGCCCATTTCATCACCGAGAACACCACCCTCAGCGACGCCGACAAGGAGAAGATCTTCTCCGGCAACGCACTGAACGTCTACCCAAGGATCAAGCTGTGACGACCATCGCTTCCGCCACCACCATTGACTTCGCAACCTCCGATCTCTGCGACAAGAACGACAACGTCGGAGTCATCACACCCAACCTCCTCCAGGATTTCGGCGGCATCTCCAAGTTCGCCGGCCCTGCACTGACCGTGAAGGTCTTCGAAGACAACGCACCTATCCGCGAACTGGTGCTGACACCTGGGGAAGGCCGCGTCCTGGTTGTCGACGGCGCCGGCTCCACCAGGGCATCGCTGCTGGGCGGCAACTTGGCCAAACGCGCCGCTGACAGCGGATGGGCCGGGCTCGTCATCCATGGCTGCGTCCGGGACATCGCAGAGCTCTCCGCAACACCCATCGGGATCCGCGCCGTAGGCCTGTTCCCGCGCAAGACCGAACGCAACCTGCACAGCGGCCGCGTGGGCGGGCCGATCGAGATCAGCGGCGTCACCATCAACGAGGGTGACTGGGTTTACGCGGACGCGGACGGCATCGTGATCTCGCCTGCCGCCGCGCACGCCAACTAAAGGAATCCCGACCAACTCCCAGGAGGAGAAGCACATGCTCTTGATTACTCCCGACCAGAAGTTGCCGCTCAGGCCCAAGGGCCCGCAACTGTTCGTCGATTACCGAAACATCAGCGTCGGAGACATTAACTGGGTAGACCCGGCCACCGTCGGCACCGGGGAAAAGCCCAAGAAGATGTCCCAATGGGGACCGGCACTTCCGGAGCCTGTGGCAGTGGCCGACACCCCCTTCGGCATCCGCATCGAAGCCGAAAAGGCCCACCTGATCGGCCCGATCTTCCCCACGGACAAGCCTTGGGAACAGGCTTATCTGATGTACGTGAACAACGTCATCGTCCATGAAGGCAAGTACAAGATGTGGTACACCGTTGTGCCGCCGGACCACCACGACACTCCCGACCTGAAATGGCACTGGGACGTGGGCTGGGTACTTTGCTATGCAGAATCCGAAGACGGCCTGAATTGGCACAAGCCCGAACTCGGTCTCCAAGACTACAAGGGAGAGCCGACCAACTGGGTGTACGGGCGTGAACTCAGCCCCAACCACTTCGCCAGCGGCGCGGTGTTCCTCGACGAGACTGCACCGCCGGAGGAACGCTTCAAGCTCATCTACCGGGCCGAAGAGAAATACGATGATCCTGCTGGCTTCCTGGCACGGCAGAAGGAACGCTTCGGCGAAGACATGGACCCCAAGTCCACCAAGGGCAAGCCGGGCAAGGAGGGCACCTTTGCCACCACTGCCGGCGCGGTTTCAGCAGATGGCATCCACTGGAAGGCACTGCCTGAGCCCCTGGTCATGTACTGCTCTGATCAGATGAACACCGCCTTCTGGGACGAGAAGATCCAGAAGTACGTCAGCTACTTCCGCATGCAGCGCGCTGGACGTCGCTCGGCCGGGCGCACGGAGACCTCGGACTTCAAAACCTGGTCAACGCCCTATCCGGTGCTGGAAGTACCGCTCACGGCACACCCGGCCTCCGACATCATGCACTGCCCGGTCCAGAAGTACCCGGGAACTGATGACGTCTACCTGATGTACGCGACCATGTTCAACATCAACACCAACAACCGCGACATCGCCTTGGCCGTCAGCTCCGACGGGCTGTACTGGAACTGGTCGCCGGGGAACCGCATCGCTTCCCCGAACGATGGAACCAGCGAGTTCGAGTACGACGACCTCGAAGCCGGTTACGGCATCGTTGACCTGCCGGGTGACCGCATCGGCATCCCGATTGTCGGCTACGAGAAGCCGTACAAGTACCCCCGTTTCGGCCGCCCCAAGCTCGGCATCCCAGGCTACGCAACGTGGAAGAAGGACAGGGTCTCGGCCGTAGTCGCTGATGACCGTGGCCAGTTCACCACGCACAGCCTCGTGGTCACCGGCAACGAACTGTCCATCAACTTCAAGACCCAGGGATCCGCGGGATCCGTCCGGATTGAAGCCTTGGACGCCAAGGGCAACGTCATCCCGGGCTTCTCCCTGGACGACGCGCCCCTGCTTTCCGGTGATGAACTTGCGCGGAAGGTGACTTGGCGCGGCGGCGACATCGCTGATCTCGCCGGGCAGACCGTGCAGCTCCGGTTCAACCTGCACCTGGCAAAGATCTATGCCTTCGAGTTCAAATCGGAAGCCCAAACGGCCCTCACCCAGTGAGAGACCACCAGCGGCCGGTAGGGCTCTGGGTTCAGGCGGCACTCGGCCAAGCAGCTTGGCAGGGTGCCCGCCTGATCATGAGCTACCAGACGCTGGCCATCACGGGCGACGCGTTTTTCCTTGGACTGCAATCCTCCGCGTTCGCCCTCGCAGGGCTGCTCATCGCGCTCCCGACCGGTCGCATCGCCGACCGGTTCGGGAGCGCGGTCGTGCGCTCTGCAGGCCTCTTCATCGCCCTTGCCGGAACCGCCATCGCACTCCTGTTCCCCGTACCCGTCGGGCTACTCACCGCCGCGATCCTCCTGGGCGCCGGCCACATCGGGCTTCTTGTAGGGCAGCAATGCTTCGCGGCCCGGCTGACCGCTGCCGGGAAATCCGACACGGCATTCGGTGCGCTCACCGCGGCCGCATCCATGGGCCAGCTCTTCGGGCCACCACTGGTCACCACTTTCGCCGCCGTATCAGCGTCCACAACGCATCCCAACACCACATTGGGGTTGCTGGTGTGCTTGGGGTTCCTGGTGCTGGCGATTCGGTCTGTCCTGACCATGAACGGGCGGGAGAAAAAGATGGCGCCGGTGAAGGGGACTGCGACAGGTAAAGCGTCCATTCCCGTCCATGCAGTGATGCGGGTGCCGGGAATGTGGCAGTCCCTCGTCGTCAGTGGTGCCGTGCTGGTTTCCGTTGACCTGTTGGCCTCCTTCCTGCCCCTATGGGCCGTTGAGCGCGGCGTTCCTGCAACGGTTGTGGGACTGCTGCTCGCATCGCGGGCCGTCTTCACCGTCTCAAGCCGGTTTGGCATGTCGCGGCTTCTGGACGTCTTCGGCCGGCAGAAAGTACTCACAGCCGCCATTGGTGTAGCCGTTATCGCCCTCGGCGCCCTGCCGCTGGCGAACCAGTGGTGGGCGTTTCCGCTGATGTGCCTGATCGGTGTGGGTCTTGGGCTGCCGCAACCGTTGACGATGGCGTGGGTTGTGTCCCTGGCGCCAAAGAGAGCACGCGGCGCCGCGCTGGGGCTGCGCATGACGTCCAACCGCCTCGCCCAGGTGTCCATCCCTTTGGCGGTCGGTGCCGTCGCGGGCCCTGCGGGGGTAGGAGCCGTTTTCTGGAGCACTGCGGCGTTCCTGGCGGGGGCAGCAGCACTGTCCATGGCCGCCAGGCACAAGGACGAAGAACCGCCTACGGACTAGCGCACTTTGCCAGTGCCTGCACGACCAAGCAGCGGGGCCCGGTAAGCAATCACTTGCTTACCGGGCCCCGCTGTCTGGTGTGTTCCACGGGATCGGTGTTCCGCCGTGCTTTTGATGCCTTGGCCCGGCCCTTGCCGGTGCGTGTGGCAGGGAAACCGGGCCATATGGAAAGGGAGGCTGCCGACGGGCTGTCCGTCTGCAGCCTCCCAGTACAGGAGCGCATCAGTGATGCGGTTAGGCAGCTACCTTGGTTCGCTTCATCTTTTCGCGGGTCTTGACGATCCACGGCAGGTACAGGGACTTGGTCGCGGCCAGAACCAGGACCACGCCTGTGGTGATGAGCAGGCCCATGGCGATGCCGCTGTTGCTGAAAATCGAGAAGGTACCTTCAGAGATCTGCAGGGACGTGTTCAGGGAGCGCTCCATGATCGGTCCCAACACCAACGTCAGAGCAATGGGAGCCAGCGGGACCTCGATTTTGCGAAGGACATAGCCGAGCAGGCCGGCACCCAGCATCACGAAGACGTTAAAGACACTGCCGTCCAGGCTGTAAGCGCCAACGATCATGAATGCGATGACGAACGCGTACAGGATCGGGTACGGGGTCTTCAGGAACAGGATCCAGACACGGACCAGGGGCAGGTTGAGGATCAGCAGGATGATGTTGCCGACGACCAACGAGGCGATGATTCCCCAGGCGACGTCGGGGTTGTTCGCGAACAGGAGAGGACCGGGGGTCAGCCCGTTGACGATGAACGCGCCCATGAGGATCGCCATCGTCGCGGAGGTTGGAATTCCCAGGGTGAACATGGGGATCATGCCGGAAATCGCGTTGGCGTTGTTGGCCGATTCCGGGGCGGCGACACCCTCGATGGCGCCCTTGCCGAATCGTTCCGGCGTTTTGGAGAGCTTGGTTTCCATCACATAGGCGCCAAACGAGGCCACTGCACCTGGTGATCCGGGCAACAGGCCGGTGCCGAACCCAAGCAGCGAGCCACGCAGGATCGGCAGGGCCGAGGCACGGAATTCTTTCCGTGAGGGCATGATCTTGCCAACCTTGATCGGTTCGTCATCGGGCCTGATCCGCCGTTCGATGCTCATGAACAGTTCGGAAAGGCCGAAAATGCCCATGATGATCGGCACGAAGTTCAAGCCGTCAAAAAGTTCCAGGCTGCCGAAGGTGTAGCGGGCCACGCCGTTGACGGGATCCAGCCCGACAACACCGAGCAGGAGGCCGATGACGGCACTGACGAGGGCTTTGACGATGGAACCGCTGGCAAGGCCCACCACCAGGGTCAGGCCCAGCAGCGTCAACGCGAAGAACTCGGCAGGACCAAAGCTCAGGGCGAGCTGGCTCAACGGGGCGGCGGCGACAAAGCCGAGAACACCGATGAGACCGCCGATGAACGAGCCGATGGCGGCGATGGCAAGGGCGGGACCAGCCCTGCCTTGTTTGGCCATTTGGTACCCGTCGATCGTGGTCGCGACCGAGGACGTTTCACCGGGAACGTTGATCAGCACCGCTGTGACGGTTCCCCCGTAAGCTGCGCCGTAGAGGATGGCGGCCAGCATGATGATGGCCGTGACGGGATCCAAAGCGAAGGTCACCGGCAGCAGCAGTGCGGTCGCTGCGGCGGGACCGAAGCCCGGGAGGACACCCACCAGCATGCCCAGGACGCAACCGATCAGGGCGAAGAGCAGATTGGTGGGGGACAGGACTGTGATGAAGCCATTGAGTAAGGCATCAAACATGGTGGCTCCTAGAGTCCGAGCTGTTCAAGGAAAGGAATGCCGGAGACAGGGAGCAAGACGCCCAGGCCCAGGTCAAAGAGTGTGAAGGTGCCAAAGGCCATGCCGGCCGAAAGAACCAAGGTGAGCCACCACTTCGTTCGTGCAACGAAGGTGAGGATCGTGGCCATGGCCAACAGCATGGTCAACTGATAGCCCAGAACGTTGACCAGGAGAGCGAAACCGATGATCACCGCAACGGTGAGGACCACCTTCAGCCGGCCCGGCCTGTCTGCATCGGACGGTTCTTCTTCCCTGGAGACCCTGCCCGCAAGACACTGCACCAGCCAGACCAGAGAGAGCAGGACGAGGACGAACCCGATGGCCAGCGGAAATACGCCAGCCCCAGGCTTTGATGTGGTGCCGTAGCCAAAACCCGAAGACGAGATGATGACGTAGATACCAAGTGCTGCTGCCGCGCAGGCGCCGATCAGATTTCCGGTCCACAAATTCCGTCCCACCACCCGCCGGAGACGTTGGGTTGGTTCAAGTCCCAGCGAATGCTCGGCGGCTGCCTCGGCCTCACCGAGCGTGTGGGAGGGCGTCGCTTGAGCTGTCACGCCGTTTTGATTGCTCATTTCTTGATCTCACTCTGGGGGACGGGGGAGGTGTGGTTCATGCGGGGGCGGAGCTTCCGGCGGGTTTCAGGTTCGATAACCCGGTTCAGGTCATCGACACTGCTCAACGCTGCTTCGCACCGTTCCGGGGCAAGGTGGTACATCGACAGCTGCAGTGCGTAGCACACCAGATGCGGTACGACCTGGGTCCGGAAATCCTCGTCCAGGCCGCGAGGGGCAAGCAGGAGTTTCGTCGGGGACGGGTCCAATGCCAGGCCGTGGACATCGGTCAGAACAATGGAGGTCGCTCCTCGTTCCTGTGCCTTGCTGAGAAGGGGCAGCAATCCGGCGGGTTCCCGGCGAAGGGCGAACGCGAAGATCAGGTCACCGGAACCCAGGGAACTGGCCCGTTCGGCCAGTTCCCTGCTGTCGGCGGCAAGCGGTGATGTCCGGAATCCCAGCAGCCGCAGCCTACGGTCAAGGAAAGTGACCAAAGGGATTGCATAGTGGTTTCCGTAAATGAAGATGTGGTTGGCGTCCAGAAGCAATTGTGCGGCCTCGTCCAGGCTGGCCTGGGACAGGTGATCAGGAAGCCTCATCAGCGCCTGCGCCTCGGCAACCACCAGCGAACCGAGGTCGTACTTGCGCTCATCATTCAACTTCACGAGTCTGGATTTGCCATCGTTGAGTTCCCGGACATCGGCGCGCATGGCATCACGCATTTCCGAATAACCGGCATAGCCCAGCTTCTGGGCCAGCCTGACAACGGTGGACTCGTGAACCTGTGCCATCGAGGCCACGCTGGCCGCCGGAAGGAAGGCCGCCTCACGGATGTCACGCATCAGGATGTCCACGATCTTGCGGTCCGATTCGGTCAGCGTTCTCGTGTTCTCCAGAACGGTTTTACGGAGTCCCATCAACCTGACCTCTCTGTCACGGTTACTTGCAGTGCTATCTGAGTTTGCAAGTTCAATCCTGCAAAGTCAACCCGCATTGGCCGCTGATTACAGGGATTTTTAGATCCCAAGCTTGCAGCTATTGACTTTATTGCAATTTTCCATGCACTCTTGCAGTAGGTCGCATGCAGCTTGGAGCCTCAGGTAGACAGTGGCATGCGGGATGAGGTCGAGCGGCCTACAGAGAACCCGCTCCCGCCGGACCATTGTTGAAGCGGCGCTCATCAAACACAGCAGAATAGGAGCAAACAGATGCGCAAGATCATCGGCAGTGTGGCCGCAGGATCAGTCATCCTCGCCTTGGCCTTGACTGGCTGCGCGCGGACTGGCGGCAATTCCACCGCACAAGCCACCGCCTCATTCCCTAGTGGAAAGCCCATCGAAGTCATCGTCCCCTACGACGCCGGCGGGTTTACCGATGTCCTGGCCCGCATCGTTGCCGAGGGAATGTCCAACGAACTCGGCAGCCCCGTGCAGGTCATCAACAAGCCCGGTGCCGGTGGCACCGTTGGCCTGAGCCAGCTGGCAGCCGAGAAAGCGGACGGGCTGACCATCGGAACACTCAATATGCCTTCTGCGCTGGCTTACCTGGACAAGTCCAAGAACCTCACGTACACCACAGCTTCCTTCAAAGGCATCGCAGGACTGGCCACGAGCCCCACCGTTGTCGCTGTCCGCGCCGACTCGCCCTGGAAGACATTCGAAGACCTGGTCGCCGCCGCAAAGGCATCCCCCGGGCACATCACACTGGCTGGCGGAACCAACGTGACCAGCGACGACGCCCTGACCGTGGCGGCCTTGGAAAAGAACGGTGTTGACTTCAACGTCGTCACCATCGACACCGGGGGAGCGGACAAGACCACGCAGCTGCTGGGCGGACAAATCCAAGTGACCGTAGGAAGCCTCGGAGCCGTGAAGACCGGGCTTGAAAGCAAGCAAATCCGCTTGCTCGCGGTGGCCAGCGAGGACAAGAGCCCCCTGATTCCGGACGTGCCCACCCTTAAGACCCTCGGCTTCGACATCGTCACCTCCGGCAACGTAACTCTGGCCGCTCCCGCCGGCACCCCGCAGGAATACGTCGACATCCTCAGCCGCAGTGCCGAAGCTGCAGCCAAGGATCCCGACCTCGTGAAGACCGCGAACGCAGCCGGTTACGACATCCTGTTCCGTGACGCCGCCGAAACCACCAAGTACTGGGAAGACCAGGAATCCGCTGCCGCGGAGATTCTGGGCAAGTAAGCAGACTTTCGAAGGACCGCTCCGCGGCCGCCGGGTCCAAGCCCGCCGCGCTGCCGCGGAGCGGCTCGTTCGTGCGCCCTGAGGGGCCCAGTCGCCGACGTCTCTGGGGCCCAATAACGGCCCAGACCAGCCATCCCCTGGCTGAAGCGCGTCCCATCAAGTCCATGCTGTGCCACGCGCTGCGCAATCACGGCATCCGCCACTCTCTGGCATGCAGGAAAATTGCAGAAATGTTTTTTTCTGCAGGAAATATGCATATAGTGTTGCGGGCTGCAGTTCCGGGGCCGCAATGTGGCAGGCCACACGATGAAGAAACAGATCGAAATGCCGGCACGGCGTTTTCCCGCCAGCGCCACCGGCAGACCCGAGGAACACGAACAATCAGGGCAACCACGGCCCGCTGCAGGGCATCCCGACCCGGACGGCCAGCTTTTACAGACCAAACAGGACGAACCGAAGGAAATCCTCATGCGTATCGACACCCACGGCCACTTCACCACTGCGCCCCCGCAGCTGGAGGCTTGGCGTGCGCGGCAGATCGCCCAGTTGAACCGGCCCGCAAAGGGAAAGATTGTCATCAGTGACGATGAGATCCGTGCTGCATTGCAGCGCCAGCTGTCGGAGATGGAACAGACGGGTACTGACAAGCTCATCTTTTCCCCACGGGCCTCCGGCATGGGTCATGAGTTCGGCAATGAGCGGATCAGCCGTTACTGGACCGAGCACTGCAATGACCTCATTCACCGTGCCTGCTCGCTGTACCCTGACAAGCTGATTCCAGCGGCCCAGTTGCCGCAGTCCCCAGGGGTCAGTCCTGCCAACTGCATCGAAGAACTGGACCGTGTTGTCAACGACATGGGATTCGTTGGTGTCAACGTGAACCCTGACGTCGCCGGCGGCGGCCAGCCTTTCACTCCGGCCATCAGCGATTCCTGGTGGTATCCGCTGTGGGAGAAAGTCGTCGAACTGGACGTGCCTGTGCTCCTGCACGCCACTTCGACGGTGAACCCCGCTCTGCACCTCAACGGCTCGCATTACACCAACTCGGACTCCGCCGTCGTCTTTGATCTCGCCTGGTCCGACCTCTTCGACCGTTTCCCGACCCTGAAGATCATCGTTCCCCATGGCGGCGGCGCTGCGCCTTTTCAGTACAACCGCCACCGCTCCCTGCATGAGCTGGCCGGCAAGAAGCCCTTCGAAGAGGCCATCAGGAACATCTACTTCGATACGGCGATCTACGACAGCGACTCCATGGAGATGCTCATCCGGAAGATGGGCGTCGACAACGTGCTCTTTGCCGCCGAGATCGTCGGCACCGCCAAAGCCATCGACCCGAAAACGGGGAAGCGGTTCGACGACACCGCCAGCTTCATCGAAGACATCGAGTGGCTGACCGAGGACGACAAGAACAAGATCTTCGCCGGGAACGCCCAAAAGCTGTACACCCGCGCCAAGTTCTAAGACCGCCCCCCAGAATCCGCAGAAGGAGAACATTCATGAAACCCGGCTTCCAGGCCCTCATCCGCCGTCAGGCGATTTCAGCGCAGATCGCCGAGCGATACAAGGCCGTTCCCGTCTCCACCGTCAGCGACTCGATGCACCGCCTCAGTGCCGCAGGAGCCAGTCTGCGTCCCATGCACCGAGGTGCCGTCATGGCCGGTCCTGCAGTCACCGTCCGGACCAGGCCCGGAGACAACCTCATGGTCCACCTCGCCCTGGACATGGCCGAACCAGGCGACATCGTCGTGGTCGACGCCGGAGGGGACCTTACCAATGCCATCATCGGTGAACTCATGGTCATGCACGCCACCCAGCTTGGCCTCGGGGGCATAGTCATTAACGGAGCCATCCGCGACAGCGGAGCCATCGCCGATCAGGACCTTCCGGTCTTCGCCGCCGGCGTCACGCACCGTGGACCCTACAAAGACGGGCCCGGTGAAATCAACGTTCCGATTTCCGTCAACGGGATGACCATCCGGCCCGGCGACTTGGTCATCGGTGACCCGGACGGCGTCCTGGCAGTGCCCTACGAAGACGCCGAATCCATTCTGGAAGCAGCGATCGCCAAGAACGCAGCCGAGCTGGAATCAGCAACGAAGCTTCAGGCCGGCACCAGCTCACGCGACCACATCAGGGCTCGGGTGGAGAAACTCGGCGCATACATCGAAAACTAAGCGGAGGGACGATGATGGCAAGCGTCAAAGAAGACCCAGCCGCCCCGAACCCAGGCGAAGCGATTGCTGATCCGCAAGCGCACGAGGAGAGACTGCCTGTCACGACCGCCTACCGGCGGGCCAACCAGATAGCCGGAGCCGCCGTTGCCCTCTTGGGCGGCGCACTGACCTACGGTGGTCTGTCCCTGGGTCTGACAAGCAGGGGAGTACCCGGCCCAGGCCTGTTTCCCACCATCATCGGCACACTGCTGATGGTGCTGGGAGTCGCCCTGTTCCTCATCGCACTCACCGGCCGGCTCGACCGAAGCGAAGATACGGCCGTCCCCGACCGGATCGGGGTCAGAAGAATCCTGGTCACCCTTCTGGCCTCCGCCATCTTCGTCTGGGCCGTCCTCTGGGTCGGCTACCTCATCGCCATGACACTGTTCGTGTTCGCGCTGCTGACCTTCGTCGGCGGACGCAAACAGGTCAACAGTGCACTCATCGCCGTCATCTTTGGCGTCGGATCCTACTTCGCCTTCAAATTCGGTCTTGGTCTGCCGTTGCCGATGTCCGCACTGCCATTCCTGCACGGATTGGGGCTCTGAACATGTTTGAACAACTTCTCAACGGCTTCGTGGCCGTGCTCACCTGGGAAAACCTGCTTCTGGCCCTGATCGGCTGCATCCTCGGGATGCTCGTGGGCATCCTGCCAGGGTTTGGCCCGGCCGCGGCCGTAGCCATCCTGCTTCCGGTAACCTTTGCGCTGGGCCCAGTCCCCGCCCTGATCATGCTGGCCGCCATCCTCTACGGGGCCAGCTACGGAGGGACAATCACCGCCGTCTTGCTGAACGTTCCAGGGGAAACATCCTCTGTCGCAACCACAATCGACGGGTATCAGATGGCCCTCAAAGGACGGGCAGGAGCGGCTCTGACCATCGCAGCCGTGGGGTCCTTCGTCGGCTGCATTGTCGGGCTCCTGGGGTTTGTCGTCGCAACGCCCCTGTCCCAGTTCGCCCTGGCATTCGGACCGACCGAGTTCTTCTCCCTCACCCTCCTGGGGTTGAGCCTGGTCATCGGGCTTGCAGGGAAGTCCATGGTCAAAGCACTGATCAGTGCCGTTATCGGGCTGGGCATCGGTATCGTCGGAATCGACCCCTTGGCCGGCGTTCCCCGGTTCACATTCGGGCAGGCACCCCTGCTGGACGGAATCAACTTCATCGCCGTGGTCATGGGACTCTTCGGCGTCTCCGAACTGCTAACGACAGTCGACCACTCCACCAAATTCGGACGCGCCCTTCCAGTAGGAAAGATCTGGCCAACACGCACCGATTTCCGGCGCTCGGTCGGACCGATCCTGCGCGGCGCCCCGCTTGGATTCTTCTTCGGGCTCCTTCCTGGATCGCCCGGAGCGGCCACGTCCTTTGCCTCCTACACCCTCGAAAAAGCCGTCTCCAGAAGGAAATCCGAGTTCGGCAAGGGCGCCATCGAGGGCGTCGCCGGTCCGGAAACGGCCAACAACTCCCTCGCCATCGCCGGAATGATCCCGCTTTTCACCCTGGGCGTCCCTACCTCTGCCACGACGGCAATCCTTATGGGCGCCTTCATCGTCAACGGACTCATCCCCGGTCCGCTGCTCTTCCAAGACTCACCCGATGTTGCCTGGACCATCATCGCCAGCATGTTCGTAGGCAATGTCATCCTTCTCATCCTGAACATCCCCCTTGTCAGGGTGTGGGTGTCGTTCCTGAAAACACCCTTCCCGGTGCTGTATGCCGTGGTTTTCGGGTTCATGATCCTTGGCGCCTACACACTGGACGGCAACGTGTTCAACATCGGCGTCCTGATCATCTTCGGGCTCATTGGCTACCTCATGCGGAAAGTCGACATTCCTCTGGCGCCCATGGCACTGACCATCGTGCTTGGTGACCTGATGGAGAGCAATCTCCGGAGAGCACTGGCAATCTCCGGCGGGGACCCATCGACGTTTCTGCAAAGCGGTATCTCGCTGACACTGCTCATCCTGGCCGTTGCGTCCATGGGCGGAGCGCTCCTCGCGCGGATACTCGGCAGCCGCAAAGCCAAGGTGCAGAAGGAGCGTGAACTCCTTCTGCAAGACTAGGCCTCCCTGACCGACGCAGTCCCGAGCTGCTGCATGAGGGAGTAGTCCATGGCGTAGCCGATCGTTGCAAGAACGACGAAGACACCGTGGTTAAGCTCCGACCTCGGCACGGCAAGAACAAAGGGCGCCTGCGGGTGCAGGGCGAGGATGGGCTGGTCGGTCACCAGCACCACCGTGGTTCCCTGCTCCAGCAGGGCACCCTCAAAGCCCTTCATGGCCTCATATTCGGAAGAAAGGAGAAAAAAGACCACAATGTCAGCGGGTCGAACCGTTCCCAGTTGATGGCCCAGTTCGTTGCCGGTCTGGTGGATCACCGTTGACGGGATGCCCAGCAAGGCAATTTTCCTGGCAAAGAAGTCCGCCAACGGGCCCGTCAGCCCATTAGCCGCAATGAATACCCTATCCGCGGCCAAAAGCGCCTTCATGGCACCATCGATGGAGGCTTGAGGCACATGTTCCTCCACCTTCTCAAGCACTTCGATCTGCCCCCGGAGAACCTGCGCGAGCGAGGTTTCTTCCAACCCCGGCTGCTTTTTCGACGGCCTGCTGGGACCCACGCTGTCCGACGCCAGCTCCAAGCGAAGCGCCAGATAGCCGGAATAGCCCAGCTTCTGGGCGAACCGGACCACCGTAGATTCGTGCACATTGGCCACCTCAGCCAACTGTGCAGCGGTGTACAACGGGGCGCCCCGGCGATCCCCTAGAAGGACCTCGCTGATTCGGAGCTCGGAACTGGTGAGCGTGCCCGGAGCATTCTTGAGTGCTTCCCTGAAACTCACGTACGTCTCCTCCTCCTGCCGTCGACCGCGGCTGGTCGGCCCATTGCCATCACACAAAACTAACCCTTGACATGAACGCATGTTTCTTGCAGCATAACAAACGGGTGCAGGAAAACATGCAATCCACTTTCACTGCACATCGCAGTACCTTTCCCAGGAGATTCAATGAAGAAGCTCATCCTTGCCGTCATGGCAACAGCAGCTCTCGCTCTTACGGCCTGCGCTCCGGAAACGGCGCCGGCCACAGACGTGGACTACCCTAAATCCGGTTCAACCGTGAAGCTCATCGTCCCCTTTGCCGCAGGCGGCACGACGGACATTACAGCGCGGGCCTTTGCACCGCTTCTCGCCGAGGGGCTCGGAACGAACGTCGAGGTCATCAACACACCTGGAGCCGGTGGACAGATCGGACTCACCGCACTGGCAAACGCTCCTGCTGACGGGTACACCATTGGTTTCACCAACCTGCCCTCCACGATCCCGACTTATCTGGTGAAAGACCGGGGCGCGGCGTACACGAAGGAAAGTTTCGTCCCCATCGGAGGGATGGCGCGCACCACCAATTACTTCGCAGTCAGCGCGAAGAGCCCTCATACTTCCCTAAAGGATCTGCTTGAGGCCGCGAAAGCCACCCCGGGGAAGATCACGGTAGGCGTAGCCGGAGATGACGAGCAGCTCGGTGTCCAGGCAGCAGCAAAGTCTGCAGGCGTAACGTTCAACATCGTCCCCTTTGACAGCGGCAGCAACAAGACAACCGCACTCTTGGGCAACAAGGTCGATGCAATCGTCGGCGGAGGAACCACCGTTGTGCCGGGGGTAAAGAACGGCGACTTCCGGGCGATCGGCATTTTTGGCGGATCGAAGGACCCCTTCCTGCCGGACGTTCCGACGTTCAAGTCACTCGGTATCGATATTGACATCAACGGCTATCTCGCCGTTTCCGCGCCTAAGGGAACATCCGAACAGACCATCAAGAAGATTGAAGCCGCGGTCGAAAAAGCCGCATCGGACAGCAAATTCAAGGAAATGGTCAACGCAGGCTTCCAAGAGCCGCTGTTCTTCCCAAGCTCCGACATCGAAAGCAAGTGGACTGCCCAGCAGTCCACCTTTGAGAACCAACTGGCCGCCAAATAGCACGGCCGGTCCGTGGCTCCGGCCCCCCGGGGCGGGAGCCACGGACCATACACAAATCTCCGGTATTGCACTCCGGAACAGATGGGAGATGAGGAACCCATGCAGACCACAGCGAACCTGCCCATTTCGGTGACAGCAACGACGCGATCGAACATGGAAGCTCGGCTGGACGCCGCCGTCATTGTCGCCAAGCGAGCAGCAATGCGCAACGGAACGCAGGGCATTCTGGTTACCAGACTGGACTACGGATCATTCACCGTGGATTTGAGTGATTCCGTACCGTTCGGGCTAACCAGGGAACATCATGCTCTCTGACGGGTCGGCTGCGGATGCTGCCGGCCGGGGGAGCACACGCACCGTGGGCATGGCAACGGCGTATCGCACCCGGAAGGCATCTTTACTTCCCGGAGCCTTGATACTCCTGCGGCACGGTACGACCGTCTGGCACGAGGAGAACCGTTTCACGGGGTGGGCGGATGTGCCGCTGAGCTCAACCGGAATAATGGAGGCACACCGGGTCGGAGAATTACTCTCGGCAGCCAACATCTTCCCCGACGTCGCCCACACATCCCGTCTCGTACGTTCCATTCAGACGGCCAACCACGTGCTTGCGGCGGCCAAATCTTCGTGGGTGGACAGCAAACGGACATGGCGGCTCAACGAACGACACTACGGACTCCTCCAAGGTCAACGACGCGAAGATGCTGTCACAAAGTACGGAGGCACCCACCTTGACTGGTGGCGGCGATCCTGGGAAGGAACACCGCCACCCAGCCGCGAAAGCGTCGATCCATTTGACCCCCGCTATGGCGAAGGCTCAGGGGTCCCGCCCATGTCAGAGAGTCTCAGAGACGTCAGCCACCGGGTACTCCCATACTGGGAAAACGAGATAAAAAACGATCTCCGCCGAGGTAAGACAGTACTTGTCGTGGCGCACAGCAATTCCCTCCGCGCCATCGTCAGGCATCTGGACCGAACTCCGGATGAGGACCTGGCGCACCTGAACATCCCCATTGCCAGTCCACTCATCTACCGCTTCGACTCGACCATGGCAGCGGTCTCACACAACTATCTGTCTGCTCGGCAATCGCCGGCCCGCAAGACAGAGGTCAAAGACCTCGTTTCGGAATTTTGAGAGCCGATGATGCCGAGTCCCAGCGTCGGCGGACCCAAACCTCCGAGCCCGATCGAATGGGGAAGAGCGGCCGAACGCGGGCCGCAGTCAGCTGTGAAGTCAAACTTGTGGCCCAGGAGGCATCCAGGTCGCGGGTTTTCTTTTGATGCACAACGCGGCGGCCGGTCCATCCTGCCAGGCACCGAGGATACGGATGCTTGCAGTCAAGTAAGCGCTGACCAACCCTAAGGACGTGACCAGGCAGATCCACGTCGTTCATCTGACCAGCAAGCCATCAATGAATGCGCGATTCTCTCTCCCTGTGACGCTTTCGACGAAACGCCGATAACCGTGATTCCGTCAAGCTACGAGCCGTTGCGTCGCCGTCCCGGGGTGGCCGGTTCCGGCTGAGAGGTCGCGGGGTCAGGTCCGTGGTTTCTGGTAGTCATCCCGGCCTGAGACCCAGTGGACACCGGGGGAATGCCTGGTAGCGGGTTGCGGGCGATGGATCAGGAAACGGCCCCCGAGACAGGGGTTTCGGTTCGGTATGAGTGGCCGAGTTGCTGGTGGAGTCCGAAGTAGTGTCTGAAGTTGTAGATCAGCGGGCTCCATTTGGTCGGGTCGATGTGCTGGGTGTCGGGAACGACGATCTCGGCGGCCGCGTGCACGCGGCTGACTGCGACCTCGACGATTACGAAACCTCCTGCTGAGCCTTCGGTAAGGCTGAGTGCTGTTCCTTCCAGCTGAAGGGCACATTCGGCGACTCGCGGCGGGTTCACCGTGTCGGAGGGCAGGGGTGTCAGCCCGGCGGCGGTGAACTTGTCCGGCTGGAACCTCATGCCGTGCGGCTTCGTGGACGGGACAGGGAAGCGTCCGGTCAGCGGGGCCAGGCGCTCAACGTGCTCCCACAGGTCCGGTGACGGGACGTTGATGACGAGCTCGGGCTGTTCGCGGAGGTTGGACACGGTCTGCCCGTCGGTGCCGATGCCCAACACCACGGTGTGGCCTAGAGCCCAGGCCGATGAGATCGGTGCGAGGTTGGTTGTTCCGTCGGGATTTGTCGTGGATATCAGCACGACGGGTGTGCCGAAGTAGAGGATACTCGGCTCGATAGTCAGGAACGTCTCGGTCACGGGTTCAGCATGCAGCGCATAAGTCACCACACAACACTAATCGGGATCAACGACTGCATGCCGGATACGTACCCGTAGCCAGACACCGCAAACGCAGTGAGCCACGCAACTCGCCTCGTCAATGGCCAAGACTCGCGCAAATCAGCCCCAGAAGGCCTGCTCCGGCTCGACCGACACGGCCAGACCCGACACCCGTCTAATGCACGATTCTGTCCCCTAACGACACCTCGGACAGAACGCCGATAACGGATATTCCGTCAGGTTGGCTTCACCGCCGTCCAGTGCCTCGTCCAAGATCCTGCCCGATTTCGAACATTCAGCGGCAGGTGCAGTCGAACTGATGCTGTCCACCAACAACTGTGTGTCTGCTTCCGTCCGGTAATTTCACCGTTGCCCTCGACCCAGCTGGCAGCTCGATGGTGAGATCGAACTTTCCGGCCTTCATCGTCCATGCCGCACTGACCCGGCCGCGGAAGGTCTCGACGGCGGCACTCGCGGATGTGATGCCGCCTCCAGGTTGCGGTGCGATGGTCACTGAGCGATAGGCGGCGTGCTCGGCGTCGGGGTTGTCCGGCAGGCGGATGCCGGCCACATGGGTGTAGAGAAACGACGCCACGGCCCCCTTGCTGTAGTGGTTCAGGGAGCCCTTGGCTGTGGTACCGGAACCGCCGTCCCACCACTCCCACATGGTCGTTGCTCCTGCGTCGAGCATCCCCAGCCATGACGGCTCCTCTGTTGAAAGCAGGAGATCATAGGCGACATCCAAGTATCCATGGTCGGCCAGGACGGGCAGCAACATCCCTGTCGCCAGGAAGCCTGTGCCCAGCCGGCCGCCGTTGGCTTGGATCAATTCCACGAGCCTGGCCGCGGTGCCAGGCCGCAAGTGTTCAGGTACCAGCCCGAAAGCCAGTGCCCGCACATAGTGGCCTTGGGACTCCTCCCTGAGTCTTCCGTGGTGGTCGAGGTATTCCTTTTGCCATGCTGCGAGTGCGTTGGCACTTAGTGCGCCGTAACGTGATGTTGCTTCGGCGTTGCCGAGTACTCTGGCTGCTGCGGCGAGCAGGCTGGCGGAACGGTGCAGGTAGGCGGTGGCCAGGATTCCGTGGTCGCGGGTGGGGTCCGGGTTTGGCGGAGTATCAGGCTCGAGCCACTCGCCGAAGTGAAAGCCCGTGTCCCACAGGTACTGCTCGTGGGGCAGGGGAACGGGGCGCCGCGCAGCCCGCTCCGGGTGACGCGCCGAGGATGCGATCCCTGCTGCGTAGTCAACCCAGGCACACATCGGCGGGAACGCCTCGGCCAGTAAGGTATCTTCACCGTATGCTCGCCAGAGCGACCACGGGACAAACACGGCTGCGTCACCCCAGCCCGCCGACCCTGCGGCGAGGTCTTCAAAGGCGTTGCCAGACGGGCCATCGCCTGCCGGGTTCGGCACGACCGTTGGCACCCGACCATCCGGCCACTGGTCCGACGCCAAGTCCCTCAACCACTTGGCGCTGAACCCTGAGACGTCATACATGAGGGCAGCGGTGTCGACGAACACCTGCCAGTCGCCGGTGAAGCCGGATCTCTCCCGCTGGGGGCAGTCGGTGGGAACGTCGCAGGCGTTGCCGCGGAAGCTCCAGAGCACGGCGTCGTGGAGGGCGTTGAGGCGGGGATCGCTGCACTCGAAGTGGCCGGTCCGCTCCAGATCCGAGTGGACAACGACGGCGGTAATGTCGCCTGGCGTGGGGGCGTCGCCGTCCCGGTCGAGCTGCACGTATCGGAAGCCGTGTGTCGTGTGCCGTGGTTCGAAGACGTCCCCGGCACGTCCCGCGGAAATGACCTCATCCACTTGGCCTGCGGGCAACTTCGCCCCTGATGCGAATTCGAAGGCTCGAAGGTGTTCTGTCGTGACAGAACCGGTATCGTCCAGGACCTCCCCGTGGACAAGCCGGGTTCGCGTCCCGCTGGGTCCCAGCGTTGTCCACCGGACCCAACCATTGATGTTCTGGCCAAAGTCCACCACTGTGCGGCCCGGCATGGGATACGTCACCGCAACGGGCTGAAGTTCTTCGATTCGTCGCACGCCGGGTTCGGTTTGGATGACAAGGCGTTGCCGGTCGGCGTACAGCCCATTTCGGCGAGGCACCACGGGAAGCCAGCCATCCGGCGTCGTACCTTCGCCCAGGGAGCAATGGAGCCGGAAATCAGTGGCCTGGCCGTCCATGAGGTCGGCGCGTGTGATGTGGCTTTCCCGGGATGCCCACTGCGGGCCTGTCGTGAGGAGGGTCCTACGGTCCGTCCGGATGGCGCCGAGGAAGGCAGTCTCTGCTCCGAACCCGTTGGCGCGGCGTTCGAAGCCGTGCCGGCCGCGGAACCAGCCGTCGGACAGCAGGGCTGAGACCTCGTTCTCTTCGGCGGCGGCCAGCAGGGGAGTGATATCCCATGACTGCACCTGGAGGCGTTTCCGGTAGGACGTACAACCAGGCGTCAGTTCCTCGTGGCCCACGCGGGTGCCGTTGACGAACAATTCGTAGATGCCGTGGGCAGTGGCATGGACTGTTGCCGGACCGTCCTCAGGGCCCCAGGTGAAGTGACCGCGGAGCCAGTATGCCGGCCGATGGCCGGGCTCGGTGGGTGTCTTTTCGCTTGGCGAAATCCACGTGGCGCCGCTCAGGGACACTTGGGCGGAAGGCTGAAGGTCAATCACAGGCAACTCCTTGAAGAAATCGGCCTAATTGCCGGATTGATCCAATGCTAGAACATAAAAACCGAGTAAGCACTGTTTTTATTTAGGTCCATGAATGGCTACCCTGAAGCATGCGAACGCGGCGGAAAACTGGAAGCTATGAGGTGGGGCGGGCCAAACGCACCCAGATCCTCGATGCGGCAACGAGGCTCTTTGCTGCGTCCGGCTATCACAGGGTGCCCTTATCCCAGGTGGCAGCGGATGTGGGGCTCAGTGAAAGCGGTCTCATGCATCACTTCCGATCCAAGAAGCACCTTCTGCTGGGTGTCGCCGAGCGGAGGCTTGAGCAGACGGCTACCTGGTGGGGCTCGCGCTGGGACGAGCATGCCGAGGATCCCGCGGCCGTGTTCCGGAATATGGTGGACTCCACGCGTGAACTGGCCAGGGAGCCGGGTCTCATCGAGTTGTTTGTGCTGATCTCTTCGGAGGCCGCTGATGCAACCACCCCGGCGCACGAACTCTACGCCTCCTGGTACGACAGGGCCGTGCATGAGACCGCGCAGCGACTGGACGAGGGGGTCGGGAGGGGGCACCTGCGGCCCGATTTCAACGCGACAGCATGCGCCCGGGAGATAATTGCCGTCAGTGACGGACTGCAACTCCAGTGGGTGTTGTCAGGCGGAAATCTCGATCTCGTTGAGGGTATCCGCGACTACTCCCGGCGCCTCGCCCGCTCCCTCCTGGCTCCAGAACACGCGGGTGCAGCCGATAGCCTTTAGCGCATTCGCACGCTTCCACTGGGCTCGGGGCTGTAACCCAGGTTTCGCGACACAGCCCTGGCTGTGGCCTGTACGGCGGGAGCCAACACGTTGGGTGGCGTCGCGCCGTCGGGTACCACAATTGACAGTGCTGCCACCACGGACCCTTCGGCGCCGAATATGGGGGAGGCTACGGATACGGTCCGCGACGGTGCCGATCGTCGGATCATGGCCACGCCTGTTCGGCGGACATCGGACAGTGTGCGCCTCAACTGGCCTTCGGGCATGGAGTCCACGCCGGCTTCGACATCGGGCGGTTGGCTGATGACCAGCTCCTGGAAGTCAGCGTCTGCACCCGACAGCAGGACCAGGCCCACCGCCGTCGACCTTAACGGCGCGCGCCCGCCGACGCGGTAAGCGACTTCGGTTGCCTCCTTGGACGACAACCGCTCGATCAAGACGGCCTCGTTCCTGTCCCGCACGGCAAGCAGTACGTGATGGCGGGTGACGGCGAAAAGGTCCTCAAGGTAGGGCAGGGCGATCTCCCGGACGCCGTGACCGCGCGGCGACAACGATGCCACCTCCCATAGCCGGACGCCGACGACGTAACGGTCGTCCTCCAGGCGCTCCAAGGCCCCCCATGCCACTAACCGGGCTATCAGCCGCAGTGCCGTAGGGGCCGGCATCCCGGCCAGCCGCGCCATTTCGGACAGGGTCAAGGCACGACGGCGGTCGCTGAAGACGGCGAGCAAGCTCAGTGCGCGATCGATCACGGGTTCGCCCTGCTTGGGTCGCCCGCCGCGTTGCGGTTTTTCGGCGGCGTTCCCATTCTCGACGGCCATTCGGCTGAATCCTTTCAATCCGGGAAGTGACTTCCACCACAATACTGTTTCAACCAATGAAATACACGTGGGGGAACGTGCTGTTCGCCCACGACTCTTGAAGAAGCCGGTCACCGGAAGCCATCTGACGAGAGGGCGCCGACGGGTCGGCCCGCACAAGGTCAAAGCAGACCCTATCCAGGCCACCGGTTCCTCATCTCGACACACGATTCCATCACGAATGCGAAGGCGCAGCACATGAATCTCCTCAACTCACCTGCACGTCGGAGCGCGGCCGTCCTGGCCGGGGCGCTCCTTCTGGGATCCCTGACAGCCTGCGGAGGCGGCACTGCCGCCACGTCCACCGTGGACAAGAGCACACTGACCATCGCTACCGACAGCGACAGCGCATCGTTCGGCTACGACCCCTTGCGGGTATCGGACGCGCAGCGGCAGTTCTTCGAGGGCCTGTACGAGAACCTGATGACGCTGCAGCCCGACGGCAGCGTGGGACCGGGCCTGGCGAAGGAGTTCAGTTACAACGCCGATAACACCGTGCTGACTCTTACCCTCAAGGAAGGGGTTACCTTCACTGACGGCTCCACCTTGGACGCGGCATTGGTCAAGGCGAATCTTGATCGCCGCAGTGACACCGCCCTCAGCGCCTACTCGGCCATCGCCAAGGGGGGTGCACAGGAGGTCACTTCGGTTGATGTTGTGAGCCCTACCCAAGTGGCCATTACCTTCGCCAAGGCACAGCCTGGATTCGAGAAGAACCTCACCTCGACCTTGGGCATGATCGTAGGTAAGAACGCCGTCACGGACACCGCGAGCCTGGCCACCACTCCGGACGGTTCAGGGCCCTACACCTTGGACACCGCGACCACGGTCAAGGGCAACAAGTACGTCTTCACCAAGAACGACAAGAACCCCGACGCCTCCAAATACCCCTACAACAAGATCACGTTCAGCGTCATCATGGACCCTCAGGCCCGCGCCAACGCACTGGTCTCGGGCCAGGCGGACGTCGCTTCCCTGACGTCTCCCACTGTTGACTTCGCCAAGTCCAAGGGAGTGGGCGTGTCGCAGATTGGCGGCACGGTCCAGACCATGATTTCCTTCGACAAGATCGGGAAGACCGCACCGGCGTTCGCGAGCGAGAAGGTGCGCCAGGCATTCCAGTACGCCATCAACCGCCAGGCTTTGGTCGATGCCCTCCACAAGGGCGACATCCCGGCGTGGAACGCCCTGCCCAAAGACTCCGCTGGTTACTCGGAGGACCTGAACAAGACATATGCCTACGATCCCGCCAAGGCCAAGGCCCTCCTGGCAGAAGCTGGCTATGGCAGCGGTTTTGAGTTCACGATCATCGCGGGCCCACAGACCCAAACAGATCTTCAGGCAGTCCAGAAGGACCTCGCCGCCGTCGGAATCACCATGAACGTCAAGCTGGCAGCCTCCACGGATGAGGCGTTCGCCGCGGTAGCAACCACCCCGCTGGGTTACGCCCCGCTTGGCTGGGACAACCCGGTTGGTTTGATGTACGGGGCCGTCCTGAGCGGTTTCACCAACGTCCAGAAAGCCACGGATGAACAGCTGAATGCAGCCACTGCCGAGGCTGCTGCCGCCAAGGATGACGCCGCCAAGAAGGCTGCCCTGACCAAGCTCAACACCCGCTTGGTGGAGTCCGGTTGGATGATTCCGCTCTATGAGTCACTGACCAACCAGGGCTACAACACCAAGAAGGTCCAGCAGGTGAAGTTCGCTGGAAGCAACGTGTACCCGCTGCTCTCTTCCTACGCACCCACCAACTGATTCACCAATAGGCCTGGCGCCGACTCCCGTAGGGGATCGGCGCCAGGCCCCGACCAATGGAGGTCACCATGGCTATGTTCGTCACCAAGCGCCTGCTGATGGCGCTGGCCACCGTGCTGGTGGTGGCGGTGCTGGCGTTCCTGCTGGTCCACGCCATGCCTGGCAGTCCCGGCGCTGTGGCTCTGGGAGCAGGCGCCTCGCAGGAGGCTATCGACCAGTTGAACCAAAGCCTCGGATGGAACGATCCGCTGGTGGTGCAGTTCTTCCGCTGGCTGGGCGACGCCATCCAAGGCAACCTCGGGAACTCGCTCATCGATGGCCGGTCGATCAGTGCCGATCTGGCCAACAGGCTTCCCGTCACTGCTTCCCTCGCCGCAGGGGCCACGGTTATCAGTGCCGTCTTTGGCGTGTTCCTCGGAGTCACGGCCGCTGTCCGCGGCGGTTTCCTCGACCAGCTGATCGGCGGTTTCGTCGGACTTCTTGTGGCACTTCCCGCCTTTTGGATCGGCGTCATCTTCGTCTACCTCTTCGCCGTCCAGTCATCCGTTTTCCCAGCCACCGGCTATGTGCCGTTTGAGGTTTCGCCGCAGGAGTGGGCCATGTCCCTTGCCTTGCCCGTCGTCACTCTGGCTGTGGGCGGAGCGGCGTTTATCGCCCGCCAAACCCGCGCGTCGATGCTCGAAGCCCTGCAGCAGGAACACATCCGAACCCTCCGGGCCACAGCCACACCCACGTGGAAAATTCTCTACATCCACGCCCTCCGATACGCGAGCCTGCCCATCGTGGCCGGTATCGCCCTGCAGTTCATCGGCCTTTTCGGCGGCTCCGTCATCGCGGAGCAGCTGTTTGCCATGCCCGGCCTTGGCCAGGCCGTCCAGACGTCCGTCAGCACCCACGACGCGCCAGCCGTTCAGGGGGTCGTAGTCATCGCCACGGTGGTGGTGGTTGCCGTGAACCTGGTGCTTGAACTCGCCACCAAATTCCTTGACCCGAAGTTGCGTGCCTCATGATCCCCACTCTCCCCAGTACCTCACGTAAGACGGGCCTGACCAAGCTCTCAGGCCACCGGCTGCTTACTTCGCCAGCGGGCGTGGCAGGCACCCTCTGGCTTGCGGCCATGATCGTAGCCTCCCTCACGGCGCCGTGGTGGTTGCCTTTCAAGACTGAGGACCAGGACTTCACTGCCGTCCTCTCCGGACCGACTGCCACACACTGGCTGGGCACGGACGAATTGGGCCGTGACATCCTTAGCCGCATCTTCGCTTCAGCAGCCGAGACGCTGGGGACGTCATTCATCACCGTGATTGTCGGCGTCGGGCTTGGAACCCTGCTGGCCTTGACGGCAGCCAACAGCCAGCGGGCCGAAGGGCTCATCAGCCGGGTCACCGAGATCATGATGTCGTTGCCTGGCACTGTCATCATTCTTGCCGTTATCGGGGCCGTCGGCACCAACATCCCCCTGATCATGGCCATTCTTGGCGTGCTGATCTCAGCCGGCATCTACCGAGTGATGCTCGGCCAGGCAAAGTCCCTGCAGAACCAGCTGTACGTCGATGCGGCCAAGGTGGATGGACTGAGCCCACTCGCCATCAGTGCCCGCCACGTGCTGCCCGGCCTCGCCACCACCATCGTGGTGCAATCGGCGCTGATCTTCGCTGTCGGCCTCCTGATCCAAGCCGGCCTCGCATTCATTGGTTTCGGACCTCCCCTCCCAAAGCCCAGCTGGGGCGGAATGATCCAGAGCGCGTCACAGCACGTCTACGACGCCCCATGGTTGATGGTTCCCACCGGCGTTGTGCTGGCTTTGACGGTTCTGTCCGCCAACGCGATCGGCAACGCCTTGGGCAAGGCTCCCAACGCCATGGCACCGCATCTTCCCTCCGCCGCTGCCCGCCGCAAGCGGGCAGCCCAAGTTGCTGCCGCGGCGGCAGCTGCCCCCCGTGTTGACGATGCCCCGGAGGCCGGTAAGCTGAGCGTCCGCGGTCTTTCCGTGGCGGTCGACGGCGGAACACCACTGGTCACGGACGTCTCCTTCGACGTCGAGCCTGGAACCGTCCTGGGGCTGGTAGGCGAGTCCGGCTGCGGTAAGACCATGACCGCCTTGTCCCTCATGGGGCTGCTGCCCTCCGGCGTCGCTGTCAGCGGCGGGCAGATTCTCTGGAACGGCAAGAACCTGGCCGCCGCCACGGACAAGGACATGGAAAGTATCCGGGGACGGGACATCGCCCTGATCTCCCAGGAACCCATGCGGGCCCTGGACCCCATGTTCACTGTTGGCTACCAGTTGACCTCAGCCGTTCGCAGACTGCGCTCAGTGGGAAAGAACGAAGCCAAGGCGGAGGCACTGAGCCTGCTGGGAAAGGTGGGAATCGTCGACGCGAAGCGCATCCTCAAGGCTTACCCGCACCAGATCTCGGGCGGCATGGCCCAGCGCGTCGCCATCGCCCTGGCCTTGACCGGCAATCCAAGGCTGCTGGTTGCCGACGAACCCACCACCGCCCTCGACGTCACCGTCCAGGCTGAAATCCTCTCCCTCCTACGGTCGCTCGTGAAGGACACGGGCATGTCCGTGGTCATGGTGACACACGACCTCGGCGTCGTGGCCGACATCTGCGACCAGGTTGCAGTCATGTACGCCGGCCAAGTAGTGGAGAACGGCCGCACGGCCAGCATCCTGGACAACCCGCGGCACCCGTACACCTTGGCACTCCTTGCGGCCGATCCCCATGCGAACACTGCGCACGACATGCCCGAGCGCCTGGCCACCATCAAAGGCCAGGTTCCGCAGCCCAAGGATTGGCCCACCGGTTGCCGGTTCGCCGCACGCTGCCAGTTCGCAGGATCTGCCTGCCTGGTACCTGTGCCACTGGTTCCCTCGGGAAGGGAATCTGGCTTGGTGCGCTGCGTCAAGGCCGACGAACTGGCCATGGAAGGACTGGCGTGGGTGCTCACCGACGTCGCGTCAGAGCACGCAGTTCCGTCGGATGTTCCCGCCCGGCACAGAATGGATATCGTTGAAAAGGACATGGCATGAGCATCGAAACCCCGCTGTTGGGTCCCTCCGATACGGCTGTTCGACCGAAGCCCATGCTTGAGGTCAAAGACCTCGTAGTCCGTTACGGTCGGGGACGGAAGGCCGCAGCCGCACCGGCGGCCGTCGACGGCGTCAGCTTCGCCATCCAGCCGGGCGAAACGGTTGGCCTCGTGGGGGAGTCGGGCTCTGGAAAGTCCACCATCGGCAAAGCACTTCTCGGTCTTCAGAAGGTATCCGGTGGTTCCGTAGCCTTCCAAGGTGAAGACATCACGCACGCGGGCAGCGGTAAACGCCGGTCCATTGGCGGTGAACTCCGCGCCGTCTTCCAGGACCCCAACTCCTCGCTGAACCCGCGGAAGACCATCGGTGCCTCCTTGGCAGAACCCTTGCGTGTCCGCGGTATCGCCAGCGGGGAGGCGCGGATCAAGGCAGAGGACATGCTGGAACGCGTGGGCCTGCCAAGGGAAGCCGTGGACCGGTATCCTAGCCAGTTCTCCGGAGGCCAACGGCAACGCATCTCCGTGGCACGTGCGCTGATTTGCGAGCCACAGCTTGTGGTGTGTGACGAAGCAGTGAGCGCTTTGGACCTCTCCACGCAGGCGCAGGTATTGAACCTCTTGGCAGACCTGCGTGACGAGCGCGGCCTGAGCTACCTGTTCATCGCGCATGACATCTCCGTGGTCCAATTCCTGGCCCAGAGGGTGGTGGTCCTTTACCGCGGGCAGGTGATGGAATCGGGTCCTGCCGCAGCAGTCACTGAATCACCGAAGCATCCCTTTACCCAGGCCTTGGTCGCGGCGTCACCTGTGCCGCGGCCAGCGGAGCAAGCTGAACGCCGTGCTGTCCGCGAGTCCATGGGGATCCGAACAGCCGCTGCCGTCGACGCCACACCAGGCGGGTGCCCCTTCCGGCAGCGTTGCCCCCTGGCCACCGAGCTCTGCGCCACCGAACGCCCGGCCCTACGGCGCGTGGGCGAAGCAGACGTCGCGTGCCACTACGCCTGAACATTTCAACAATCCAGGAGCCAACCTTGTCGATCGAAGCAGCAGACACCGCTTATCGCGCACCCACCCCGCCACCCTTTCCCGCTTTTCACGCTCCCGGTATGCCCGAGGAAGTGTCGGAGACATCGCTGCTTCACCGCGAGCTAAGCTATGCGATCGCCGTCGGTTTCCGGCGGTTATCCATGGACGTCTGGCTGCCACGGGTGGCGACGGGGGCAGCGGTCCCGTTGGTGGTCTGGATTCACGGAGGCGCCTTCCAGCTGGGGGACCGCCGTGAACTACCACCCACCTTCGCTCCCAACTCGGTGTTCCACCTTCTGAACGAGGCAGGAATCGCGTGTGCCACAGTGGACTACCGGCACTCATTGGAAGCGCCGTTCCCGGCCCAGCTGCACGACATCAAAGCCGCGGGCCGGTACCTCCGGCACTACGCGGAAGTCTTTGGCATCGATGCGCAACGGATCGGCGTATGGGGAGAATCGGCAGGCGGCCACCTGGCCGCCATGGTGGGGCTCACAGGAACACGCGAAGACCTCGAGGGAGGTCTGGGCGTGCAGGGCTATCCAAGCTCCGTAAGCGCAGTGGTGGACTTTTACGGCATCTCATCGCTCACGCACGTGGAGCGACGCCAAGGAGTCGAAGAGTTGCTGAAAGGTCCTTTGCTTGCCGCCGTGCCGGAAGGAACATCGTTGGACCCTGGCACGATGTTGGTGGGTGGCGTGGCTGAACCCGCCCTGTTGGATGCCGCCAGTCCCTTGGGTTACGTCACCGCTGATGCTCCGCCCTTCCTGCTGATCCACGGCGATAGCGATGGCCTGGTTCCCCTTGCCCAAAGCCAGCTCCTATCCGCTGCGCTGAACCAGGTGAATGTCCGAAACGAACTGATCTCTGTAGAGGGCGCCGATCACTGCTTCTTCTTCGCAGAGGACCACATAGACCGGATCCTCCGTACGTCAATTGACTTCCTCCGCCAGGAACTCCTGCAACCATGAGCCTCGACGCCGAGCTCAGTGAGCTGATGGAGCCGGTGGCCGGAGCCCCGTCTTTCGCCGAGTTGCTCGCCGATCCATCAGGTGCGGACAGGCTCGAGGCCTTCAGCGGTGCCGGGCTCCCCTATTCGCCTCCCGATGTCCCCGTGGCGGAGACCCACGCACCAGGTCCGAACGGCCACGTTCGGCTGCGCGTGTACGGCCCGCTTCGGGGCAAAGCTGACGACGGCGGCGTCCCCGGGTTGGTCTGGCTGCACGGCGGGGGCTTCGCCGGCGGTGACGTGCATATGCGCGAAGCCGACCAATTGGCCCGAGAGCTCGTGGCCAGGACCGGTGGCGTTGTCATTTCCGTTGACTACCGGCTGGCCAGGGACGGAGTTCATTTCCCCGTGCCGCACCAAGATGTCCTGGCTGCGTGGTTCTGGGCCTGTGAACAGTCGCAACGGTTTGGAATCGACCCGGGCAAGCTGTGCCTTGGCGGTGCCAGCGCGGGAGCCAACCTTGCAGCGGGGGCCGCCATGTACTTGAAGGACATCGGCATGCAGTTGCCGGCGAAGATGCTTTTGGCTTACCCGTTTCTGCACGCGGCGCTGCCGCCTCTCGACGTGCCGTCCGGAGTGATGGCGTCCCTGCCGCCCATCCTGCGCTTTTCGGCCGAGGACTGCACGGCCATCATGGAAAACTACATCGGCGGCCCGGCCAGCATGGCGTCCTCGTATGCCGTGCCCGGGCACGCCGATCCTTCGGGTTTGCCGCCTGCGGCCATTCTGGCGTGTGAGTACGACGACCTCCGACCTTCAGCTGAACTATATGCAGAGAGACTTCGCGACGCGGGCACCGTTGTAGCGTTCAGACTCGAACCTGGAGCCACCCACGGCTACCTCAATCACTCCGCAGCGCTGGGCATCGTCCAGCGGGGGCTGGCGTTCCTGGGAACTGAACTGGCAATCGCTGGTGGTTCCAATGATTGAAATCGAAGGTTCTGGTTGGGGCCAGTATTCGACATCCTTAAAGGACAGGCCAGGAACATCGAGAATCCGGCCAACAAAGCAGAGGGAGTCGACGATGACGGACGGCCGCCACTTGAAGGGCATCGAGTTTGCCCGCACCGGCGACGACGGTTCGAGCCCACTGCTGCTCGATCTCTACCTGCCGGAACCCGCCACGGAAGATGCCGACGCCAAGAACCTGCGGCCCGCCGTCGTACATTTCCACGGTGGCGGCTGGCGCGTAGGGGAGCGATCCTCACTGGGCCCCGTCTGCGACGGCTTCGGCCTGGCACCTTTCGACGTCCTTACTGACGCCGGTTTTGTTGTGGCATCGGCCGACTACCGCTTGAGCGCCGAAGCGCAGTTCCCCGCCCAGCTCCATGATGCGCTGACCGCAGTCCAATGGCTGAGGGACCACGCACGCCAGTACGGTGTTGATCCGAACCGCATCTACGCCTGGGGCGACTCCGCAGGCGGGCACTTGGCAAGTCTGGTCGGGCTCACAGGCAAGGACAGAACCGGCGTTGCCGCAGTCGCCGCGTGGTACCCGCCGACTGATCTGGTTCACATGGGGGAACAGGCCCTTCCCGACGCAATCGCCCGCGCCAGCGATCCCGGCTCCCGCGAAGAACACCTGGTAGGCGCAGTCCTGGCCAGCGATCCTGCAAAGGCAGCAGCGGCCAGCCCCATAAGCTACGTTCATCCCGACGCCCCACCCTTCCTGCTGGTCCATGGCACAGCAGACCGGTTCGTTCCCGCGGCGCAGTCCGAATCGCTGGCCGAAAAGCTCGAAAAGGCCGGTACCGACGTCGAACTCCTCCTCCTCGACGACGCCGACCACATGTGGCGGCTCGAAAATGGAAGTCCGGCCGCTGCCGACAAGGCGCTCGCCGCTACGGTCTCGTTCTTCCGCCGCCAGTCCGGCCAACCCTAACTTTCCCGCACCATCGGCTTCGGCAACCCCCGGAGGGGTCCATTTGCCGTGCCCATCCACCGACAACCGCCTCCGGGCGAAGCTGAAAGGCTCCACATGCAGTACATAGGTATCAACCACGACGGCGGCACCTGGGTAGCAGCCCTCATCGGTAGTTCCGTCTTTCCACAGGCGGCGGTCACGGACTTTTGGGCCGACGCCGCCCGCTGGCATGAAAAGGCGGCCGCGATCATCACGGACTCCACCGTGGCCATGGATCGAGCGGACGTGACCGAAGTGCCGTTGGTTCCTGCCTCGGCACGCGTCATCTGTGTGGGGCTCAATTACAAGGCCCACGCAGCGGAAGGCAGTTACAAGGACCAGGAACTCCCGCCATACCCGACGCTCTTCGGCCGATGGACAGCCTCGCTGTCCGTCGGGCACGTCCCCGTTCCGGTACCAAGCGGCGAAGCGGGCCTCGACTGGGAGGGAGAGGTAGCCGCCTATATCGGAAAGCGCGTGAAATCCGTAGATGAGGCCGGAGCTGAAGACGCGGTGTTTGGTTACTCGACCTTCAACGACATCACTGCCCGGCGTGCCCAGAAGCTCACGTCGCAGTGGACACTAGGCAAGAACGGCGACTTTACCGGCCCCCTGGGTCCCTTGGTCAGCCGCGACGTCGTCGGCGACCTCCGTGACGGCCTCCAGGTCCGCACCCGGGTGAACGGTACCGAAGTCCAGAAGGGCAACACCCGGGACATGATCTTCTCCGTCCCGGCCATCATCTCGCTGATCAGCGAAACTTTTACGCTTCACCCCGGCGATGTTATTGCCACCGGAACGCCCGAGGGGGTCGGCTATGCGCGAACGCCGCAGTGGCTGCTGCAGGCAGGCGACACTGTTGAAGTCGAGATCGAGAAACTTGGCACCTTGGTCACACCTGTTGGTGAACCGTCACTGCGGGAGAGGGCCTGATGACTGCCATCGACCATGCTAGTTTGAGCGATCTTCCCCATGAGGTCCCGGTCCTGATTTCCGGTGGTGGTCCGAGCGGACTGTTCCTGGCCTTGGACCTGGCCCACCGGGGGATTCACAGCGTGATCATCGAGCCACGCACGTTCATTGACCAGGATCGTCCGCGCGCCAAAACAACGAATGCACGGACCATGACGCACCTGCGCCGGATCGGCCTTGCCACACGGCTCCGGGAGGCGGCACCTCTGCCCGTGGACTTCGCCCAGGACGTCATTTTCTGTTCGTCCTTGACCGGCCGAGAAATCCGCCGCTTCCCCCACGCCTTCCAGTTGGAAAGCGGCCGCTACGAACCGCAGCCGGAATGTGGGCAGCAGGTGCCGCAACCGGTGCTGGAAACTGTGCTGCGCGAAGCGGTGGCGGCGACGCCGCTTGTGACGCTGTTGACCGGGCTCCGGGTGGAGGAGTTCGCCACCTTGGAAGGGGGCGGGCAACGGGTGGTTGTGGCTGATCATGCAGGCAGTACCGGGACTGTTCGGTGCAGCTTCCTGGCAGGGGCCGACGGCGGTTCGTCCACCGTCCGTCGCGGACTGGGAATCCAGCTTGAGGGCGGATCTGCTGCGCTTTCCAACATCAGCATCCTCTTCCGCTCCAGCGACCTGGCCGACACCATCACCTTGGATCCTGCGGTGCAGTACTGGGTTTTGGGTCCGGGAACAGCTGGCATGGTGGGCCGCATGAACTTGGAGCAGACCTGGTGGGCCATCGTCCAAGGTGTCGACGCAACGGTGGGGGACCAGGACCTGGCCCCGGCGGCGATGGTGTGTTCTCTGGTGGGTGCCGACGTTGATGTTGACGTGATCGCCACCGACCCTTGGACCGCGCGCATGCTGCTGGCACCCTCTTACGGCCACGACGGCGTGTTTCTGGTGGGCGATGCTGCCCACCAGAACCCGCCCTGGGGTGGACACGGATTCAACACCTGCATCGGAGATGCCGCCAATCTTGCTTGGAAGATCGCAGCCGCACTGGACGGGTGGGCCGGCCCGGACTTGCTCGACAGCTACGGTCTGGAGCGCCGGCCGGTGGCTGAGCGGACTATTTCCGACGCCGCGGCCAACGGCAAGGCGCTGGCTTACCACTTCGCAGATCCCGCTCTGGAAGGTGAAGGTGATGAGGGTCAGGCTGCAAGGGCTCGCGCGTACGACGCTCTGGGCGTCAAGCAAAGCGAATTCGATTCCTTGGGTTTGGTCCTTGGGTACAACTACGCCGCATCGCCGGTGGTGGTCCCGGACGGATCGACGGTGCTGGCGGAAGATCCCATCCGCTATGTAGCTTCGGCGACTCCGGGGGCCCTGTTGCCACACGCGTGGCTGGCGGACTCTACCTCCCTTTACGATCACCTGGGTGCAGGATTTACTCTGTTGGTCGACGCCCAATCCCTATCAGATGACGACGTCGCAGGTGTCCACGCTCCCTTCCTGTCAGCGGCCGCCGACCACGGCATTCCCGTGACCGTGCTGGCAGTGGGTACAGACAGCCGGGGGACTCGCATGTCGGAGCATTGGGCCGCGGACGCGGTGCTTGTCCGCCCCGACCAGCATGTCGCTTGGCGGGGTTCGTCTCCGCAAACGGCAGCTGACGCCCTGCGAATTGCTGCCGGATGGATCCATGCCGAACCCCAGACACTCAAGGAGGGCACCCATGTCGACGCCGTCATTTCGTAACTACCTGTACGCGCCGGACCACCCTCGCCTCGTGAAGCTGCACGGCCTGGATGCACGGGCCTATGCCGAGGCAGCCAAGGACGATTCTTTTGCCGGCCCCATGATCGAGGGATGGAAGAAGCTGTATCCCGAACCTTTTGTCGGTGTGACCGACGACGGCGTGCTCCGCAAGGGGCTCTTCACGCTGGCCGAAGCCCGGCCGGGCGAGGAGGCTCCGACGTCGGACATGGTAGCCGCGGCAGAGAAGCTGCTGGCCTTGCTTGCGTCCGCGCAGCAAGACCGCCTGTGCTACGCAGCCGACGCCCATGAATGGCAAAGCTGGGCCAACCCCGAATTCATGCAGCACGATACCGGGCTCCGCCTGGACGAACTGGCCCCCGTGGTGCGCGATGCGGCCATGGCCGTGGTGGAGGCGAGCCTGAGCCCTGAGGGGTACGCGCTCTGCCGCGATCTGATGCGGATCAATGACTTCCTGGGCAACCTGATTGACCTGCCACTGCTCATGAACGAGTACAGCTACAACTTCGCCCTCTACGGAGAACCTTCAGAAACCGAACCGTGGGGCTGGCAGTTGTTTGGTCACCATGTGGCGCTCAATTGCCTGGTGATCGGCAGCCAGATGGTCATTTCGCCCGTGTTCCTCGGGGCGGAGCCGGACATCATCGACGAGGGACCCAACCAGGGCGTTAGCGTGTTTAAGGAACGCATCCAGCGGGCCAGGGAGCTGATGGGTGAACTCACCCCGGAGCTCCGCACCGACGCCATCGTCTATCAGCAGATGCAGGACCCGGCCATGCCGGAAGGTCGCTTGCACGCCGGGGATGAACGGCACCTGGCGGGCTGCTTCCAGGACAACCGGGTCATTCCCTACGAAGGCATCCGCGTGTCATCCATGCCGGCAACCGCTGTGCAGGTCCTGGACAAGATCGTGGACGACTCCATCGCCTACCTTCCGGCGGGGCCACGTGCGTCCCGCCTCCGCGAGATCCAGGAACACTACGAAGACACCTGGTTCTCCTGGATCGGCGGTTGGCAGGGGGAGGAAACCTTCTACTACAGGATCCAGAGCCCCGTGGTCATCCTGGAACTGGACCACCACACGGGCGTTTTCCTGGACAACGACACACCCGCCCCCTTCCACATGCACACGATAGTGCGGACACCCAACGGCAATGACTACGGGCGGGCGCTGCTTCGACAATCGACCAGCCGCGCAGCAGGGGACGGAGCATGACGACGGCGGAACTGGGCCACGTCATGCAGCCGGACACCCGGCAACAACGCTCACGCGGGCCCCTGCAGGGACTGCTGGTGGTCGACCTCAGCCGGGCACTCGCTGGTCCGCACGCCGGGATGATGCTTGGCGACCTCGGAGCACGGGTCATCAAAGTCGAAGCGCCCGGCACCGGCGACGACACCCGCGGCTGGGGACCACCCTTCGTCGGCCCGGAGGACGACCCCCAAGCAACGTACTTCCTCTCCTGCAACAGGAACAAGGAGTCGATCAGCCTGGACCTGAAGTCCGAAGCTGACCGGAGCGTTCTCCGGGAGTTACTGGTACGGGCCGATGTGGTCATCGAGAACTTCCGGACCGGCGTCATGGACCGGCTGGGCTTCTCGACTGCAGCGATGCAGGATCTGAACCCGCGACTGGTTATCCTCTCCATCACCGGTTTCGGCCACGATGGACCCGAAGGTGGCCGTGCCGGCTACGACCAGATCGTCCAAGGCGAAGCCGGGCTCATGTCCCTCACCGGCAACGGGCCGGAGGACCCCCAACGCGTAGGTGTTCCCATCGCGGACCTGCTGTCCGGAATGTACGGCGCTTATGGCCTCCTCGCCGCACTGCTTGAACGCGAGCGAACCGGACGCGGACAGGTGGTACGCACCTCGCTCCTCGCCGCCGTCGTGGGTGTCCATGCATTTCAGGGCACCCGGGTGACGGTCGCCGGGGAAGTCCCCGAAGCCCAAGGAAACCACCACCCATCGATCGCTCCCTACGGACTGTTCCGCTGCCTGGACGGCGCCGTGCAGATCAGCGTGGGCAGTGAAGCGTTGTGGCGTAAATTCTGTGCGGCATTTGGTCTGGATGCGGATGCTCCTGCCAGTGCCACGAACGCACTCAGGGTCCGGAACCGTGCAGCGACCATCAACCTTGTGGAGCAGGCGTTTGCCGACTATCCAGCGGCCGAACTGCTGCGGAAGCTGCAGTTGGCGGGCATCCCAGCGGGCAAAGTCCGATCCTTGGACGAGGTCTACGCCTGGGACCAAGTGCAGTCGCAGGGCTTGGCCGTGCAGGTTGATCATGACATTCTTGGCACGATCACGCTGCCCGGTCCGCCACTGCGGTTCTTCGAAGCCACAGAACACGGTGAGCACGAAACCACACCGGCAACGCACAAGGCACCGCCACTGTTGAACCGCCATGGTGAGGCCATCCGGAGTTGGCTGGCGTCGGATACCGCTTCATGAAAGCCGGCCCTACGCCGACCGGCGCCAAAGCTCCCGTTATTAGTGCTTCAGAGTTCATCGCGGAAATAGTCGATCCCGGATCGTTCGTTTCATGGGACAGCCCGCCCCGGCACACGGGGCACGCGGACGAGTATTCGGCGGCACTGGAATCCGCAAGGCGGCGCAGCGGGTTGGATGAAGCCGTGCTCACCGGCATAGGCGCGGTTGCCGGCCGGGCCGTGGTGATCATTGCCGGCGAGTTCGCTTTCCTGGCCGGTTCCGTTGGGGTGGCTACCGCGTCGAGAATCATTGAGGCCCTGCGGCGGGCAACCGCTGAGGGACTGCCGGTACTGGCTAGCCCTTCCTCAGGTGGCACCCGCATGCAGGAAGGAACGCCGGCTTTCCTGACCATGGCCCTCATCGCATCAGCGGTGCAAAGCCATAAGTCTGCTGGACATCCCTACCTCGTCTACCTGAGGCACCCCACCACAGGCGGGGCCATGGCGTCCTGGGGATCACTCGGCCACGTGACGTTCGCCCAACCGGGTGCCTTGCTGGGCTTCCTGGGACCGCGGGTCTATGAGTCCTTGCACGGGAAGCCGTTTCCTTCCGGCGTCCAGACAGCAGAGAATCTGGCGCGGCATGGTGTGGTTGACGCTGTAGTGCCCCTTGAAGAGTTCCGTGCCGTGCTGGCGGACAGTTTGCTGTTACCGCACCCCGGCACAATCCACCGAGGAGCTTGTCCTGTCGAGCCGGGCGCGCTCCGCGGTATTTTCACCGCCCGGCCAATGGCAGCCACCGACGACAAAGCCTGGGACGCTGTCCTCCGTTCACGGAACATGAACCGTCCCGGCCTCCGGGAACTCCTCTCTGAAGCAGCGCACGACGTACAAGTGCTGCACAGCGGCCCCGTGACCGTGGCTTTGGCTTCCTTCGGCAGCGTCCGCTGCGTTGTGGTGGGCCAGGATCGGCGTATACAGAATGCGGGGCGGATGATTGGCCCTCAGGAACTGGCGACAGCCCGACGCGGCATGTTGCGCGCCGCGAAGCTGGGGCTTCCGCTGCTGACCGTTATCGATACGCTGGGCGCGGAGCTAAGCGTTGAGGCTGAACAGGGCGGTTTGGCCCGTGAAATTGCACGGTGCCTGGCTCTTCTCCCGATAGTTGACGTGCCGAAACTGTCGTTCATCATGGGGGAGGGGACCGGAGGAGCCGCCATTGCGCTGCTTCCAGCCGACAGGATCCTGTGCGCCCGGAATGCCTGGCTTGCTCCGCTGGCACCGGAAGGAGCCAGCGCCATACTCCACCGAGACACCTCCAGGGCGCCTGAACTTGCCCAAAGCCTGCACATCACGGCGGACGATCTGGTGGACTGCGGAGTAGTCTCCATGGTGGTCGCCGAGCAGCCAGACGCTGCCGCGGAGCCTGCGGACTTCTGTCGCAGGGCAGGACGGCTGATCGAGCAGAATCTGCTGGACCTCACGGAACTGCGCCCCCACAACCAAACCGGTGTGTCCGCCGTCGGGCATTCCTGACTGAACCCAAAAGAAATGGTCCGGACTCCTCGTGGGAGTCCGGACCATTTGCATTCCGCTCTAGATTTCCAAAGCAACACGCCTCTGCGGGGGAGGCCCGACGACGGTCAGGTCCAGTTCTGCCTGGGCGCGGCCGAACCCTTCCATGTCCATATAGGGCTCGCCGCCTTCGGTGTAGATGTAGTCCTCGGTGGGCTTGTTGAAGTATTCGAAGAAGCCGTTGAACACCGAGGGCGTCAGGAAGCCAACCATTTGGGTGTTGTGGGCATCGAAGGCAAACGAGTGGATGGTGCCGGCAGGGGCGTGGACAAAATCGCCCTTGGTCAACAGCATTTCGCGTCCGTTGACGTACAACCACATGCGGCCTTCCGTGCACAGGAAGTTCTCGGTGTGCTCGGAGTGGAAATGCAGCGGGATATACGGGGACTTCGCACCCTTGGTGTGGACCGCGAAGTAGTTGTCCCCAGTGTTCTGCGGGCGTGAAAGGTAAGAGAACATCGTCTGGTAGCTCACCAGGCGTTCGCCCTCGCCGGCGCTGAGGAAGTAGGGGCTCAACGACGACGGCAGGCCGGCATTCTGCTGAAGTCCCGGTTGGACACGTTCAACGTCCGGGAATGTGATGCCGAATTCGGCGCCCACTTCTGCCTGTTCCTGGGCTGAGGGCTTGTGGCCGGCATGGACGGGAGGAACGTGCGAGTCGATGGGAGTGCCCACGCGCTCGTAGTAGGCCTCGGCTCCGCCGGGGGTCATCCAGTTGAGGAAACGGGTGTAGTGGCTGGCCATCCGGTACGCGTGGGGTGTGCCCGGCGGAATGACCACCGAATCGCCCGGTGTCAGAATGCGGCTTTCACCGGGCAACCAGACATGCAGGATGCCATCGAACACGTAAAGCGTCTTGTGCTCGATCGCGTGGCTGACGAAAGGAGACTCCGCCCCCATCCCGCCGGAAACATAGGCGGCGCTGAAAATGCCGCCCGTGTCCGCGGCGCGGGCAATAACAGTGACCAATTGCCCGTTGATCTCATACCGGGCCCCCTCGCCGGAAGCCATGTAATAGGGAACGGCGTCGCCCGGGAGCGTGTTGGCCAGGGGGAGTGTCTTGTTGATTTCCTCGACACTTAGGGACATGTGTTCCTACTTTCCTTCATCGGGCTGTATGCCCGTTCTTAGCTTCGCTGGCAGCGCACTGCGACAGTGACGCGTTTTCAATCATTGAAAGGCGAGCTGCGCGCCGTTTCCGCTTCGGGTGTGCTGGCCCGGGCCAACCACTTCATCTTTCAGCCCGGGAAGCCGCAGTACGGCCTCGCTTCCCTTGGGGATGGTGACTGAAACTTCGAGTCGACCGTCGATAAGGTCCCAGCGGACCGAGGCGGGGCCTTGCGGTGTTTCCAGCTCGGTTTCGGCCCATTCGAGTCCGCCGCCGGGCTGGGGTGCGATGAGGATGCGGCCGTAGCCTGGTTCGAGGGGTGCCAGTCCGCCGATGGTCCGGTGCATCCAATCCACTACAGCGCCGAGCGCATAGTGGTTGAAACTGGTCATCTCACCTTTGTTGATGGTTCCGTCCGGAAGCATGGAGTCCCAGCGTTCCCAGATGGTGGTGGCGCCCATCGTGACGGGGTATAGCCACGAAGGGTTCTCGGTTTGGAGCAGCAGACGGTACGCCGCATCGAGGTGGCCGGTGTCAGCGAGCGCATCGGTCACAAAAGGCGTCCCGGCAAATCCGGTGGAGATCCGGAAGCCGGATTTCTCAACGAGTTCGGCGAGGCGTTGTCCGCCGAACTCCCGGTCTGCCTCGTTGAGGATTCCGAAAACGATGGCGAGTGCATAGACGGTGGTGCAGTCGCTGGTGATGACGCCGTCGGTGACGTAGTGCTCGGTGAACGCTGCCTGCAGGATCCGGGCCATGTCACCAAATTCCTCTGACGCAGCCTGATCGCCGAGAACGTCTGCTGCTGCCGCCACCAACGAGGCTGTTCGATAGGCGCACAGTGTCGCCACCACGTGCTTGTCGGCCTTCGCCGCCCACGGCTGATCCGGTGCCGCGTCGGGATCAAGCCAGTCGCCGAACTGGAAGCCGGTGTCCCACAAACCGTTGGGGGAGAGCTTGGTGCGGAGCCGGCGTGCGTGGCCGGTCATTGACTCGAACTGTTCCTCAAGGACGCGCTTGTCGCCGTAAGCCGTCCAAACCGCCCATGGAACCCAGACTGCAGCGTCGCTCCACACCGCCGCCGTATCGGGGGCGCCAAATTCGGCCGGTTGCTCGATGTATTTGAGGACATTGGGCACCACGAACGGCACGATGTCCCTGTCGTGGCTTTGTTCCAGGGCCAGATCCCGCAGCCAATCCCTTAGGAAGTTGCGGCTGTCGAACAGGAAGGCTGCACTCGGCGCGAAGGCCGAAAGGTCGCCGGTCCAGCCGAGGCGTTCGTCGCGCTGGGGGCAGTCGGTGGGAACGTCCACGAAGTTGCCGCGCATACCCCACACAGCGTTCTCGTGTAGTCGGTTCAGCAGCGGATCAGAGGACTCGAAAGTGCCGATGCGCTTCATGTCGGAACTGATGACGACGGCGGTGAGCTCACCTTGACGTAGGGCGTCAATACCTCCGGGCCATCCCTCGACTTCGGCGTAGCGGAAGCCGTGGAATGTCAGGGTCGGTTCGAATGTATCCGCCGCTCCAGAGAGGGTGAACCTGTCTGTCGCTTCTGCGGAGCGCAAGGGCCTGGTGCCCAGTTCGTCGTCTTCCAGTACTTCCGCATGACGGACGGTCACCACGCTGCCCGCAGGACCAGTCACGGAAGCCCGGATCCACCCCACCAGGTTCTGGCCGAAGTCCACGAGTACTTTGCCTGCCGGGGACGTCCACACCTTCACTGGCTCCAGTTCCAGCTGGCGGCGGACTGGAGGGCCGATGTAGGGCTCGAGTCGGCTGAGATCGTCGTCGAGGACATGCACGGTGGTCCACTCGTCCGACGTGAAACCGGGAGCCAGCCACTCGTCACTGGCTCGTCGGGCGTCAATGGACTGGCCGTCGTAGAGGTCATTGACCGTAGTGGCTGACGGGCCCGCTGTCCACGTGTGGTCAGTTCCGATGACCTGTTCGTGGCCGTCGGCGAAGCGCACGCGCAGTTCAGCGAAGGCGCCGAGCTCATCACCGTAGTATTTTGAACCGCCGGACCATGCCAGCCGCCCGCGGTACCACCCGTTTCCGAGCGCAAGGCCAAGGACCGTCGTCGTGCCCACCAGGGAGGTGACGTCCAGTTCGCTGTACCGGATGCGCCACTCGTAGCTTGACCAGCCGGGAGTGAGCAGGTCCTCGGAGGCGCGTCGGCCGTTGACCCAGGCTTCCACCACTCCAACAGCGGACAGGAAAAGTGTGGCGGATTCGACGGCACCGTGGCCGTCGTCGAGCCTGAACTCGCCGCGCAGCAGTGGTGCGCCGTCGAACTCCTTGTCCGCAGCGATCATGCGGGCGTACCAGTCAGTCATCAGTGTGTTCTCCAGTGTTCGTTGCGATTCGAAACGTCGTGTCAGGCCGGCTGGTTTTCGAGGTCGCGCGACTTGCCGTTGGTTTGCGCCACCCCGCCCAGCCAGTGTGCGCTTGGCTTGGGGGTACGTTCCTGGGTGGCGCGGTCAACGGCGATCAGGCCGAACTTGGGCATGTACCCGAAGATCCACTCGAAGTTGTCGAACGCTGTCCATGCGATGTAGCCGCGGACGTCGATGCCGTCAGCAAGGCAGGAGGCAACTCCGGCCACTGCGGTGCGGAGATAGTCCAGGCGCTGGGAATCATCTTCGGTGGCGAGGCCGTTCTCGGTGACGATCACCGGGACGTTCGCTACCCTGGCGGCCTCGCGAATGGTCGCTTCCAGGCCTTCGGGGTAGATTTCCTCGCCCATCTGATTCGTGGGCACACCCTCTTCGGCGTGGACCAAGCCTTCTGCTCCGAACACGGTACGGCCGTAGGTCTGGATTCCCACAAAGTCGTCCCCGCGTGAGGCTTCGAGGAAACGTTCGTTGACTTCCCGGCGGATGCGGTCGGCATTGGACGCTCCGCCCTCCGCGGCATGGATGTCCGTGTTCGCAAGGGTCCAGCCGACCATCAAGTCCGGGTAGCGTGCCTTGATGGTGTCGCGTCCGGCGTGATGTGCAGCGAGTTTTACGTCAAAGCCTGCTTCGGAGACGGTGAATTGGAACGGTGCCACGCGGGCGGCTTCGATGCCCAGGCGTTCAGCTGCCGCTGCCCAGATTGGCACTTCGCCGCGGCTTTCGGCAGGGCCACCGCCAATGCCGATCTCCTTGAGGAGCCAGGGGAGGTTCGGTTCGTTGAGGGTGCAGGCGACGCCGATAAGGTCACCGAGGTGCTCGGTGACGCGGTCGCAGTAGCGTGCAAAGCGTTCCGGAGTTGCCGGGTCTTCCCAACCCCCGGCCGCCAGGAGCCACAGCGGCGAGGTGAAGTGGTGATAGGTGACCACAGGCGTCAGTCCTTGCTCGTGGCACGCTTCCAGCACCCGGCGATAGTGGTTGAGTGCCGCCGTCGAGAACTGTCCTTCCTCCGGTTCGATCCGCGCCCATTCCAAGGAGAAGCGGTAGGTGGTGAAGCCGAGGCTGGCGATGAGCGCGATGTCCTCGCGGTAACGGTGGTAGTGGTCGATCGCGTCGCCGGATGGTTCGGAGAAGATGGTGCCGGGCAGTTGCTCCAGCAACCAGGTGTCGCTGTTGACGTTGTTGCCTTCCACTTGGTGTGCGGCTGTGGCCACTCCCCAAAGGAAGTTCTGGGGGAAGGAGTGTGAGATGGTCATTGATTTCCTTTGTGATGTTTGAAAGTAAGATTCCGCTTCTTAGCGGACACCCTTGATGAACGTGACCGTGACGCTGCCGAGGGCGCACAGCGCGGCGGCGGCGAACCAGAGGAGTCCGTAGTTGTGGCCGCTGCCGATGGCGAGGATGGCAGGAGCTGCCGCTGGGACGATGATGTTGGGAATACTGAGCGCCAGGCTGAAGACGGCCATGTCTTTGCCCGTATCGCGGGCGTCGGGCAGCACGGCGGCGCACAGGGCGAGGTCAACGGTGAGATACATTGCCTGGCCCATGGCGAAGACAATCCATGCCACTACGAATTGCTCGAAGGACGTAGCCGTCGCACCGAGAACCAGGGCCGTGGCCATTAGGAGCGCGGCGGCAATGACGAACGGCTTGCGTCGGCCGATTTTGTCGGAGAGCCAGCCCGAGGCGGTAAAGAATAGGATGCTCACCGGAGCCGAAATCAAGGTCAGGGTGCCAGCGCTCCTGCCGGCCTCTGCGATGGGCATGTGGAGCCCATCGATCAGGAAAAAGATGAAGTAGGCAAAGAGCGCTGTCATTGCAACGCCCGCCAGGAATCGAGACACCCAGGCCCAGGCAAAGTTGGGGTGCTTCCGGGGATTGACCAGGAAGGACTTTGCCAGGCCCTTGATGTCCAATGGTGGTACTTCGCTTCGCGTTTTGACGGGATCCCTGTACAGCACCAGCAGAGGCAGGCTGCACAGTACGGCCAGAAGCACCGGAACGCACATCATGAACAGCGGAACATCCACCAGCCACGCGGCCAGGTAGGAACCGGCGGACATGGCCAGCGCTCCGAACATCCCCATTGCACCCATGACCCGCGCCCGTTTGTTGTCCGGGAGAGCCTCAATGGGGATGACCGCATATGCGTTGAAGGCCGCCTGGGCGCACACGAGGGCAATGACATAGGCGGCGATGATCACCGGTGTAGACGGCACCATGCCAATGACGGCTGCTGCGAGCAGCGCCGGGACCAGGCCGCCGATAATCCAGGGACGACGGCGGCCCAGCCTGCTGGTGGTGCGATCGGAGAGGGCGCCGGTCAGCGGAACCGTGACGAGCAGCAGCATTGCGCTGATGGAAACGGCCATGCCATAGCTTGTCTCTTTGCTGGCCGGGTCGACGACAGCGAGCCTCAAAGACAGGGCCGTGCCGAGTGTCAGGCTCATGATGTACATGCCCAACGCTGCGGTGAGGACGAGCGCCACAACCTTCCTGGGCGACATCGACTGGTTTTTCGCTGAGTTCGCCTGTGGTGGGTCCGTTCGGTGCTCCTGCGCTGGGAAGCCGGCAGGTTCCATGACTTGAGTCTGAGCTGAGGGGTCACCCATGTAAATCCTCCTTTGGATCAGAGCCACCATTGGCTCCGCGTGACCGGTGCGGGCAGTGAGAACGGCTGCCGCGCCTTTCCAGCAACCATAGCCATACTTTGACCACATTGGAATACTTTCAGCGAGATTTCTGTACCAAAGTGGAACAGAAACTTGATAGCCTCCTCTGATAGGAGGTCTATCGATGGATCAGGAAACCCGCGGGCCGGGCCGGACAGGCAAGCGCGCCCCCTACGCAAACGGTGCTCGGAAAAGAGCTGAACTTGTAGAGGCAGCCTTCCAGGTGTTCGCCGAAAAGGGATACCTGGGTCTTTCCATTCGACAGATAGCCGAGGCCGTGGGCACCAGCCACACCGCACTCCTGCACCACTTTGGGAGCAAGGAGGCGCTCCTGCAGGCTGTGCTGGTTCTTCGTGAGGAGCGGGAAGGGCCATGGCGTGACAAGCTCATCCAAGACCGCGGCCTTCTGGAGACCGTGCCGGCTGTCATGCGACACAACGCAGGGATTCGAGGGGTCATTCACCTGGATGCGACCCTCAAAGCCGAAGCGATCAACGCTGATCATCCGGCGCACGAGTTCCTGGTACGACGGAATGAAGACTTTGTTCAGTCGGTCCGCTCCGAACTGGAACGCGAACTTGCCGCCGGCCGGTTGCGCGAAGGACTGTCACCGGATGTCCTCGCCCGTCAGATCACGGCCTTGGTAGACGGGGTCCAGTTGAATTGGCTCTACGACAGCGGCGTGGACATGGCTCAGCAGCTGGAGGTCTACATGGACCTGATCAAGGCCCCTTAGACGCGGCCCGTACTATTTGGCTCGACTGGCCTTCCATCCATTGAAACCATTCGGGACGGGACCGGAGCATCCGCGGGATTGTTACTGGGTTACCTCGTCTCCCACTTTGAAAAGGTCCGGATCTCCAGTCCCCATGATAGAAATAGCGCCCGCTTGCCGCGTAGTGCTGGATAACGATTGGGCAGGTGACCCTGACGGACTTGTCGCGCTGGCGCACCATGTCACGTCGCCAGCCAACCGAATCGTCGCCGTCACGAGTTCTTTGACCAATCCCATGTTTGGTCCACCCGCCGGCATGGCCCAGGCCGGGGCAGACCTCGCTCAGGAACTTCTCGGGGTCCTCAAACAACCGGCGGTCGTTCATCCGGGGCCGGACGCAACATTCACTGGCCAAGTCCGGAAAAGCGCGGCCGCGGAGGCCATCATTGATGCCGTCCAGGACGCGGACGGACTACCGATGGTTGTCGTCTGCGCGGGGCCCCTGACCAACGTCGCAGATGCACTTTTGGTCGATCCGAGTATCGCAGCACGATTCAAACTGGCGTGGGTTGGTGGATCTTCAGGCGGGAATGAGAACGAGGAATATAACTACTTCACCGATCCCACCGCTGCAGACTTCGTCCTCGGGAATGGTGAGCTGGACATTGACCAGTTCCCGCTGGAGGCCTACCGGGACGTTGTCATCTCCGTGGCCGAGCTCGACGATGCCCTCCGGGCCGGGGGAGCCGTTGGCGCGTGGCTATGGGAGCACTTTCATGGATTGGTTGTCCCGGACTTCATCAAGTTTGGTCCGCTGTGGTGCCTGGGAGACAGCGCTCCCTTGGTAGTCACCGGGCTCGCGGAAACGGGCAGCACATTTGTGGAGGTGAGCGATGCTCCTCGGCGAAGGATGTGCCAGAGCGTTGACACACGGTTGGTCGTTTCTGACTTCCTTGCCCAGCTTCGGTTGCAGGCTCGGTAGAGCACCAAAAGCGCCGGGAGTGTTGCGCCTACCCTTTGACGTGATTAAGGCATGTCGAGTTGGTTTTTGTAGGCGGTGTTTTTGTTGGTGTTCCAGCCTGCGATGATGCCGGCGCCGAGCATGTGGTCGGTGAGTCGTGCGAAGCGGTAGCCGGGGTCGGTGTCGAGGGCGAGTTGGAGGTATTGGTGGGCTTTGGATCCTCGGCCTTCCCACCAGTTGATGTAGCCGATGGTGGTGCGGATGGGTGCTGAGTGTTCTGGGGCGGTGAGGGTGTAGGTGTGGGTGAGGAGTTGTTTGGCCCATGCGATGCGTGACCAGTCCGGTGCCTGGCTGGTTTGGGCGAAGAGGATGCGTTCGGGTGGTTCGTTGATGCCTGGGATGTCGGCCATGAGCCGGTCACGGATGTGGGGGAACTGGTAGTAGGCGATGAGCTTCAGGATGCTGTCGTCGGTGGGGTAGTCCTTGGTCTCGAGCATGGTGGTCCAGAGCTGGTGAGCCTTTTGGGTGGCTGCTGCAGGTGGTCCGTTGAGGATGGTTTCCATGTGGTGTTCGACGGCGGTCGCGTGTGCTCTCTGGTCAGTCGCCGCCGGGAGGGTGATTTGGTTTGTGGGTTCGATGGAGCTGCCGCGGTAGATGAATTCGGCGTTGACTTGGGAGTATTCGGTGGTGCTGAGTGGGATGGCGATGCTCTCGCCTGGGTGGGTGTCGTAGGGGGAGTAGGTGGTGTCGGTGACGTAGATTCCGTCGCGGATGGTGATGCCTTCGTGGGCGAGGACTCCGGTGAGGGCTGCGATGGCGGCGCGGTGCGGCCTTGCTTCTCCGCGTTTTGGAGGTTCGGTGGTGTAGAGGGCGAAGACGATGCCGTTGGCTCGTTCGTCGGTGGTGAGGTAGGCGGCGACGGTTTGGGCGAAGTGGAGTTCTTGGCCTCGGTGTTGGGGGAGGTCGATGCGGAGGGTGGCACCGACTTTGTCTTTGTCGAGGGTGATGCAGACGAGGCTTTCTGTTGGGTGTGGCCGATGAAGCCGAGCAGGTCGGCGGGGTCCTTGATGGTGAGCGCGTTCATGCTCCAGTCTCCTCGTCGAGTCACGCTATTGCTGAGGGCACCTTTCTGCTGGGGCTTAGCCATCCATGGACGCTAGACCTACCCTTCACCATGACCGGCTTGCGTCGACTTTGGTTTCGAGCGCGCAATTCGATTGTTGTGCCGACGTCGAGGACGCAGCGTAATCATGGAGCTGTGGCGCAGTCATTAGCGTCACCGCGATGGGGTCGCTTGCGAAAGGGCCCACTGGGTCGCTAGCGAACGCTCTTGCTCTGTCCTCGAGCCCTACCGGACAGCCGTGATCGCAGTGGGGGATTCGGACATATGTTCCGTTATCGGCGATGCTCGGGTCGCTAGCGGCCCGACCCCTTGTTGAACCTGCAGTTGGTGCGCGACGGCCACGCAGTAGCAGCTGTTCCTGCTCTGCTTGGCGAACCCCATCTTGCGGGCATCGCGTCACTCAACTTTCACGATCATCCCTGCAGAACGCTCTACACCGAAGTGAGAGTTTGACGCGACGACATCCGGCAGTCATAGCCGTCCGGGCAGCCTTCGAGAACGCCATCGAATCCATCGAACGCCCCGACGCTGCAAGGACTCTCATCGACACCTAGGCTTCCACCGCAACCACAGGCCTCGGATACCAGACTTCCGCGTTAGCGCCGCAGAACTGGGTCGGAGCCCGTGGACCGTGAGCCGGCCGTTCGCCGGAACATGCACCAGCCGTCCGGCTTTCTATCGCTGAAGTCAGAGTGAAGGCTGTGAAACCGACCAACTCTTTGCAGAAAAAGGCTTGACCGTGTTGGTCCGTCGCGCCTAATCTTCTTGAAACGTTCCATGGAGAACGTTCTCTAAAACCACTTCGAGCCGAATAGACGGTAGTCGTGGGTATCGGACCTAAGGAAGACAATGATGATTCCCTTTTCCCTTGCACGGCGGGGAAGTGTCTGCGCCCTGGCGGTAACGTTGCTGCTGAGCGCTGGACTTTCTGCTGCTTCTCCGGCATTTGCTGGCCAAGCAGAGTGCCAGACCGTTGCCGGAGCCATGCAGGTGACCGCTGCATGTTCGGATGCGACGTACTCAAAGCCGGTCATTGACAGCGAAACTGACGAGACTGCCCCCGTTGCACACCATCGCATCCGGGGTCATTTCGACGGTACGAATATCCAGTTCACCATCTACTTCCACGCGCAGCAGGATAAGGCGCAATGGAAGGGGCGCTTCTTCCAGTACACCTACCCAACAGCGTTCACAGCGGAGGAAGATACATCCCATGCTGATGAGAGGGCGATCGGTTTTGCCCTCTCCAGTGGCGGCTATGCCGTCCAGGCGGGCAACAAGTCCCTTGCACTGGGTTACCGGCATTCGGCCGCGGCCGCCAAGTTCGCTGAAACACTTGCGGCGAAGTATTACGGCACGAACAAGCCCATTAGTGGTTACCTCTACGGCCCCAGTGGAGGGTCTTATCAAACCATCGGTGCGGCAGAGAACACTACCGGTGTCTGGCAGGGTTTTGTCCCCATGGTCCAAGGGGTTCCGCAGCCTACCAGTTACAACTTCCTTGGCCGATCGGCTGCAGAGCTCATTCTGGGCGACAAGGCCGACCAGATCCGCACCGCACTCCTTCCAGGTGGAAGCGGTAATCCCTACGCCACTTTGGACGCAGCTGAGTCTGCCATGCTGAAAGAAGTGCAGGCACTTGGTATTCCATGGGAGGGCTGGGAGTACCCGGACTACCTGCTGGGCCGTTCGGCACAGTACCCCAACGGTCTCGATTCCAGCGATCCACTTTGGTACGACCCCACGTACGTCGACGACTTCTGGAACACGGACGGTTACCTGGGCAAGGAGAGTTCACCCCTGGGTGAGCGCGTGCGAGCCGAACTGGCCAAGGCCGGCGATACCGTCGGGAACCGTTGGAACATCGCTAACCGCTTCTACTACAGGTACCAAGTGCCCCCGGCCAACGAGGGATGGGTGGGGTTGAACCAATTCCGTAGAGCAGACGGCTCACCGCTCTATCCGCAACGCGCAGTTACCGCTCCCGTCTTCTCCGGAGCCGTATCGGGCAACGCCGCCTTCGACGGCAGAGTAAAGGGGAAGGTCATCGCCGTATCCAATCTCTACGACACCGACGCGCTGCCCTGGCACACTGATTGGTATCGAAACAAGGTCGAAGCGAGCCTGGGGAGGGCAGCCGGCAATACGTACCGCGTCTACTTCAACGATCATGCGGACCACCAGAACGCCCCAGTCTCCGGTGAACGGGCCAAACATTTGGTGAACTGGTACGGGATGGCAGAGCAGGCACTACGTGACGTTGCCGCGTGGGCAGAGGCGGGAACAGCGCCTCCGGCCTCGACCAACTACAAGGTTGCGGATGCCCAGATTGTGATACCCGAGAATGCGGCAGTGCGCCGCGGAGTGCAGCCGACGGTCGACCTGACATCCCAAGGCAAGAAGAGTGTGACCGTCAAGGCAGGTCAATCGCTGACGCTGAAAGCCAAGGCCCAAGTGCCGCCCGGCGCGGGAGAAATCATCAAGGCGGAGTGGGACCTGAATGGCGATGGCAACTACGCGGACGCCCCATTGACCCGCGTTGGAAATGTCATGACCCTTCAGACGACCACAACCTTCAACCAGCCCGGCACGTACCTGGTAGCCCTACGGGTTTCTTCTGAACGCAGCGGTGACTCGAGCGCGAAGTTCGCCATTGCCCAGAACCTGGATCGAATACAAGTAGTGGTGGAACCAGCAAAATAGAAGCCGCTCAGTGCAGACCCCCCGCCCAGACCTGCGGGGGTTCTGCACTGTCCGCATGTTCCCTGGCACGGGGAAGCGGGGCTTAGTCTTGTTCGGAGTCGCAGGGAAGGTGGCCCGTGAGAGAAAACGCAGACAGAGACCGACGCCGCGTCACAATATCCGACGTAGCCCAGCACGCGGGCGTCTCCACTGCTTCGGCATCCAAGGTACTGAGGAACGCCTACGGAGCCAGCCCGGCAATGCGTGCACGCGTCCAAGCCTCCATGGATGAGCTTGGCTACCGTCCTCACGGGTCGGCGCGCGGAATGCGCGGCCGTACTTTCACCATCGGAGTGGTTCTCTCAGACATCGAAAACCCCTTCTACAGCCTCATAACCGACGGACTCACAAGCGTTGTCCGTGCCAAGTCCTATGATGTCTTCGTTTCCCCGAGCGGTTTTGACGCAACAGTCCAGCAATCTGTCATCGAGGCAATGATCGACCACCAAGTAGACGGCCTGATCCTGGTGTCACCGTTGATGAGGGGCAACGAACTTGAGGCGATTGCTGCCCGCGTCCCTGTTGTGGTCGTAGGCCATCACCACCGCAGCCAATCCTTCGATACTGTCGCCGCCGACGATGAGCTCGGCTCACAGCTGGTGGTCGCACACTTGGCAGAGCTAGGCCACAAAGACATTGCGTTCGTGATGCATGAAGATGGCAGGAGTGATGAAGCGCGTCCGGAATGTCATCGTCTGAGCGGATTTGTCCGTGCCATGGAACGTAAAGGCCTGGGGCGCAATGCCGCAGTCGTTGACTCACAATGGAGCCTCGATGGGGGACGGTATGCCGCCAGGCAGTTGGCCGCCGTGGACCCGCCGCCCACAGCTGTCTATGCAGGGGCGGACGTTGTGGCACTGGGCATCATGAATGAGCTGTGGGACAACGGCGGCTCGGTACCTTCAACGTATTCCTTGGTTGGGTGGGATAACTCCCGAACCTCATCCTTGGGCCCGATCCAACTCACAACAATTGACCAATCCGGTACTCGAATGGGTGAGCGCGCCGGAGAACTGCTCTTGGAACGCATCGACGGACGCCGTGACTCCCGTCATGACTTGTTCCAACCCCGGCTCGTAATCCGGAGATCTACGGCCCCGACCAAATGAGTCCAGGTCCGGCGCGCTTCACCTTTTTGCTGGGACGGACCCTTCTTGCACCAAGCGGCTTGTAGCAGGGGCAGCGCTGGTCTTCCTGGGTACAAGTTGGGGTGCCAGGACGTAATGGGCCGGCTGTGTCCTGCCATCTATGCGTTCAAGGAGCAGGCGCGCGCTGTTGGCGCCCGTGAGATGTCCGGACTGGTCCACGGTTGTGAGGGCGATGCGTCCAATCGATGAGACGTAGATGTTGTCGTAGCCCACCACAGTTAGGTCATCCGGGATCATGAGGCCTTCCTCCTCGGCTGCCCGAAGGACGCCAAGGGCTGCGATATCTGCGCCAGCGAAAATCGCAGTGGGCATGTCGTCTCCGGAAAGGGCCCGGCGTGCGGCTTCGTAACCGCCCACTTCCGAGTATGTGGTTTCGATGGTTTCGGGGGTCAGCCCGTGGCGGAGCATCGCCTGTTCATAGCCGTAGCGCCTGGCCGTATGGGAAAGGACGAATGGTTCGAGGTTGCCGGAGGGCATTCCTGTATGGACGATGCGGCGGTGACCCAGTTCGACGAGATGGTCCACCATCAATCGTGCGCCCTGGAATTCATCATCAACAACGGTGTCAAAATTTGCCGCCGTGCCGTGTCTGGCTACCACCACCGTGGGAATTCTGGCGCCAAGTTCCTCCAGCCAGGAAGCTTCCATCCACGGAGCAACCAGGATGACTCCGTCCACTTGCCGATCCAGCAGTGCTTCGATGCTGCGTTTCTGGCGTTCGGGTGATAAACCGCCTGTGACGAGGACTTCCTGGTAGGGCGTTGTCTCCAGGGCGTCCGTGATCCCTTTGACCACTTCGGGCTGGAAGGGTGATTCCATCTCGACGATCATCACGCCCACGGTGTACGACTTTCCACGCATGGCACGCGCGCCGGCGTGGGGTCTGTACCCCAGTTTCTCGATGGCAGCGGTGACCCGCTCACGCATTTGGGGACTCACGCCGGACGCGCCCCTGATCACTTTGGATACCGCAGAGAAGGATACGCCGGCTTCACCGGCGACGTCCTGAAGGGTTGCCCGGCGCGGCTTGTCGGTAGTGGCGCTGTCCTTCGGTGTCAACGTCGACCCCTTCTCCTTGTCCATAGCTTCATGTTCAGTCTAACGGAACGGACAACGTTGTACCAATATTGGCAAGCTCGCGCCAAGTCGGGCACACGCCACCGCTGCAGTACGACAGAGAGTTCCTGCTATTTGCAGGGCTTTTGCTCCGGAATTGTGATCCATGCGACAAGTTGGTCTTGACGCCGGATTCAGAACTGACCTACAGTTCTTACGGACAACGTTGCACGCCGATGAAATTGCCCCTCAAGAGCGAGGCTTTGACGACGTTGCAGGCAGCGTATCTGCCCCTCAACAACAAAGGAGTTTTTCATGCGACGCACACGAGGACGTGCCCTTGTCGCCTTGGCAGCACCGCTGGCCATCGGGCTGGTTGCGCTCACTGGCTGCACGAGTGGCGGCACGGATGGTAATACCGGGAGCGGATCCGGCAGTAAGGACCTCCTGACCATCGGTATGACGGCTGATATTCAGGGATGGGACCCTGGTGTACAGCCGAGCTACCAGGGATGGTCGGCTGACGCCGTCTGGGATTCGTTGCTTCGCTGCGACAAGACCGGCAAGCCAGAAGCATCCTTGGCAGACAAGTGGGAGTTCAGCGCCGATCAGAAAACGGCTACCCTCCACATCCGCGACGGCGTGAAGTTTTCCGACGGCACGCCCGTAGATGCTGCAGCTGTCAAGGCCAACGCGGAGTACTACGCCACCGCTGGTGGAGCGTCCAGCCGGTGGGCGGGAATCATCGTTCAGACGCCTGACACCCAAACAGTCGCGATCTCCTGGCCGGCGCCCAATCCTTTGCTGGCCTTGCGGATGTGCGAATCCAAGATTGCTACACCGGCATCCATCGCCTCCAAGAAGTTCGACGTTCCCGTGGGCTCCGGGCCCTACACCCTGAGCGAGTCTGAAACGACGCGGGGTTCGGTGTACACCTTCGTCAAGAATGATTCCTTCTGGGACAGCGCAAACTTTCCTTACAAGAAGCTCGTGATCAAAGTCCTTGAGGACGAGACTGCAGCGGTGAACGCGCTGAAGACGCAGCAAATCGACGGCACCATGGTCTCCGCGGCCACACTGGAAGAAGCGAAGGCCGCCGGTCAGAACATCCAGACCCTCAAAGGCAGCAGCACTACACGCCTTTTGATTACTGACCATTTGGGCGAGAAGGTGCCGGCACTTGGCAACCTTGATGTCCGTAAAGCCATGAACATGGTCTTCGACCGGGACGCGATGGCTCAGAAGCTCTACCAGGGCCACGCGAGCCCGGCGTACCAGATCTTCCGTGAGGGCAGCGACGCTTACATTGACGGAATGAAGGATCCGTACCCCTTCAATGTGGATCAGGCCAAGGCGTTGATGACGAAGGCCGGCTACGCCGACGGATTCACGCTGCAGATTCCGACCATGGCCGGGCAGAACCATGAAACCCTGATGCCATACATCACGCAGCAGTTGGCCTTGTTGAACATCAAGGTTGAGCAAGTGCCGCTTTCGGGGCCGAATGCCATCGCTGAACTGCTGAGCGGCAAATTCCCCGTCCCGCTGTGGCAGTTGGGCAACTACGGCGAATCGCTGCAGGACATCAGCGACTACGTGTTGAAGGACGGAATCTGGAACGTTTCGCACCAGGCCGATGCGAAGGTCGAGGGGCTGTGGAACACGGTCCTCACTGGATCCGAGTCTGAGCGCAAACAAGCCGAGCAGGACCTGAACAAGTACGTGACGGAACAAGCCTGGTTCGTGCCGATGGCCTACATGGACCGTTTCTACGCGACCAACCCCAAGGTTGATCTCCAGGAGTCCAGCGACTTCTCAGGCCTCCACCCGCTTTTGCGCGACTTCAAGTAACGCAACCACACGTAACAACACCAGAAACCCGGGCGACCACAATGATGTCTTCTTTGTTCAAGAGTCTTCTCCGCTCTGCGGGAATACTTATCCTCGTCAGCTTTGCAACGTTCAGCCTGATGTTTGGCAACGGTACCGGTATTGCCCGCGCAATCCTGGGTTACCAAGCCACAGACGCTGACGTGCAACGCAAAGTGGTCAGCCTGGGGCTTGACCAACCCCTGTTGGTGCAGTTTGGGGATTGGTTGGTCAAGGCTGTCACCGGCAACCTCGGTGAGTCTTTCTTCACGGGCCAAACCGTGACGTCTGCGCTCTCGACGAGGGTGCCGGTGACACTGACCCTGGTCATCCTGACCTTGGTCTTCACGCTGATTCTTAGTGTTTTGTTGGGCGTCGCGGCCGCGGTCCATGGTGGCTGGCTGGACAGGGTTCTCCAGTTCATTTCAGTACTGGGAGCGGCTGTCCCGCCCTTCATTATCGCCATCGTCCTGGTCTTCGCCTTCGCAATCGCCGTCCGCGTCTTTCCGGCCACGGGGTACGTATCGCCGGACCGCAACTTCGGCGGCTGGCTCTTGTCGATCACCCTTCCGGTCCTTGCGCTCTTGATTGGATCTGTAGCCAGTGCTGCAAGCCAATTCCGTGGTGCCGTGCTTGATGCCCTGTCCAAGGACTACGTCCGCACGTTGCGGGCACGGGGCATACGTGAGTCCCGTGTGGTTTTCCGGCATGTACTCAGGAACGCCGGTGGGCCTGGCCTGACCGTGCTGAGCCTGCAAACACTCGGCTTGTTGGGCGGAGCCATCTTCGTCGAACAAGTCATGGCCCTTCCCGGCATGGGGCAGTTGGCGAACACCTCGGCCCAGCAAGGCGACGTGCCCATGGTCATGGGGACCGTCGTAGTGACCATCATCATCGTGCTGGTGGTCAACTTCCTGGGCGACTTCGCCAACACCATGCTGAACCCGAAAGCGAGGACCCGATGAGCGCCGAAACCACGCCGCTTGCGATGAAAGCCCCAGTGGCGCCCAAAGGCCATTCAATACTGACCAGATTGCTGAGAAACCCCCAAGGTGCCCTCAGCATTGCCTTCCTGCTCTTCGTGATCGCGTTCGGACTGGTCAGTCCACTGCTCGCTCCCTATCAGCCCAACCAGGCAGACCTTGACGCCGTCAACGCTCCACCCTTCTCACCGGGTCATCTGTTGGGCGCCGACCGCGCAGGCCGGGACACCCTCTCGCAGTTGATGTGGGGAACGAACGGCACCCTTCTTGGCGCTGTACTGGTCCTGGCTATTGCTGTACTGATAGGCGTGACCGCGGGCTTGCTTGCCGGCTTCTACCGCGGCAAGTTCGAGGCGGCCGCCGGGTTCGTCACGGACGTAATCATGTCCTTGCCCAGCATCGTCCTGCTCATCGCCCTGTTCGCCTTGACCGGCCCAAATGTGCTGGTAGCGATGGCGGTCTTCGGCGTGCTTGTCTCACCAACGTACTACCGACTGGTTCGTTCAGTGGTCCTGGCCGTTCGAACGGAACTCTACGTTGACGCGGCAAAAGTTGTTGGCCTTTCCGATCTCCGCATTATCGGACGCCATGTCCTGTGGGCCGTCCGCGCGCCCGTGGTGATCCAGAGCTCCTTCGTCGCAGCCTCAGGCATTGCCATCCAGGCAGGCGTCGAATTCCTGGGCCTTGGCGATCCGAAACAACCCTCCTGGGGTGGCATCCTGCAGAATGCCAACGCTAATATTTACAACAACCGCTTCGGCGTACTCTGGCCTGCCCTCCTGATCACCTTGACGATTCTGGCCCTGGTGCTGCTGGGCAACGTATTGCGGGATGTCCTTCAAGCGTCCGCCCACAACAACAACCTCAAGAAGTCACGGCGAATGGAACTCGTCACCGCTGCGCAGCGCGAGCGGACGCAGGTTAAACGAGCCGAGGGTAGCAACGAGGTTCTGCTGTCCATCCGCGGCCTCCGGATCGGCTATCCGGACAGCCCGGACCATGTCCGCGAAGTTGTCCACGGTGTCGACCTGGACGTTCGGAAGGGCGAAATCCACGGACTCGTCGGGGAGTCCGGTTCAGGCAAGTCACAGATGGCCTTTTCGACCCTCGGTATCCTGCCCAAAGAAGCCGTCATTCTTGGGGGAAGCATCCTCCTGGACGGTGAGGATCTTCTCGCAGACACCAAATCGCTGAAGGGGGCAAGGGGTCACCGGATTGGCTACATCCCGCAAGAGCCGATGTCCAACCTGGACCCGTCTTTCACTATTGGCGCCCAGCTCGTCTACGGACTGCGTGCGGTGAAGAAAATGAGTGCCAAGGACGCCAAAACACATCTCATCGGACTGCTGTCGAGGGTCGGAATCCGGGACCCCGAAGGCGTCATGGGCCTCTACCCCCACGAAATCTCCGGAGGCATGGCACAACGCGTCCTCATCTGCGGCGCCGTGGCAGCGGATCCCGATCTGATCGTCGCCGATGAACCGACCACTGCACTGGACGTAACAGTCCAAGCCGAGGTCCTGGAACTGCTGCGCGAACTCAGCATCGAGAGGGGGCTTGCCATGATCCTGGTTACCCACAACCTGGGTGTTGTTGCGGATCTGTGCGACAACGTCAGCGTCATGAAAGACGGCAGGATCGTGGAGCGCAACGACGTCGACTCGTTGTTCACCGCGCCCCAACAGCGGTACACGCAGGAACTGCTTGAGTCTTCCCGCCGCGTCGAACTGATGGAGGTCTGAGCCATGAAGGAAAAACTGCTGCAAGTAGAGAACCTCGTTGTCACCTACAAGGGCCGACACGGCATTTCCAAACGGGTCATCGACAACGTCAGCCTCAACCTCCACGCCGGCGAGACCCTGAGCCTGGTGGGTGAGTCAGGCTCCGGAAAGACCACCATCGGACGTGCAATCCTCGGCTTGGCACCGGTCACAGAAGGAACCATCACCTTCCAGGGGGACACCATCAGCAACATCTCCCGGACCCAGCGGCGAAAGGTAGCCCGCGGAATCCAAGTTGTCTTCCAGGATCCCTACTCCTCCCTGAATCCTTCGATGACGGTGGAAGACATCCTCGTTGAACCGATGGCCGCCGCAGGCGCCACCGGCGGTCGCCAACGCGTACGGGAACTGCTGGACGCGGTGGGTCTCCCAAGCGACGCTGGAAACCGCTACCCCAAAGAGTTCTCCGGCGGACAGCGCCAACGGATCGCCATCGCACGAGCGCTGGCCCTGGACCCTCAAGTCATCATCTGCGACGAGCCAACAAGCGCCCTTGACGTCACAACCCAGGCCCGGGTATTGACCTTGTTCAAGGAACTGCAGGAACAAACCGGTGTGGCCTACCTCTTCATCAGCCACGACCTCGGGGTGGTCAACTCCATCAGCCACCGGATCGCGGTGCTGTACCAAGGCGCTGTCGTGGAACTCGGCGAAGCGCAGCAAGTGGCCCGCGCGCCCCGGCACGAATACACCCGTCGCTTACAGATGGCTGCACCCGTCGCCGACCCCGCAAAGCAGCGCGAGCGTCGGGCCGCCCGGCTCAAGCTGCTCCTCGACGAGAAAAAGGCAGTGGACCCCAACGGCGCCACGGCATCACTCTGAGCAAACCCCACCACGTAGATCACCCCGGTTGCCCGCCGGCCACAGCAACAATCCGTCTGGAGAAACACATGGCACACGCTGCCGCTCCCTCTGCCCCCCGCTTCGAAAACCGCACCGAACCCCACAAGGTACTCGGCATCGGCACGGGCACACCCCGCCTGTCCTGGACCGTGCCGGCCGCGGACGAGGACTACACCCAAACTGCCTACGAAGTTGAAGACACCAGGGAAACCGGCACCGTTGTCTACCGGGTCGAGAGCTCCGAACAGGTCCTCGTCCCGTGGCCGGGACCGGCTCTGCAGTCCAGGGAAGCGGCGATATTAAGGGTCCGTGTTGCGCACGGCAACGACTGGAGCGACTGGAGCAACCCTTCCACTGTCGAGGCAGGCCTGCTGCACGAAGAGGACTGGTCGGCTGAGTTCATCAGTCCTGCCCGCATTGGCCGCGTAGGCCAGCCCGCGCCAGTACTTCGCGGCCTCCTGGACATCCCTGGAACAATCCAAATGGCCCGCCTCTACGCAACCGCGCACGGCATCTACGTACCAACAATCAACGGGCAGCGCATCGACGACACGGTCCTGGCCCCGGGCTGGACTTCATATCACCATCGTCTCCGCTACCACACCTACGACGTCACGGAAATCGTGCGTCCCGGAGTCAACCACCTGGACATGCTGCTGGGCAACGGCTGGTACCGTGGCCGCCTCGGCTTTGAACACAAGAGCGCCATCTACGGCGACCGGCTCGCCGTCCTCGCCCAGCTCGAAGTCACCACGCACGACGGCGGCACTTACGTCCTGCTCTCCGACGGAACCTGGACAGCCCGCAACAGCCACATCCTGGCCGACGACCTCTACGACGGCCAGCTAACGGATCTCGCCACCGCAGTAGCCCCCGCCGCCGGCGAGGATGCCGCCGTCGAGATCATCCCCGCCGACCTCAGCACGCTCGTCGCACCGGAAGGGCCGGCAATCCGGCTAACCGAGGTCCTTCCGGCCGCCTCGGTCTTCACGTCACCATCAGGGAAAACTCTGGTCGACTTCGGGCAGAACCTCGTCGGCTGGGTCAGGCTCCGCACCAGGAACCTGCCGGCCGGCACCCAGGTGGTTATCCAACATGCCGAAGTCCTGGAAAACGGCGAGCTCTGCACCGAGCCGCTGCGTTCCGCCAAGGCCACCGACACCTACCTTGTGGCCGGGGAAGCCGAGGAAACCCTGGAGCCCATCCTCACCGTCCATGGATTCCGCTACGCAGAGGTCTCCGGTGTCCCCGGACTCACCGAGCAGGACATTGAAGCCGTCGTCATCGGCACGGACCTACGGCGCACAGGATGGTTCACCTCCTCCGACGAACTACTCAACCGCTTCCACGAGAACGTCAACTGGAGCATCCGCGGAAATTTCGTCGACGTTCCCACCGACTGCCCACAACGCGACGAACGACTCGGTTGGACCGGCGACATCCAGGTCTTCGCACCCACCGCGTCCTTCCTCTATGACATCGGAGGATTCCTCGGCTCCTGGCTCAAGGACCTCGCGGCCGAGCAACTCCCGGACGGATCCGTGCCGCACGTCATACCTGACGTGGTCCACTCAGACCTGACCAACGCACCCACCGCCGCCTGGGGTGACGCCGCCGTGCTGGTTCCGTGGACCGTCTACCAGCGAACGGGCGACCTGCAGGTACTGGAACGTCAGTTCCCCAGTATGTGTGCCTGGGTGGACAAGGCAGCCGATCTGGCGGGGGCAGACTCCTTGTGGACGGGGGGATTCCAGTACGGCGATTGGCTCGATCCCAGCGCCCCGCCGGAAGACGCTGCCCGGGCCAAAACTGACCCTGATGTGGTGGCGACCGCCCACTTGGCACGCTCTGCGGAGGTGTTGTCAGGTATAGCGGCAATCCTGGGACGGGACGTGGAGGCCGCCAACTACAACAAGCTGGCCGACGAAGTCAGGGCGGCGTTTGCACGCACCTACGTGACCCCGGCAGGCCGCATTCTCTCCGACACCCAGACCGCCTATGCAATGGCCCTTGAGTGGGCACTGTTGCCCAGCGAGGACCAACGCTTGGAGGCCGGGCGTCGCCTCGCCGATCTGGTGCGCGTCAGCGGCTTCAGGATCAGCACCGGGTTCGTTGGGACCCCGCTGGTATGTGATGCTCTGACCTCAGCCGGTGAAATCGACGTCGCCTACAGGCTGTTGCTGCAGACCGGCTGCCCGTCCTGGCTTTATCCGGTCACCATGGGTGCCACCACTGTCTGGGAAAGGTGGGACAGCATGCGCCCCGATGGCAGCGTCAACCCGGGCGGCATGACGTCCTTCAACCACTACGCGCTGGGCGCAGTGGCCGACTGGCTGCATCGCAGCGTGGCAGGGCTCGCACCCGCCGCGCCCGGTTACCGGAAGATTCTCGTACAACCCCATCCGACGGCGGCACTTACCCAGGCCTCGGCCCGTCACCTCACCCCCTACGGCGAAGCTTCCGTGGACTGGCGCCGTGAGGGCGGTCAGCTGACCCTTACCGTGGTTGCGCCCGTCGGATCAACGGCTGCGGTACGCCTTCCCGGTTCCGCAGAAGCCATTACCGTTGGGCACGGAAAGCACTCCTGGTCAATCGTCGATCCAGCCGCCCCTGGCGGTGAAGGAACGGCAGCGACAATTCGCGAACTGCTCGACAACCAGCCCTCCACCTGGTCGGCCGTGGTTGGTGCCGCCGTCGAAACGGGTATCGCTCCTGACGGTGAGGCGCAAGCCGCCGAGAAACTCGCCAGGTACCTTGACGAACCGGTGGGCAAATTGGGTTGGGCCTTGGTGCCGGAGCCTTGGGTCAGCAATCGTATCCCTTTGCGGCAAAAAGTGGCGGAGATCCTTAAAGGGAGCTCCCGATGACAGCATCCGCAGTTGACCCCTCAGCGCCGGGCAGGAACTTTTCACCCTCCGCGCTCCAGCCGATCCTGCCGGGGTTTCATCCCGACCCCACCATTTGCCGGGTGGGGGAGGACTACTACCTCACGACGTCCAGCTTCGAATACTTCCCCGGAGCACCGATCTTCCACAGCCGTGACCTGGTGACGTGGTCCCGGATAGGCCATGTGCTCGATCGCAGAAGCCAGTTCCGGCTGGGCAACGCACGTCCCTCCACGGGGCTTTACGCAGGTACCCTCCGCCACCACGAAGAAACCTTCTGGTTCGTCACCACCAACGTCAGCGACTACGACGCCGGCCAGGTCCTGGTGCACAGTACGGATCCGGCAGGCCCGTGGAGCGAACCGGTCTTCGTGGATGGGGCCATCGGCATTGACCCTGATCTGTGTTGGGACGTGGATGGAACCTGCTACTTGAGCTGGAAGGCCATGAGCTTTACCGAGGGCGAGGTGGGAATCCGTCAAGCGCGCTTGGACCTGTCCACGGGAAGGCTGCTGGATGAGCCATACCCGATCTGGCAGGGCAGTGGCTTGGGTGCTGTTGAGGCTCCCCACCTCTACCGCATTGGCAGCTATTGGTACCTGCTGCTCGCCGAAGGCGGAACGGAACGAGGCCACTGCGTTACCGTCGCACGCGCGAGCTCTCCGGCGGGGCCTTTCGAGCCATGCCCCGCCAATCCGGTCTTTACCCACCGCAGCACCATCCACCCTGTCCAGAACGTCGGTCACGCCGACCTGGTCCAGACGCCTGACGGCAGCTGGGCGGCGGTCTACCTCGGCGTGCGCGCCAAAGGTTCCACCCCCGGATTCCATGTCCTCGGCAGGGAGACGTTCCTTGCCGGCGTCGACTGGGTTGATGGCTGGCCGGTATTCATCGAGGACCGCTTTGACATCCCTCAGGCAGAAACGGGATTCACCGAAAACTTTCCGCACGGTCCGCTGGATGCCCGATGGGTTGTACCCGGCGGTGAACCAGCGTCGATCGTCTCAAAAGATGACGACGGCGGCCTCCGCCTTTCGTCGTTGGCCGATGGATGTCCGGGGCTGCTGTGCACGCGGGTGCGCGATCTGGAATGGACGGCTGAGGCAACGTTCAGCCTCTCCGGCAGTCTCACGCTGCGGATTGATGACAGGTATTGGTTCGGGCTCAAGCTGCTGGATGGGCAAGTCCGGGCCTGCGCGCGTCTGGGAGACATCGAACATGAACTCGCTGCCGTCCAGGTAGCCGCGAAAGCGGTGACTTTGCGCATTGAGGCCGTGCCGCCGTCGTCTCCGACAGTGCCGCTGGGCCACGGCGGACCCGACGAAGTGGTGCTGTCCGTCGTCGAACCTTCCGGAGTCCGCGAGCTGGGACGCCTTGACGGGCGACACCTTTCCACGGAAGTGGCCTCCGGCTTTACCGGCCGAATGCTGGCCGTCCAATCCTTCAACAGCGGTACCGTCCACTCGGTCCGCTATACACCCCACGCATAGGACATTCCTTCATGGCATTCACCAAGAACGCGACCCTTGGCGAGATCCTGGCCAACCCCGACGCCAGGTGGATCCTTGAGCAGCATCTGCCTGGGTTCCAGACATGGAACGACTGGGACCTTAGCCCCCTGGCGAAGCTTGACGAGGTGGCCCACTGGGCACGCGCGGTCGGGGATACAACCCCGGACCTGGCCCCTCTCTGGGCCGACATGGCCGCCCTTGGCACATCTCCACAGGCGAGGCAGCGAGCGGAAAAGCCGTCGACGCCCCGCGGGCTGTTGGAGGGTACCCGTGAGCCTACCGTTCCCGGGTTCGCCGCAAGTTCCGAACAGTGGGGCATTGCCGAAGTGGTCCTGAATGGGCCAGCGGCCGCTACAGCCTTTACCGATGTGGAGGTCTCTGCGACGTTCAACAGCGGTGAAACTTTGGTGCGTGTTGGTGGCTTCTACGATGGGGGCGGGGTGTACCGGATCAGGTTCATGCCACCGTCCACTGGAACCTGGACCTTTGAAACGAGCTCCAACACACCGTCCTTGGACGGCGTTACGGGCAGATTCGAGGTAACCGAACCGGGCGAACGAAACCACGGCAAGGTGCAGGTGAAGGATACGTTCCATTTCGCCTATCAAGATGGCACGCCGTTCCTGCCCGTCGGAACCACGGCCTACGCCTGGACCAACCAGTCCCGGGAACTGCAGGAACAAACGCTGCACACTTTGGCATCCGCTCCTTTCACCAAAATCCGCATGGGTGTCTTTCCGAAGTCCTACTCCTACAACTCCAACGAACCCGAGAGCTACGCCTATGAGCGCGGTGCCGACGGGACCTGGGACTTCGGGCGGTTCAACCCCACCTTTTTCCAGAATCTCGAGCTACGGATCCAGGCGCTCCAGGACCTCGGCATTGAAGCCGACCTGATCCTTTTCCACCCCTACGACAGGTGGGGCTTTTCCGACATGCCCGCATGGGCAGAGGATCTGTACCTCAGTTATGTAGTGCGCAGGCTCGGAGCCTTCCGAAACGTCTGGTGGTCGCTGGCCAACGAGTACGACTTCATGACCACCAAAACCGAGTCCGACTGGGAACGCTTCGCAGCGGTCGTGGGGAAGGAAGACCACGCAGGGCACCTCATCTCCATCCATAACGGCGCCACGTTCTACGACTACACCCGGCCCTGGATCACACATTGCAGTGTCCAACGCACCGACAACTATCTCTCAACCGAGAACACGCAAATTTGGCGGGAGCAATGGGGTAAACCCGTTGTGGCCGATGAAGTCGGCTACGAAGGAGACGTCGCAGAAGGCTGGGGAAACCTCAGCGCCCAGGAACTCGTGCGGCGCTTCTGGGAAGGGGCCGTGCGCGGCGGCTATGTCAGTCACGGTGAAACCTACCTGGACCCCGAGGATGTGATCTGGTGGTCGAAGGGCGGCATTCTCAAAGGTGAATCCCCTGATCGCCTACGGTTCCTGCGGCAGCTGATATCCGAGGCACCGAGCGGACATTGGGATCCACGCCCCAGCGATTGGGACTCCCGTACCGGTGGCGACGACGACCACCGGATCATCTATCTGGGAATCGGCCGTCCCCGCTACCGGTCCATGCTGATGCCCGCAGGTTCCGCATGGCACGTGGACGTCATCGACACCTGGAACATGAGCATCACCACTTTGCCCGAACCCGTGAATGGACGGATGGTGGTGGACCTTCCCGGCCGGGAGTACATGGCGATCCGCATACGACGAGCGGAAACCAATTCGCACTGAACACCACACCAAGCCCACAACCCCGCAGGGGCAACTGATCCGCTGGCATCGCGGCAGAAACATCAATCTTGTGAGGAAACAGGATGACTTCTTCCGTGAAACCGGACCAGACAAAAAACCGAACCACACCCGCGCAAGCCAGTGCCTTTCCCCTCATGGGGCTCATGACACTGGCCTTGGCGATCTTCCTCTCCATGGCCACCGAGTTCCTTCCCGGAGGGCTCATACCCCACATCGCGACTGAGTTTGGCCGATCCCCGGCCGAAGTCGGAAACCTGATCACGGTCTTCGCGCTGACCGTGATCATCACGGCCGCACCGTTGACAGTGCTCACCCGGCGCGTGCCGCGGAAGGCCATGGTTCTGATCTCCTTTTCGCTGATCGGTGCAGGCAATCTGGGGACCACCTTTGCACCGACCTTCGAAATGCTCCTCGCCGCGCGGGCCCTTGGTGCCCTGGCCCACGGAGCGTTTTGGTCAGTTGTTGCTGCCTACCCCGCCGGCTTGGTCCGACCCGGCGAGCTGGGCAAGGCGACGGCAGTGACTGCGGCCGGAGGCTCCATATCGGGATTGGTAGGCATACCGCTTGGCAATGCCCTCGGCCAAGCGTTCGGCTGGCGTTCCTCCTTCGCTGTCCTGGCCGGACTGATACTGCTGGTGCTTGTGCTGATGGCCTGGAAACTGCCCGCCGTTGCGATCAGCCGGCCCAAGGCGGCCAAAAGTGCGGACAACCCACGCAAGGAGGGGCTGATGCCGGTGCTCGTGGTCTGCCTGCTGATTGTCTTGATCGTCGGAGCACAGACGAGCTTCGGGACTTTCAATGTTGTGTGGCTGCTGGACACTGTTCACATGGAACCGGCCGTGATTCCCGTGATGCTGTTCGTGGGTGGGGCTGCCAGCGCGCTCGGGGTTGCCGTAACGGGTGCCTTGTTCGGCAGGTCTCCACGGCGGTTGTTCTTCGGCTCGGTCCTGGTACTGATTCTGATACTGGCCTCACTGCCGCTGGCCACCGGTTCACAGCCGGCCGTTTGGTTGTTGTCAGGCGTTCTGGGAGCGGTGTTCGGTGGCGTGCCGGTCATGCTCCAAACGCGCATGATGCTCGTGGCATCATCGCAGCGCCGGAACATGGCAGCGGCCCTTCAAACCACGGCATTCAACGTTGGCATCGGTGGAGGAGCGTTCCTTGGCGGCACCGCCATCGAACTCAGCGGGCTGAACTCTTTGCCCCAATGGGCTGCGGCAACAATGACCGCTGCGCTGATAGCCGCGTTGGCATGGGAACTGACTCATAAGACATTCAACGACAGAAGGAGGCCTGGAACATGGCAGTAATGGATGATCAGACACGTACACGCAACGTACTGGAGGTGGCCCCCGGAAGGGAAGCCATGAGGGCCGCGCTGCCCCACGTCGTCGAAAACGCCGACTCTATGGGCGGAGCGCTCGACCTCCCGATTGGCGCCCTTGCCACCCTCTTCCGGCTCAAGGACAGCGTCCGGGATGAACTCTGGGAACGGCTCTCGGCCATCGAACTGCCTGAAGAGGTTGAACCCGGACCGGTCCTCCCAGACCTGGGTTACGAAGGCGATGACGTTCCGCGCGCGTCGGCAACTTTGATCGTTCCGGCTTTCGGCTCCGAGAACACGCCGGTGGAAGTAGCCATTGACGGACCATCGCACGGAAATCCGTTCACGGACGTGGAACTGCATGCCACCTTCGAGTCGAACGGCCAGGAAACCGTCGTCGGAGGGTTCTACGACGGTGAGGGGCGATACCTCGTGCGGTTCCTTCCCAAGACCCCCGGCCAGTGGCGCTTCAGGACAAGCTCCACAGCCCGTTCCCTGGATGGCCTCTATGGCAGCATCGACGTCAAACCATCCGTGGAACGTGGCCTGGTTCAGGTTGCCGACCGTTTGCACTTCGCAGACAGCAAGGGCAAGGTGTTCCGCCCCGTTGGAACCACCCTCTACGCCTGGACGCACCAAACCGCGGAACTTGAAGAAGAAACCCTGGCCACGCTGGCATCTTCACCGTTCACGAAGGTCCGCATGTGCGTCTTCCCCAAAGCGTTCATTTTCAACGACAACGAACCCGGCTTGTATCCGTTCGAAAAAAACGGCGACGGCTGGATCACCACCACATTCAACCCTGCCTTTTTCCAGCACCTGGAGAACAGGATCAGTGACCTGGGCAGGCTCGGGATCGAAGCCGACATCATCCTGTTCCACCCCTACGACCGCTGGGGCTTCAGCGACATGGGGAAGGCCGCCGACGACAGATACCTCCGGTATGTGGTCCGACGGCTCGCTGCACTGCCAAACGTCTGGTGGTCGTTGGCCAACGAATATGATTTCGTCACTACCAAGCGCCGCGAGGACTGGGAACGCTTCGCCCGAATTGTGCGTGAAGAAGACCACGCCGGTCACCTCCTGTCCGTCCATAACGGAACGAGGCTCTACGACTATTCTGCTGATTGGGCAACCCACTGCAGTATCCAAAAGGTGGACTACTACAAGACCGCCGAGCTCGTGCAGGACTTCCACGAACAATGGGGCAAGCCCGTCGTCCTGGATGAGATCGGGTATGAAGGTGACCTCGAATACGAGTGGGGCAGCCTCCCCGCCACGGAGGTGGTCCGCCGTGCCTGGGAGACAAACCTTCGCGGCGGGTACTACACCCACGGCGAAACCTACTATCAAGAAGACGACCTGCTCTGGTGGGCCAAGGGCGGACGCCTGATCGGAGAAAGCACGGAGCGGATTGCCTTCCTCGAGCAGCTGATCAGCGAGTCCCCAACGGGCAGGCTTGAACCCCTGATCTCCCTCTCGCCCACGCCCGTGAGCGGGATAAAGGGCGAGTACGAAATCCACTACAACGGCTACAGCCAGCACAAATTCCGCACCGTTGACATCCCGGAAGGTAAGCACGCAAGGATCGACGTCATTGACACCTGGGCGATGACGATCGATCCGCTGCCCGGCACGTACACCGGCCGTCAAACGGTGAAGCTCCCGGCTCGCCCATACATGGCGGTCCGGATGTGCGTCCTGGAGCAGCCCGAATGATCCTCGGCAACCAGGACCGGGTCATCGCGCCAAGGACCGCCATTCACTCGGGTCCATGGGCGGCCGAGCTTCGGAACGACGAGCTGGCCGCCATCAGCTATAACGGCATCCAGGCATTGCGCGCCATCCGAGCCGTTGTCAGGGACAAGGACTGGCGCACACTCGTACCCACCGTCCAGGACTCCACGCTCGACGAGGGGGAGTGGGGGACTGAACTCAACCTGAACCTGGCCTTCAACGGTTTTGGTGTCCGCTACACCGGCCGACTCACCATACGGTTCGAAGCGGAATCGCTGCTCGTGTCCTTCGAGGGCATCGCACCCGAAGACTTCCTCAGCAACCGCATCGGATTGGTAGTCCTGCACCGGCCAGAAGAGGCTGGGCTACCTGTCGGCGTCGGGACAACGGCCGGGCAGAGCATCAATGGCCGCTTCCCCGTGGACATCAGCCCGCACCAGCCATTTATGGACATCGAATCCATGGAGTGGGAACGTGATGGCGCCCAATTCCACCTTGGCTTTGCCGGGGATGTTTTTGAAACGGAGGATCAACGCAACTGGACTGATGCGTCCTTCAAGACTTACAGCACACCCTTGTCCGAACCGTTCCCGGTCCATGTCCGGGCCGGAACCAGGGTTCAACAATCCATCAGGCTGTCCGCAGCAGCGCGTGCGAATGAATCCACGATCGTCCCTCAGGCACACAACAGGATGGAGATGCCCCGGGTGCTCGACACCCGGATTGGGGTGGTGCCGGCACTGACGGTCGCGTCGTCGACGACGGCTGGCTGGGTCGCCGGCGGGCAGCAACGAATACCGGGGCTGGAGGCGCTCCTCGTGGAAATCACCGCTGGTCCTGCAGCAGCGGAGCACCTGGCCCACGCAGTGGAGCAAGCGGGCACGCTGGGTGTTCCTCTGGATGTCCGGCTTGTCGTCGAAGCCGCACATCAGGTCGCCGGGATGGTTCAGATGCTGCCCCTGGCCAAAGTCCTGCGGCTGGCCGTATTCGACACCCGCAGCCATCTCAGCGAACCCGCGCTGTGGGCCGAACTGCTTGCCGCGGCAGGGGAGTTGGAATACCAAGGAGAGCTGGTTGCCGGGACACGCGCGCACTTCACGGAACTGAACCGTGGCTCGGAGTCACTGCCTGCCAATGCACCATCCTGGACTTACAGCGTCACACCACAAATGCACGCCTCCGAGGTGCCGCACATTGTGGAGACGCTGCCTATGCAGCGCCTGACGGCCGACAACGCTCTGCGGCTCACAGCCGGGAGACCGGTGCACGTCGGTCCCGTGACACTCAAGCCGCGGTTCAACGCCGTCGCAACAACTGCCGGACAAGCCGCGATGGCCGAAGTCGACACCCTCCAGACGGAACCGTTCGCTGCGGCATGGCTGCTGGGCAGTGTGGTTGCGCTGACAATGCCGGGGATCAGCAGCCTCTCCTATTTTGAGCTCGCCGGGCCGGGCGGCATCACCCAGGGAACACAGCTGACCCCAGCCGGTGAGATGCTCGCAGTCCTGGCATCGCTGCGAGGAAAACCGGTCCTCCAAGTCACCGGCAACTCGGGCGACGTGGTCGTCTACGCGGTCCAGGACGGCACCCACACGGTCATTCTGGCCGCCAACCTGAGCGACAAGCCCATCCGCACGCATCTCGGCCTTGATAACGGTTCGACGCTTGAACTCGACCTCGCACCCTGGTCGACCACCACCAAAAAAGTGAAGGAAACATCATCATGACAAACCGACTCGAAGGGAAAACAGCTCTCGTCACCGGCGCAGGGTCCGGTATCGGGAGGGCTGTAGCGCAGCGCTTCGTCGCCGAAGGCGCAACTACCTACTTCGCGGACATCAATCTGGAAGCCGCCCAAAAGACCGCAGCCACAACCGGTTCAGAACATGCCATCGCCCTTGCGGTAGACATCTCCGACGAGGACAGCGTCCGAGAAGCTTTTGCCACTGTGACCCGTGGCGGCCCACTGCACATCGTCGTGGCAAATGCCGGCGTACAGCTCTTCGGCCAGGACGCCAAAGTAGGGGAGTTGTCCCTTGAGGTCTGGGAAAAGACTGTCACGATCAACCAGCGAGGAGCATTCCTGACACTCAAGCACGCCGTCAGGGCCATGGAGCCGAACGGCGGATCGATCATCTGTACCGGGAGCCCCACGGCCGTCGTCGCGTGCGGACAGACGTTCACGGCATACTCCAGTTCCAAAGCCGGCGTCCACGGACTCGCCCGCGTTGTTGCCGCCGACTACGCGTCCGCCGGAATACGGGTCAACACCGTAGTCCCCGGCTATACCGAAACACCGCTCGTTCAAACCATCGCCGACGACCCAGTCAGCCGGGCCGGACTGGTCGATTCGACCATGCTTGGAAGAGCCGGAACCGCAGCCGACGTTGAAGGAATCATGGTGTACTTGGCCAGCGATGAATCGGCCTACGCTACCGGAGGCCTGTTCACGGTCGACGGCGGCCTCACCGCCAAATAGAAACTGGCCCGACTATGGAAGCCAAAGACCGAAATCCGGTACGCATCAAAGACGTAGCAGCCACCGCAGGAGTTTCCGTCGCGACAGTCTCCAATGTCCTGAACAAGCCCCACCTCGTCCAGGAACACACCCGTGAACTCGTAGCCCTCACGATGAGCAAAATGGGATACCAGCCAAATGCCCACGCCGTTGCACTGCGCCGCGATGCGCAGCGGAAGATGCCCTCCGAGCAACCCACGATCGAGACTGCCGTCCCCCAGACCGTAGCTTCCGCGGAACCGGATTCCCACCCCAACGGGCGCGAGGGACAATGGGAAGATCTGCAGGTTGGCGACAGGGTCGAAGTCCTCCGGGCAGGCCGGCGGGAATGCGAGGCAGTCATCGACGCCATCATGCCGGACTCCAGTGCCTTGTGGGTATGGCGGCTGGACGGGATGGGGCGCCAGCTCCTCTTACGTGACGAGAGACAGTGCTTGCGCTTCCAGTACTGAGCGCGTACGCTAACGTGCAACGTTGCACGCATGCGGTGTTAACTTCGAAGTCCGGCGCCCGTCGTCCGGCACGGTGGCCAGCCCACCGTCGCTGGTCGGCAGAGTTCCCGTCTCCTGGCCAGCAGGACACATCAGGAACGAGGACGAAAAGTGCACACTGACAAGACATTGGCCCCCTGGCTTAACCAATCACTGGCTCCGGCGGAACGGGCCGGGAAACTCCTTGAGGTTCTCACGCTCGACCAGAAGATGGCGCAGGTCTCCTGCTATTTCCCCACGGACATCAACCGGACCGACGATTTTGCGGGCCGGTTTCCTCACGGCATCGGCGAGGTTTCCTGCCTGGAAGCCCGTTCGGCGTCGTCGCTGGACGAAGTGACGGACTTCCAGCGCAAGGTCCAGCTCACCGCGATGGAGACTTCAGCGCATGGGATTCCGGCAATTTTTCATATGGAAGGCCTGTGCGGGGCCTATCTGCCCGGTGCCACCAGCTTTCCATCCGGTTTGGGGCGTGCATCGAGCTGGAACCGTGATCTGGAAAAGTCCATTGGCGAAATCGTCGGCCGTCAAGAACGGGCCGTCGGTATCACGCACACGCTGGCACCTGTACTTGACGTCTCCCGTGACCCCCGCATGGGCCGCCAGGGCGAAACATACGGCGAAGACCCACGCCTTGCAGCAATACTCGGAGTAGCTTTCACCCAGGGTCTCCAGGGCAAGGATCCCGCCGGCCGACAAACTGAGGCAGTCGCCAAGCACTTCATCGGCTCCCATCACACCGAAGGAGGTATCCACGGCGCCCATTGCAACGTACCTGACCGGACGTTGCAGGAGATTTACGGACTGCCGTTCCAGGCGGCGATCTCCCTCGCCGGACTCCGGGGTGTCATGCCTTCCTACAACTCCGTAGCTGGGGAGCCCGTCTCGGCATCATCAAGGTTGCTCAAAACGCTGCTTCGGGAGGACATGGGCTTTGATGGCTTGCTCGTCTCCGACTATGGCGCCGTGGGCAACCTGCACACTGTGCAACGCGTGGCAGCGACGGCCGCCCATGCTGGGCTTGCCGCTTTGAATGCCGGCATGGATATCGAACTTCACGTGCCCCAGGGATTCGGAAGCGATCTGCAGGACTGGTTTGCCAGCGGACGGGCCGACGTCGCCCTGTTGGACCGGGCCGTTCATGAAGTGCTGACGGCCAAGTTCAGGATGGGGCTCTTCGAGAATCCCTTCGCCCCGGTATCAGCAGAACGGGATGCTGTCTTCTTGCAAGACAGTGACCCAACGGTTGCCCGCGATTCCGCGCGTGAGTCCCTCGTCCTGCTCAAAAACAACGGTGCACTCCCGCTCGATACCAGACTGAAAAGACTCGTAGTCATCGGCTGCCATGCAGCAAGCGCAAGATTCTTCTTCGGCGGATACACCCACTATTCCATGGCCGAGGGCAAGCTTGCCGTGAACTCGTCCATGGCTGGCTTGACCACCAGCGGCGAGAATCTTCAGAACATTACCGACACGGTTCCCGGGACCACCATCGAAGCCTCAGACCGGGCGGAATTCGAGGAATTGCTGCTGCGTCAGCAGCCAGGTATCCACAGCTTGCTGGACGAACTCACCGTACGGCTGCCCAACACCGAGGTGCTCTGGGCGCGCGGTTACCCCTTCGCAGGCACGGATGAAAGCAGCCACCAGGAGGCCCTCGCACTAGCGGCAAGTGCCGACGTCGTACTTCTGACGCTCGGCGGCAAACACGGAACAGCATCCATCGCATCCATGGGTGAAGGCGTCGATGCAACTGACATCAACCTTCCCTCCTGCCAGGAAGCACTGATCCACAAGCTGGCGTTGCTGGGCAAGCCTCTTATCGGCGTACACCTGGATGGCAGGCCGATCTCCAGCGATGCTGCCGACAGCCACTTGGACGCGCTCTTGGAGGCATGGAGCCCGGCACAAGGCGGCGCCGAGGCGATCGTGGATGTCCTGACCGGGAAGCACTCACCCAGCGGCAAGCTACCTGTCAGCGTCGCCAGGAATGCCGGCCAGGTTCCCATTTACTACAACCACCCTCACGGCTCAGCATGGCATCAAGGCGAAAGTGTCGGCTTCCCGGACTATGTGGACGCACCCCACACGCCGCGTTACCCGTTTGGCCACGGACTCTCCTACACACGCTTCACCTACTCGGATCTGAACCTGTCCACTCTTAGAGCAGAACCCGGCGATGCCGTGGAGGTTTCGTTGACCGTCACCAACGACGGTGACGTCGCAGCCACGGAAATCGTCCAACTCTACGTCAGTGACTCGTTTGCCTCGGTATCTCGACCAGTCCAGGAACTTGCCGGATTCCGTCGGGTCCATTTGCAACCCGGAGAGTCGGCCACTGTCGCATTCACCATAAAGATGAGTCAGTTGGCCTTCCTGGACACAGACATGAGGTGGAAAGTCGAAGCAGGGGAAGTGGAGGTGAGGGTGGGAGCCTCATCGGAGGACCTCAGACTCAAACAGACCCTGACCGTGGCCCGCGATGCCTGGATCGATGGAAAGTCGAGGGCCTTTTTCGCCTGAACACTGACTGCTTTACGGCCCACTCACGTACTCACGATCGGAACAGACCAAACATGACCAACGACAGCATCAAACCAGGGCAGCCCTGGCTCGACACCAACGGGAACCGCATCCAAGCACACGGCGGATCCATGCTTTATGAGGACGGCACGTTCTACTGGTACGGCGAGAACAAAGAACGGACAACACCAGGCAGCGGCATCTGGCACTGGGGCGTCCGCGCCTATTCCTCCGTAGACCTCTACAACTGGAAGGACGAAGGACTCATCATCCCTCCAGTCGAGGATGATCCATCGTCCCCACTGCACCCCGCAAGGTTCATGGACCGTCCACACATCATCTACAACTCCAGCACCCGGAAATACGTCTGCTGGATTAAAATTATGGAAGCCGACGGCTCCCAGCGTTCCACGATCCTGACCGCGGATTCCTTCCTGGGCCCTTACGAGATCGTCAACAGCGCCTACCGCCCGGCCGGAATGAACGCCGGCGACTTCGACCTGGTGGTGGAACCAAGCGACGGGAAGGCGTACTACTACTTTGAACGGGTCCACAGCGAGCTGATCTGCGCCGACCTGACAGAGGATTACACCGCCGTCACGGGTTACTACTCAACGCACTTCCACCGTGGCGCGCCGCCGTTTGTCCGGGAAGCACCCGCCCACTTCAAACGCGGCAGCACCCACTACCTGGTCACATCCGGAACCACCGGCTACTTCCCCAACCCATCCGAGGTGGCAAGTGCGCCGTCCTACCACGGTCCCTGGACTGTGCTGGGGGACCCGCACCCGGATGATCCGAGCGAGACATCCTTCCGCAGCCAAATCAGTTGCGTGTTCAAGCACCCGGGCAAGAACGATCTCTACATTGCCATGGCAGACCGCTGGTATCCGGACCTCAGCCCGGAGGAGTCTGACGCCCGCGGAATGTTCGAACGTCAATTCGCCGGCAACCCACTCCCTGACGACGTCCCTGAAGACCTTGGAGCTGCGGACACCTCGCGGGCGGACTACGTGTGGTTGCCGTTCACCTTCGAAGGTGACCTTCCCGTCCTGCGGTGGGCAGATGAGTGGCGGATCGACGACTTTGCCTAGGTCAGTTCCGCACACATTTGCTCCAGCACACCATCACGGATAGAGGAGACACGCCATCAGCGCTCTTGATTTCTCTCAGGGCTTCGGGCCCGAAGTCTCATACAACCAGGTCCTCATGCACCCCGTCGGCCGTGCCATCCTTGAAAAGTGGAACGCTTTGCCCAGCGACGAAGTGGAGCGGTACGCTCTCGCGTCCATACCCCTGGAACTCGCCGTGCGGACAGCCCCCGCCTTGATCGATGATCCGGCCGCGCAGGACGCCGCCCTCGCCGAACTCGCAGCAGCGGAGCCGACCGACCCGACGGCGTGGCGACGCGAAGACCAGCCGCATCCCACCCCTGCTCCCGCACAGCTTGTCGGAAACCGGACTCCGGCCCGCTGGCCCGAAACGGTGAGGACCTACAAACGGTTCGAACTTGAAGCGCACGGCCCGATTGAGGGAAACCCGTACACCGACATCGAGTTCACAGCTGTGATCGAGGGGCCCGCCGGGCACGTACACATACCAGGCTTCTACGACGGCGAGGGCATCTATCGGTTGCGGTTCATGCCGCTCGAACCCGGTTCATATACATTCTCGACTCTCAGCAACTCCCAAACCCTCAATGGCCACACGGGCAACTTCGCCGCAACGCCACCGGACCCAGACAGCCACGGGCCAATAAGGGCAGAGGGCTTCCACTTCCGCTACGACGATGGCACCCCCTACCGTCCCATCGGAACAACTGCCTATGCCTGGCTGCACCAACGCCCTGAACGACGGGTCCGCACCATGGAAGCAATACGGTACTCCGGATTCAACAAGCTGCGCATGTGCCTCTTTCCCAAATGGTTCGCCTTCAACGAAGTGGAACCTGAGTTCACTCCCTTCGTGAGGGCTACCGATGGGACGTACGACTTCACCCTTCCGGACCCCGCATTCTGGATGGAACTCGAAGAACGGGTTGAAGAGCTCGCCGATATGGGAGTTGAAGCAGAACTTGTGTTCTTCCATCCCTACGACAAGTGGGGATTCGAAGACATGGGTGGCTGTGACAGGTTTGGATGGCCCCGGTAGGACGGTTATTTCTGGCCCCATTTTGTGACTCGCCGGGTTTCGGTGACGGTTATATGTGGCCC